>JAFYUH010000143.1 GCA_017549605.1 Bacteroidales bacterium
ATTAAAGATGCATTACAAATGCAAGAGCTTGACAAAGAGATAAATGTCAAGGGTTGGGTGCGTAACAAACGCGGCAGCAAAAACGTAGCTTTCATCGCTTTGAACGATGGTTCTACAATTAATAACCTCCAATTGGTAATCGACCTCAACGTCATTCCAGAAGAAAGCCTCGCTTTGATGCACACTGGCGCATCTGTTTCAGCAACAGGCAACTTAGTAAAATCAGCAGGTAGCGGACAAAGCGTCGAGATGAACGTCACAAGCATCGAACTCATCGGTGCAGCAGATCCTGACAAATATCCTTTACAACCAAAGAAACACTCATTGGAATTCTTACGTGAAATCGCTCACCTCCGTTTCCGTACAAACACATTCAGCGCTATCATGCGTTTACGTCACTGCATGGTATTCGGAATCCATAAGTTCTTCAACGAAAGAGGTTTCTACAACATCCACACTCCTCTCATCACAGCATCTGACTGCGAAGGCGCTGGCGAAATGTTCCAAGTAACAACATTAGACCTCAACAACTTGCCAAAGACTGAAGAAGGCAAAATCGACTTCTCACAAGATTTCTTCGGCAAAGCTACAAACCTCACAGTATCAGGTCAGCTCGAAGGCGAATTGGCAGCAACAGCATTAGGTAAGATCTACACATTCGGTCCTACTTTCCGCGCTGAAAACTCAAACACTTCACGCCACCTCGCTGAGTTCTGGATGATCGAACCAGAAATGGCATTCTACGACATCAATGACAATATGGACTTGGCAGAAGAAATGCTTAAATTCTTGATCCAATATGCATTAGATAACTGCATGGACGACCTCCAATTCTTAAGCAAACGTCTCCAAGAAGAAGAAAAGAATAAGAAAGCGGAAGAAAAATCAATGGAATTGATCGAGAAGTTACACTTCATCTTAGAAAATCCATTCCAAAGATTGACATACACAGAAGCTATCGATATCCTCAGAAACAGCAACCACAACAAGAAAGGCAAATTTCAATATCCTGTTACAGGCTGGGGCGTTGACTTACAATCAGAACATGAACGTTACCTCGTTGAAAAACACTTCAAGAGACCTGTCATCTTAACTGATTACCCAATGGAAATCAAAGCTTTCTACATGAAGCAAAACGAAGACGGCAAGACTGTTAGAGCTATGGACGTATTGTTCCCAGGCATCGGTGAAATCATCGGCGGTTCAGAACGTGAGACAGACCTCAACAAATTGTTAAAACGTATGGAAGAAGTCGGTATCCCAGCAGAATCAATGGACTGGTACTTAGACACACGCCGCTTCGGTTCAGTGCCTCACTCAGGCTACGGTCTTGGTTTCGAACGTCTTATGTTATTCATCACAGGCATGGGCAACATCCGCGACGTTATCGCATTCCCACGTACTCCTAAAAACTGTGAATATTAATTTTTAAAAACATATCAAGGATCTTCTTCTATGTCCTCACAACGACTGACACAGACGCAAAAGATGCTGCAGAAGCTGTCGCCGCAACAGATTCTCTTGATGAAACTGTTGCAGATTCCTACTATGGAACTCAGCTCTCGCATCAAAGAGGAGATAGAAGAAAATCCTGCTCTTGAAGAGATCGAGAACGAAAACTTCAACGATGACGTCAACGACAACGACGACAACCTTGAAGACGATCAGGATTATGACAATAACGATGATTACGATCCGCTCTCTGATTTCGACGATTATATGCAAGACGACGACGATGACGACGCTGCATATAAACTGAAAACCAACAACCATAGTCGCGACGACGAACATTATGAAGCTCCAATCTCTGACGAAGAGAGCTTCCAAGACATTCTCATACAACAGCTTGGATATCGCAAGCTCGATGAAAAGAAATACAAGATAGGCACATATATCATTGGCAACCTCGATGATTCCGGTTACCTAAGCCGTCCTATCACCGGCATCATGGACGACCTCCTCTTTACACAAAACATAGACGTAAACGAAGAGGAAGTGATGGAAGTGCTTCACATAATACAAGAATTCGACCCTGCCGGAGTAGGCGCAACAAACCTGCAAGAATGTCTGCTCATACAATTGCTTCGTCTTCAGGAAGACAACGAGGAAGACATCGACTACACTCTTCCTATCATAATAATAAGACAGTATTTCAACGAGTTCACAAAAAAACACTATGACAAGATCATAAAGAAAAGCGGCATCAGCGAACGACAATTCCGCGCTGCGCTCAAAGAGATACTTAAACTTAATCCTAAGCCAGGAGGTTCTGTAGGAGGCGCACAACGTTCAAATTACGTCATCCCTGATTTCGCAATTTATAACAACTGCGGAAAACTGGAATTGACATTGAACAGCCGTAACACCCCAGAACTTCATGTCAATAAAGATTATATCGACATGCTGTCAGACTTCTCAAAACAGAAGAACAGCAAAAGCAACAAAGAAGCAATCAATTTCGTAAAGAACAAGATTGACTCTGCGAAATGGTTCATCGAAGCCATCAAGCAAAGACATAACACTCTTTATGTCACGATGGAAGCTATAATGGAATATCAGAAGGAATATTTCCTCACCGGCGACGAGACAAAACTCAAGCCGATGATTCTTAAGGATATTTCAGAAAAGGTCGGTCTTGATATTTCAACGATTTCACGCGTAGCGAATAGCAAATACGTCCAGACTGCATTCGGCACATTCCCATTGAAAAGTTTCTTCAGCGAATCACTGACAAACGATGAAGGCGAAGAAGTATCGACAAGAGAAATCAAGAAGATACTTATGGACTGCATCGAACAGGAAGACAAGTCAAAGCCTCTTACTGACGATGTCTTGACACAGATATTAAAAGAGAAAGGCTACAATATTGCAAGACGTACCATCGCTAAATACCGCGAACAGCTCGACATTCCAGTAGCAAGATTACGTAAAGAAATGTAATCAATAATGAACAAGTTAGCTCAATTTATATCAATAATATTTCATCCTATCCTATTACCGACATGGATGTTTTTGATATTCATCGCATCAGGTATTTGCGAAGTATCATTCATAAAAACTGAGATCTGCCTGTCCGTAATTTTCGGCACCACTTTTATTTTGCCCGCATTATCTCTTCTTGTTTTGAAGAAATGTAATGTAATAGAATCATTTACAATGGAGAAAAGAGAAGAGAGATTTATCCCAATCTTTATCGTTGTTATTTTCCTTTATATCACCAGTCGTTTCTTCAACGGCATACATGCTTTAGCCTTATACAACTTCTATCTGATCTGCAACCTGATATTATGTGTCATTGTATTCTGGATCAACTTCTGGTGGAAGATCAGTATGCACGAAATAGGATGGGGCGCTTTTTCCGCAACGCTCTTGATTATGACAACAATATCATCACAGATATTCTTACCTTATTTTATCTCAAGCATCATATTATCAGGTATTGTCGGTTCCGCTAGATTATACTTAAAATCCCACAGCACCTCACAGATTTACACTGGATTTGCTGTAGGATTTATTATACCTTTATTAATATATATTTTTATTGTCTAACGACAAAAGGCAAATGGCAAAAGTCATTAGCCGTTAAAATGGTCTTACGCCGATACCGACTGAAAGAGGTCTAATTGAAGGTCCCGCACCGACTTTGAAAGTATCTGAGAACTGATATGACATAAACACATGGACGCTTCTATATGCAGCACGCAAAGTGACTGAATAGACGTATTTTTCCAAGTTGCTGATTTTATTTGCCTTTAATCTGTAAGTCTGGTCATCATCGAGCAATTCACCTACAAATTTAGATTTACCTCCAGCCAAGAGACCGAACTTGAATCCAGCTGTGAGTTTGAACTGATCAGCAAATCTGAAGCTTACTTCCACAGGAATATCGATATAGTTGACATTTATCTTGCTAAGTTTATAGTCATGAGGCACGTCGACGAACTCTGTCACCTCATGATAAGGCTTGCTAAGATAAGCGCCTTTCATATAATAGTTGTGACCTGTATAACCAACACCTACTGATGCTGAGTGAGGAGAATTATCAAACTTGAAATTAAACATTGAATAAACACTAGCGCCTTGGTTTATTGCACGCAAATTGAAATTATCGTATTTCTTTCCTGTGCTAAAGTCGGTAAACACATCCGCACCGATAATCACTTTTCCCTGAGTTCTTTCTGATATAAGTTGTGCCTGTGACAATGAAGCGAACAAGAACAACAAAACAAATAATAAAGAAGTTTTTTTCATATTGATATTTTGCTTATTAACTTTTTGAAATAGAATCCTGGATTTTCTTTCTTCTATCTAACAACTCATCTATTTTATCCATAGACAGATTAGGAGTCTTAAGTTCTTCATCTATAGCATCGAGAAGAGCGACATATCTGTCTTGTGTTGGAAGCTGTTCGAATTCTTTTTCTTTCTGGTCGACGACAGACACTCTCTCGACCACTTCATCAAGAGCATCTTCGCCCAATTGTTCGCGCAACTGTCCTATCAATTTAGCGAGTATTTTCTTTGTCGTTGCTTCATCAAAGAATCCGAACATATCAGAAGAGAAGCTGACTTTCATGCTATCGTAATTCGACAACATCATTCTAAGCTGTTCTGCTTGAGCCTTATCAATACCCGGCATTGAATCTGGCGGATACTTTTCCATCATCTTCTTGAAAAGACGGAACAATTCCTCCATCTGTTTATTTATTTCTTCATTTTCCATAGTAAAAATTTTAAGGCTTGAAATCAAAAACCATTCCTAATTTTTAAGTAAACGTGCGTTGTCACACATTAGTATTTCATTAACATAAAACACTAAAATCCATTTGGAAAAGTCAGTTTACCTGACATCTATGATAGAATCATTAGTGATAATCGTATCATTGTTTATTGTATCCAACGCCTCATCCATTTCCAACTCATCATCCAACGAAGGATCACAAAAAACATTGTAAGGCAATTGTATTCTATCAGATGTAATAAATGCTTTTTTATAATCTTTGCTTAAGGTCTGGAAAACCTTTTCAGCTTCCAGTCTAGTTCTAAAATCACCCACTCTAAGTCTGTAATAAGGCTGACCGAAAACAAGATAGATAGGAAGTTCAGTATATTTAAGCTTGAATTCTTCGATAAGCGCATTAGCATGCTCAACGGCATCATTGCCCGATTCCATAAAAATTTGAATTCTATAACCATCTATGGTGCTATCAGCCGCATGAATTTCTCTCTGTCTTTGAATCAATTGTTCAATACGTTGATCTTGTTCTATAATAACAAAACCTTCATTTTGTGAGAAACAACACATTGAAACAACACATAATAATGTCGTTAAAAACAATTTCATTTTTTTGTATAATTTTCTGCTAAGATAGGTAAAAAAATAATACAAGAACTACAAATTTTATGTAATTTTGTGACATAAGTATTTTTTATGAACGAGAATTTAGACGCATACGGAAAGTCATTCAGCAAGCAAGAATTAGAGATTGAACGAGCATTGCGTCCAGAGGCTTTTGAGAGCTTCGCCGGACAAGAGCAAGTCGTTGAGAATCTTCTTATTTTCACACGCGCTGCTGTGCAAAGAGGCGAGTCGTTAGACCACGTTCTTCTTCATGGTCCTCCGGGATTGGGAAAGACCACTTTGTCACACATCATCGCCAACGAACTAGGTGTCGGAATGAAGATGACATCCGGTCCTGTCTTGGACAAGCCAGGCAACCTCGCAGGCCTTCTCACCAGCCTCGAAAAGAACGACGTACTTTTCATTGACGAGATACACCGTCTCAGCCCTATCGTTGAAGAATACCTCTATTCTGCCATGGAAGACTATCGCATCGACATCATGATCGAGAGCGGTCCTAATGCTCGTTCAGTACAGATAGCCTTGAATCCGTTCACTCTCATCGGAGCCACCACGCGTTCCGGCTTGCTCACTGCACCACTGCGCGCACGCTTTGGCATCAATATGAGATTGGAATATTATAATGCGACTACATTATCAAACATCATAAAACGTTCAGCTTCAATATTGAGAGTCCCTATCGAGCATGAAGCAGCATTCGAGATTGCGCGCCGCAGCCGCGGAACGCCGCGTATAGCAAATCTCTTACTGCGGCGCGTCAGAGACTTCGCCCAGATACAAGGCAACGGAACGATAACACTCGACATAGCCCGCATCGGTCTCAAAGCCCTTAACGTCGACCAACACGGTCTCGACGATATGGACAACCGCATCCTGTCAACAATAATAGATAAATTCAAAGGAGGTCCTGTCGGCCTTAACACCATCGCCACAGCAGTCGGCGAAGAAGCAGGAACTATCGAAGAAGTATACGAACCTTTCTTGATACAAGAAGGTTACCTCATGAGAACGCCACGTGGACGCGAAGCGACAGAATTCGCCTACAGACACTTAGGAAGAACACGAGGCGCAGTGAATGGAGAATTGGAACTTTTTTAGGAATTGAGGATTTGAGGAAAAGTTAAGGATTAGGAATTAGGAATGATTTTTTGAGTGCATAACAAAAGAAACAAAATAGGGATGTCAATTACGGCATCCCTTTAAATTTTAATTATGGAAAACGACACATCATCCATACACCCAATCGCAATAAAATTCCTCAATTCCTCAGATCCTCAGATCCTCAATTCCTCAATTCCTCAAATCCCCAATCATATTCTCCAAAACACCGCTATCTGCAAGACGTCGTTGAACATTCCGTATCTGTTGAAAAGACGACGGATATATGTGACATTGCCATTGCTATATTGATATTTCGAACTATTACAAATAGACGTCATTGAGTTAATGGCGCGCAGACCTACCTCAACATTCTCCTTCACAGCCACCCTAGCGCCAACGATGGTATTGAAAACCACTTGCCTCCAAGGATCGCTTGCCAACACCACATCGCCTCGGATTTCTTGTCTGTAATTAACCAAGACATCAAAGCTCACTCCACACTCAAGCTTCAGCCATTTAAGATTTACGCCATTGACATTTATCTTGTTAAGATTATATCCAAAAACTACAGGCAAGTCTAAATAATCCAACTTGATAAGAAACGGATCAAAAGCTATCCAAGTCTCCATATCTGCAGAATAAGAACCTTTTTGGATGTATTTCAATTCCAACTGAACATCAATATCTTCAGAAAGATTCAGTCCAGCAAATACTCCACCAACGACTCCTAGTTTATTATAACCTCCGCGCATGTCACCGCCGACCTGTGACATGATGCCACCGGCAATCAGACCGCCAAAGAAATTCTGAGCCGACAAATTAGCGCCAAAAACAAATACAAATATCAGAAGTAAAAATCTCTTCATAATCATTTATCTCTTTCTATACAAAAGTTCACCAAGGCCTTCAAACTTGCCAAGGCTTCTTCATTTTTAATCTCATCCAACTGACTCATAGCGTCTTCAACAAAAGCATTCATCCTTTCATTGGCATAATCCAAGCAATGATTCTGCTGCACCTTGCCGATTATCTCCTTGCGCATCTCAATATCGTCACTATGATATTTTATCTTTCTGATGATACTCCTTCTCTCCGATGCCGAGCTTGTCTTTAAAAGATGTATCAAAGGAAGCGTCATCTTATGTTCCTGGATATCGTTGCCAGCAGGCTTGCCAGTCTTGTTATTTATCTGATAATCGAAGATGTCGTCTTTGATCTGGAACGCTATTCCAGCCAAAGTACCAAAAGTCCTCATCTTCTTGACCTGAGTCTCCGTCGCATTCACCGACAAGGCACCGACCACGCAACATGATGAAATCAAAGAAGCTGTCTTTCTCCTTATTATATCGTAATAATCATCTTCGGTGATATCCATTCGTCTCGCCTTCTCCATCTGATAAATCTCGCCTTCGCTCATCGCCTTGACAGTCTCCGATATCGTATCCAGCATCTGATAGTCTTTGTTTTCCAACGCCAGCAGCATACCTTTCGAAAGAAGATAATCACCTATGAGCACAGAAATCTTATTTTTCCATAAAGCGTTGAGAGAGAAGAAACCACGACGTTTGTCGGAGTCATCCACCACGTCATCGTGAATCAAGGTGGCAGTATGCAGCAACTCTATGAAAGCAGCTGCTCTGTAAGTGTTTTCGTTGATCTCGCCATGACATTTCGCCGCCAGCAAAACGAACAAAGGCCTGATTTGCTTGCCTTTCTGTTTCAAGACATACTTCAATATCTTATCAAGCAATGGCATTGAAGACTTAAGGCTATCTTCCAGAAAGACATTGAATTGCTTCAGCTCTGCTTCTATCGTTTTCTTTATCGCGTCGAGGTTGTTCATTGGAGATTTTATTTTCTACAAAGATAGGATTTTTTCAGTTAGGAGTTAGGAATTAGGAGTTAGGAGTTTCTTTTTTGATGTTTTGAAATTTTGAAGTTCTGAAATTCTAAAAAATCACGTAGTGATGCCTTATGCTAAATATGTCTCGCCCTTTCAGGGCTCAAAGCCAACAACCAATGGCCAAAAGCCTTAGTTTTAAAAAAATCCTAATTCCTAATTATTCTAACTTTTTCCTTTTTTATTCAAAAAAATATTATACCTTTGAGAATTCAAAGCGTTTAATGTTTAGTACGACGCTTAGTTAATGTAATTTATTAAATACCAATAAAATAGACAAGTCATGAAAAAAGACACTAAAATTTTTAACTTGATTCGTAAAGAAAAACAACGCCAAATGCATGGTATCGAACTTATCGCTTCAGAAAACTTCGTCAGCGATCAAGTATTAAAAGCCATGGGTTCAGTATTGACAAACAAATATGCTGAAGGTTATCCAGGCAAACGTTACTATGGTGGTTGTCAAATCGTTGACCAAACAGAAGAAATCGCAATAGCAAGAGCATGTGAATTATTCAACGCTACATACGCTAACGTACAACCTCACTCAGGTGCACAAGCTAACATGGCAGTTATGCTCACATGTTTACAACCAGGTGATACATTCATGGGCCTCGACCTCGCACACGGCGGTCACCTTTCACACGGTTCACCAGTAAACTCATCAGGTATCCTCTATAACCCAGTAGCTTACCAAGTAAGTCCTGAAACAGGTCTCGTTGACTACGACAACATGGAAAAAGTAGCACTCGAGAAAAAACCTAAACTCATCATCGCTGGTGCTTCAGCTTATTCACGTGACTGGGATTACAAACGCATGCGCGAAATCGCTGACAAAGTCGGTGCTATTTTGATGGCTGACGTTTCTCACCCTTCAGGTCTCATCGCTCGCGGCATCCTCAACGACCCATTGGATTACTGTCACATCATCACAACAACAACACACAAGACACTCCGTGGTCCACGCGGCGGTATGATCTTGATGCGTGAAGACTTCGAAAACCCATGGGGTTTGACAACACCTAAGGGCGAAGTTAAGATGATGTCAGCTCTCCTCAACAGCGCAGTATTCCCAGGCGTACAAGGCGGTCCACTCGAACACGTCATCGCAAGTAAGGCAGTCGCTTTCGGCGAAGCTCTTTCAGACGAATACTTCGAATACATCCTCCAAGTTAAGAAAAACGCTGCTGTTATGGCTAAGGCTTTCACAGACAGAGGTTACAATATCATCTCAGGCGGTACAGACAACCACCTCATGCTCATCGACCTCCGTTCTAAATTCCCTGAAATCACAGGTAGAATGGTTGAAAACACACTCGTTGAAGCAGACATCACAGTTAACAAGAACATGGTTCCATTCGACAGCCGTTCTCCATTCCAAACATCAGGTCTCCGCATCGGTACACCTGCTATCACAACACGTGGTCTTAAAGAAGAACATATGGAACCAATCGTTGAATTGATCGACGACGTTATCAGCAACATCGACAACACAGCTAAATTGACAGCTGTAAGAGAAAAAGTCAACGATATGATGTCACAATTCCCATTGTTCGCTTGGTAATTTAAAGACACTACGACTCTGAGACACAGAGTCACCAAGTATAAAAAAAGCGCTTCTGATCAGAAGCGCTTTTTTGTTATTTATCTGTGACAGGACGAACACTCATTCCCCAATGACGATTACCAACTTGTAATTTTAAAATCATATCACTGGCAAAGTTTATCACATAACAACTATAATTCAAATTCTCTCCTGGAGTAGAACTCATATAAAAGCCATGATTTCCTACACCCTGTCCTCCTTGGTCTTGATATCCGGCACCTGGCAAGAAAATATATTTACCATTAAGTCCCTTAACTTTATAACCATAAGTACCTTCTATTGAAGTCCATTCCCATTTACAGACATTAAATAATTCTTCAAGTTCTGTTTTGGTAGGTATTCTCCATGCATCACCCCAATTTACTGTAGCTGCGTCATATTGTGGATTACCCGATATATCGTTAATCTCCTGGCCCATTGTCAAACTATTTTCGAACGAATATTCTGCCTTTGCATTCACCTCTCCCCAAGCATAGTAATTACCATATTCTTTTGGAGAATTAGCACCTATATTATATGTAGCCCATTTCAAACCACTTGGCAATCCTAAATCGACATAAGCATAACCATCTACATTACCATCTGGAGCAAATTCATCACCGCTATTATTGATATCTAATGTAGTAAAGTTTTTCTCCTTACCATAAGCCATTCCTACGCTATTCTTCGCATAAGTTCTGACATAATAAGTAGTGTTAGGATCTAAGCCTGTCATCTCGCATTCATAATATCCTAAATTCTTTCCTCCATAAACGCCTTTACCATTATCCAATGTCGGATTTTGATTTATGCTCCAGCAAATGCCTTTGGCAGTGACTTCCGATCCGCCATCATCAACGACATCGCAAATAATCGTAGCGCTGGTCGCTGTAATATTCGCTATATTTTTAACCTCAGCTGTTGCCATTTCAGGCTCGTTTCCACATGACACAAACAACATACAGACAAGTGTCATTATTAAATAAACTCTCTTCATAAAAACTTTTTTAAAAATTATTGCAAACATAATATTTTTTTCATTTAAACAGTCATATAACATAACACTGCTAAAAAAATCTTTCATCTTTCGCCTTTTGACGTTAGTCTTTTTCTTATCTTTGCACCTTCAAAAATTCAGCGAAGAAATTCTTAAAAAACATTTATAAAGTATTATAATTCAAAGTAATTTGTCATGGCAGAAACAAATACTGTTAACACAAAGGCAAAGAAAAGCCGTAAATTTTCTATTGATTTTAAGCCTCGCTTATTTTCAACATTAAAGAATTACAACAAACAAATGTTTGCTAAAGACGCTATGGCTGGTGTCATCGTGGGTATCGTAGCCATCCCATTGGCTATCGCTTTCGGTATCGCATCAGGCGTAGGTCCAACAGAAGGTCTCGTAACTGCTATCATGGCTGGTTTCATCATCTCAGCTCTCGGCGGTTCTAAAGTCCAGATCGGCGGTCCTACTGGCGCATTCATCGTAATCATCTACGGTATCATCCAACAGTTCGGCCTGACAGGTCTCGCTATCGCAACAATCTTGGCTGGTATCATGCAGATTCTCATGGGTACTTTCAAACTCGGAAGCATCATCAAGTTCATGCCTTACCCTATCATCGTAGGTTTCACAGGCGGTATCGCAATCACAATCTTCTCAACACAGATGAACGACCTCTTCGGTCTCGGCATCAGCAACGTACCTGCCAACTTCATCGACAAATGGGCTTGCTACTTCCAAAACTTCTCTAACATAAACTGGTGGTCATTATTAATAGGTGTACTCAGCATCTTGATTATCGTCCTCACTCCAAAGATTTCAAAGAAAATCCCAGGATCATTGTTGGCAATCATCGTCATGACTGTCATCACATGGGTTCTTAAAAAATATGTCGGCGTCGATTCTATCAAGACTATCGGCGACTTGTACGAATTGCCTTCTGGTCTTCCTTCATTCAGAATGCCAGCTTTGGCAGAAGGAGAGACTTTATTCTCAACAGCTCAAAAAGTCCTTCCTGCAGCATTCACTATCGCTATGTTAGGTGCTATCGAGTCATTGCTCTCAGCTATGGTTGCAGATGGTGTCATCAGCGACAGACATAACTCAAATACAGAACTCATCGGTAACGGTATCGCTAACGTTGTGGTTCCATTCTTCGGCGGTATCCCAGCAACAGGCGCTATCGCTCGTACAATGGCTAACATCAACAACGGCGGACGCACTCCTATAGCAGGTATCATTCACACTTTCGTATTGTTATTGGTATTATTGTTCTTAGGCAGCCTCGTCGGTCTCATCCCAATGTCATGCCTCGCTGGCGTACTTATCGTTGTATCTTATAACATGAGCGGCTGGAGAACAATCGTTTCAATGTGTAAACAATCAAGAAGCGACATCGCTGTTCTCTTCACTACATTATTGCTCACCGTCATCTTCGACCTCACAATCGCTATCGAAATCGGTTTGATATTGGCTGTAATCTTATTCATCAAACGTATCATGGAAAGCACAAACATCTCTGTCATCCAAGATGAATTAGACGTTCACAGCGACGGCGAACAAGATGAAAGACTTATGGTTCCAGCTCACACTGAAGTTTATGAAATTGAAGGTCCTTTCTTCTTCGGTATCGCTAACAAATTCGAAGAGTTATCACACCGTCATTCAGAAAACAAGATTCGTATCATCAGAATGCGTAAGGTAAGTTTCATCGACGCTACCGGCATCCACAATCTTGAGATTTTCATACAGTCCGCATTAGACGAAGGTCATATCATCATCTTGTCTGGCGTTAACCAAAGTGTTCACGCTGCTATCAAACAAGCTGGCATCGTTGACATGGTAGGCGAAGAAAATGTTCTCGACCATATCCACAAGGCTCTTGCACGCGCTGAACAAGTCGCTGAGACTATAAAATAAAAAAAGAGGCTCTTTTTTTATTTTATAGTCATTGCCACCATTTCCTGTGTTTGAAGAAATAGATCAAGGCGCCGCTTACTACCAGCATCACCACTATAATAATCCAGAATGCCATCTTCGTTGAGGTGATAAAAGGAAACATCACATTCATTCCGAAGAGACCTGTGATAAAGGTAAGGGGAAGTATGATTGACGAGAGAAGAGTGAGCATCTTCATAATCTCGTTTGTCTTGTTGGTCTGCATAGAATCAAATGTCTTAGACAAACCTTCAATCAAATCCTCGTGGTCTTCCGTCATATCCCATACCTTTTGGTAGTAGTCGAGGATATTACCCCAGTAGTCTTCCATGAACTCCACATCACCGAAACCCTTAATCTGACCGGTCTCGAAGCTATGGAACATTCTCAGCTGAGGCTTGAAGATTGTATTGATTGTTATGATATTTTTTCTCGTAACAGAGATTCTCTCGATGATTCTGACCTGCTTGCTTCCGAAGAGTTCTTTGTTAAGCATCTCAAGTTCAAAACCAATCTTCTTCAAAAGATATAGAGATTCTTTCATCAGCTTCTCAATGATACGATAAAGGAGAATATCAGAAGTCGCGAGTTCTTTCGCCAACATATCACTTTCGCGTTCGCTGTATTCATTGAACAACTGACTTACATGCCAGCGTTTTCTTTCCAAGGTAATGATATAATCCTTACCCCAGAAAAGCTTCACTTCCTTTGGGAATATAAACTTGTCTTGTCTGTCGAAATCAGGATATTGGAGGATGACGAAATAATAATCGTCATAGATGTCTATCTTAGGACGTTGGTTCACCGACTTACAGTCTTCAATATCAAGAGGGTGAAAATGAAACTTTTCTCTCAATTCAACGAAATCTTCTTCCGTCGGGTCAGTAATATGATGCCATTTCAGTTTGCCTACTGCTAATGTTTCTATCATGGTTTTCCCCTTTCTTTGATAAATGAATAACTATAAGATAAATCCTACATAAGATGTATTGGTAAAAAATTCGTGCAAAGATATAAAAAAGACAAAAGACAGAAGACAAAAGACAAAAGTTTTTTTAAAATTCCACAAAGCCCTTAGCCTTTAGTCATTAGCCCAAGTCTTACTTCCACTCTATCGTCTTGATAAGATGGCGTACGTCGTCTGTGATGAAATCAATGACAGGTGCGAGTGAGTCGTTGTTGGTCTTCACATTGAAATAAAGAGATCCTCTCAAGAAATGATTCACACTATCTGTGAGATAGAACTGCATAGGCGAAGCCACGCCTTCTCCTTCAAGAAAGTAAACCAATCCATAGACATTTCTATCTGGATTTATGATAATGCTATCTCTTATTCCCATAGCACGAGAAATATGCTTGGTCATCATATAATATGAATCTTCGAGATAGAGATCAAGATTATCATTTACGGATTTATAACTGATGTGAACAGTACCTTTATATGAAGGATATTCTATATTAACCCATTCCTTTTCCTGAGGCGAGAGATAATCCGGAGTTATTGTAGAATACACTGGATATTCAAAACTGTAATAGTTCATGCTATCAAGTCTGCGGTATTCTTTTTCAGGAAAGTCTATTCTAAAATAACCTCTTGGTTTTGGCTGATATTGTTTGTTATCGCAAGATGAAAACAGGATAAAGAACAAAGAACTAAGAACTAAGAACTTTGCGCTTTGAACTTTGAACTTTGAACTTTGAACCGTTGTCTGCTGTCTATTCATCTTTTTTACGTATAACTTTTATTTTAATAATGTGTCTATTGTCTGACTCGACTATCTCGAAAGTAAAATCTTTATAAGAAGATTTGAATCCTGCTTCAGGGATACGTCCTTCCATTTCCAATATCATTCCTGCGAGAGTATCAGATTCACCTTCTATCTCTTCAAAATAATCATCGTCAATACCATATACCTTACAAAAATCGACTATACTTATCTGAGCCCTAAAGATATAAGTGTCATTATCGATTTTCTTGTAGTTGTCGTTTTCAGGTTCCTTATCAAACTCATCGCTAATGTCACCGACAATTTCCTCGACTATATCTTCCAATGTCACCAAGCCTGATGTTCCGCCATATTCATCAACAACGATAGCGATATGTATTTTCTTTGTTCTAAAATCCTGGAACAAATCATTTATCTTTTTGTTTTCAGGCACGAAGAATGCCGGACGCAACAATTTTTGCCAGCCGAAGTTCTCTTCGTCTATATGAGGAAGCAAGTCTTTGACATAAAGCATACCTTTAACATCATCAAGGTCTTTGTCGTATACCGGAATTCTTGAAAAGCCTTTATCAACGACCTGTGCCATAAGCTCATCGAATTCTGTGTCTATAGAAACAGAGAACATATTAACGCGTGGGCGCATGATATCGCTGACCTCTTTTTCACCGAATGTCGCAATGCCTTTAAGCATATTTTTTTCTTCAGGAGAAGAACCGTCTTCTGTTGTAATATCCACTGCAGTAGAAAGGTCACTTAACGAAATAGTTCCTGTCTTCTTGCTCAATCTCTTATCCATAAAAGATGTAGACGAGACAAATATTTTGCTTAACGGTTTAAACATTACAATAAGGGCATTAAGAACAGGAGCCAACATTATAGCAATTGACTTTGCCTTTTTAGAAGCGTACACCTTAGGGATCATTTCTCCGACAAGCAATATCAATGATGTCACCACTACGACGTTTAACACAAAAGCTGCTATAGGATTAACAGACATATTAAACATCATACTCATGATATAAGTAGAAAATATCGTGATAGAGATATTAACTAAATTATTGAAAATAAGTATAGTTACAAGAAGAGTTTTAGGTTTTTGGCGAATTTCCAGCACCAGTTTCTCGTTACGGTCCTGAGAAGATTCCAATTCGTTGATGTCGTTTGGCTGCAATGAAAAATAGGCTGTTTCACTTGAAGAAGCCATCGCTGAACATAACAGCAGACCACACATTAATATTAAACAAAAGACTACTTTAGCCGATATTCCGATGAAGAAAGGCTCTGCTGTTACAACCGACAGCAGACATATAAGAGGATCTATTGAAGTTTCCAAAATAAAGATATTTAAATTACGTGGCAAAGATACGAAAAAAAAAGACACCAAGACACCTAGTCTATAAGTCTCCAAGTTTTTTTTAATTACTGAATCAAACACTTGGCGTCTCGGTGTCTTGGTGTCTTGGTGTCTTTAAAACGGAAGATCATCGCCATCATAGCCAGGGTCTGGCATTTGTGGCTGCAACATTGGTTGTGGCTGATATGTCGGCATCGGTTGCTGCTGATATGTAGCCGCTGGTTGCTGATATGCATTCACAGGTTGTTGATAAGTCTGTGCTGTTTGCTGATAGCTATTGTAAGACGCATTAGCCTGTTCTGGATTATTCTGTGCACGTTTGGTTCCCATGCTCATCATTTTATCCACCAGCACTTCTGTCACATAACGAGTTACGTTTTGATTATCGACATATTGACGTGTTTTGAGACGACCTTCAACATAAATCATATCACCTTTTATATAATTGCGTCTTTTTTCCGCGATATCCAAAGCCAGATTTCCCCAAGCCACAAGATTGTGCCAGTCTGTTTGCTCAGCCCACTCGCCGTTACGATCGCGATAACGTTCCGTAGTAGCCAATGTCACAGACATTTTCTTTGTTCCATTTTCAAATGATATAATCTCAGGATCCTTTCCGAGATGACCAATAAGCATTACTTTATTTAAACTCGCCATATATATTAAATGTTAAAAAACTTTTACCAAAATTACATTAATTTTCCATGAGCAATTCATAAAATCAAAAATAATTTTGTCAACCACACCTTATTAAGGAAGCAAAATCGGACAAAAAAATTCTATTTCTCACATTTTTAATACTTTTAGTAAAAAAAATAGTTTTTTTTTGCCCAAACAATCAAAAAAAGTTCTTACCTTTGCACCCTAAAATTTTTATTATTAACATTTAAAAAATAACAGAAATGACAAAAGCAGAAATCGTAGCTCAAATTGCTGAAAAAACTGGCGTTGAGAAATCAAGCACACAAGTAGTAGTTGAAGCTTTCATGGATATCGTAAAGAAATCTGTTGCTGAAGGCGAACCTGTTTACTTAAGAGGTTTTGGTAGCTTCATCAGAAAAACTAGAGCTGAAAAAGTTGGAAGAAATATTAAAGAAGATAAATCTATCATCATCCCAGAACACAACATTCCAGCATTCAAACCTTCAAAAACTTTTGCTAACGAAGTTAAATAATATTAACAATTAAATATATACAGTTATGCCAAACGGTAAAAAACATAAAAGACACAAAATGTCTACACACAAACGTAAAAAACGTTTAAGAAAAGATAGACATAAGAAGAAAAAATAATCATTGATTATTTTCATTTGCATAACACAACATTACAAACCTTATTTATTAAAATTGCTAATGTTGTGTTATCTTTTTTTAATTTTCAAACCTTTGCAAATATTTAACTGAAATGGACGAAATCAAAAACACAAACAGAGAGCTCATCATCAGTTCTGATGTTTCAGAGGTTAATATTGTTTTATTGGAAGACAAACAGCTTGTCGAACTTCATAAAGAACAAAAAAACAATAGCATTGCTGTAGGTGACGTTTATTTAGGACGCATCAAGAAGATACTGCCTGGTTTAAATGCAGCTTTCGTTGATATAGGAAGCAGAAAAGATGCATTCTTACATTATCTAGACCTCGGTCCACAAATTCTTTCATTACTCAAATTCTCCAAATTAGCAGAATCCGGTGACATCACCAAACTTAATATGGATAATTTCGAGATGGAAAAGGACATCAACAAGTCAGGCAAAATCTCAGACATTTTAACAGTAGGCGACAGGATACCTGTTCAAATAGCGAAAGAGCCTATAAACACAAAAGGTCCTAGAATATCGTCAGACATATCATTTGCAGGACGTTATATCGTATTAGTCCCATTCTCAAACAGAATTTCGGTATCACAAAAAATCAGAAGCAGCGAAGAACGCAGACGCTTAAAGCTTCTCATCCAAAGCATCAAGCCTAATAATTTCGGCGTAATCATCAGAACTGTCGCCGAAGGCAAGAAGGTTGCTGAATTAGATGCCGACCTCAAGACCCTCCTCAAGAAATGGGAAACCATGACAGAAGTCATGAACGGAAGCAAGAATCCATGCAAACTCATCAGCGAATTAGACCGTACCTCCGTAATGTTGAGAGATCTTCTAAACGAGTCATTCAATGGTATTTACGTAGACGATGCTAACCTTTATGAAGAAATCAAAAGCTATATCACTACCATAGCTCCGCAGAAAAAAGACATCTTGAAATACCACAAAAGCAAAGAACATATATTTGCAGAATTTGGTGTCGACAAACAAATAGCGGGACTCTTTGGTAGAGTAGTCACAATTAGAAATGGTGTTTACCTCATTATTGAGCACACAGAAGCTATGCACGTCATCGACGTCAATAGCGGCCATCGTGTAAACAAAGAACAATCTCAAGAAGAGAACGCCTTGAACGTCAACATAGAAGCAGCCGTAGAAATAGCACGACAACTACGTCTCCGCGATATGGGCGGAATCATCATCATCGACTTCATCGACATGCAAAACGCTGAAAACAGAAAGCTTTTATTCAATAAGCTTAAAGAAGAAATGTCGAAAGATCGTGCAAGACACTCAATATTACCCGCTTCAAAATTCGGTCTCATACAAATAACTCGTCAAAGAGTAAGACCAGAGACAGAAGTAACAGTACAAGAAGAATGCCCTACATGCAGAGGCACAGGAAAAATAAAATCTTCTTCATTATTAATAGATGAAATTGAGAACAACTTGAGATACTTACTGTTAGATCAAAACGAAAAGTCTATTACAGTACAAGTTCATCCTTTCATACATGCTTATCTAACAAAAGGATTTTTCTCAATAAGAAGGAAATGGCAATGGAAATATCATAAGAAAATCACTGTCAAAGAAGCAAAGTCTTTCCATATCATGCAATACAATTTCCTCAACAAAAACGGAGAAGAAATACTTCTGTAAAACTTCAAGGCAGAAAAACCAAAATATTCGGAAACTCAGAACCTAAAAAAACTCAGAACCTCAGAATTGGGGTTCTGTTTTTTTATCTAAGTAAATTTGATTCATAATCTAAAAAAATCTGTTGTCTGTTGTCTGTTGTCTGTTGACTTTTTATTATCTTTGCGTATTAATTTATAAATATGAAAGAAATAGTTTTAAGCGGTATCAGACCAACAGGTAATCTACACCTCGGCAATTATTACGGAGCAGTTCAGAATTTTATCAAATTACAAGATAGTTATAATTGTTATTTTTTCATTGCTGACTATCATTCACTTACCACACATCCTCATCCAGACGACTTACACGGAAGAGTGAAACAGATTTTGGTAGAATATCTCGCTGCAGGTCTCGATCCTGAAAAAGCTACATTATATGTCCAAAGCGACGTTCCTGAAGTTGTAGAACTTTATCTTTTCTTAAACATGAATGCCTATATAGGCGAGTTGGAACGCGTCACCACTTTCAAGGAAAAAGTTCGTAAACAACCTGATAACGTAAACGCAGGTCTCCTCACCTATCCTACATTGATGGCAGCTGACATATTGATTCACAGATCAAACTATATTCCTGTAGGAAAAGACCAAGAGCAAAATCTTGAAAAAGCCCGCGACTTCGCAGAACGTTTCAACCGCATCTATGGCATAGATTATTTCCCAGTACCACAAGCTTTTAACTACGGCAAGGAACTTATCAAAGTCCCTGGACTCGACGGCAGCGGCAAGATGGGAAAATCAGAAGGCGAAGCCAACGCTATCTTCTTATACGAAGACGACAAGTCAATCCGTAAGAAAGTGATGCGCGCCGTCACCGACAGCGGTCCGACAGAACCTAATCAAGTAAAACCTGAACCAATACAAAACCTCTTCAATCTCATGAAGATAGTCTCTAAGCCTGAGACAGTTCAATTCTTCGACGAAGCTTATAACAATATGAGCATCCGTTATGGCGATATGAAGAAACAGCTCGCAGAAGACATCATCCAAGTGGTGACACCATTCCGCGAACGCATCAACGAACTCTCAAGCAACGACGAATATATCAAGAAAGTAGCTCGCATGGGCGCTGAAAAGGCTCACGCAAGCGCAAGCAAGACAATCAAGGAAGTTAGAGAAATCATCGGATTCAGAAGTTTTTGATTGACTAACGACTAATGGCTAATGACTAAAGTTTATTCAACAACCTTTAACCTTTAGACCTTAGCCTTTAGCCTTTAAAACATATAAATATGGCGGAGAAGTTTGTAGTTTACGACGAAAAGATAGAGACAGCGGTACTTATTGCCGTTAGTACTCAAACACAAAACAGAGAAAAGACAGAGGAATATCTTGATGAACTCGCTTTTTTAGTCGAGACAGCAGGTGGTGTGCCTGTCGCACGTTTCATTCAGCCTCTCGACCATCCTAACAGCGTGACATATTTAGGTTCAGGTAAGCTGGAAGAAGTGAGACAATATATCAAAGCCGAAAACATCACTATGGCTGTATTCGACGACGAACTCACTCCTACTCAGCTTCGTAACATCGAAAAAGAACTCGAATGCAAGATATTGGACAGAACAAACCTCATCTTGGACATCTTCGCAAAAAACGCTAGAACAGCTCACGCCAAGACCCAGGTAGAACTCGCTCAGTATCAATATATGCTTCCTCGACTCACTCACTTGTGGACTCACTTGGAAAGACAAAAGGGAGGTATCGGACTCAGAGGTCCTGGTGAAAAGGAAATCGAGACTGACCGCCGTATCATCCGCGACAAAATCACTAGTCTCAAAGAAAGACTTAAAGAAATAGATATGCAGAAGACTGTCCAACGTAAAAACCGCGGACAGCTCGTCAGAGTGGCTCTCGTTGGTTACACCAACGTTGGCAAGTCAACAATAATGAACCTTTTAAGCAAGTCTGACGTATTCGCAGAAAACAAATTATTCGCGACACTCGAGACAACAGTGAGAAAAGTCGTAGTGGAAAACCTTCCATTCCTTCTCTCAGACACCGTAGGTTTCATCAGAAAACTTCCTCACCAACTCGTTGAGTCATTCAAGTCAACATTGGATGAAGTAAGAGAATCTGATATCCTTCTTCACGTCGTCGACATCTCACATCCTGATTTCGAATCACAGATAGAAGTCGTCAACAAGACACTCAACGAAATTGGCGCTGGCGACAAGAAGATCATCATGGTCTTCAACAAGATAGACGCTTATAGCTTCATTGAAAAAGAAGAAGACGATCTAACACCAGTAACAAAATCCAATTATTCTTTGGAAGACTGGAAGAAGACATGGATGGCAAAAGGCAACACATGCATCTTCATCTCTGCTGTTGAAAAAGATAATTATCAAGATTTCAGAGATCTTTTGTATCAAGAGATCCGCGACATGCACGCCATCAGATATCCATACGATAACTTCTTATATTGATTATTATGTACATCGACACTCACTCACATATTTATGACGCAGCTTTCGACACCGACAGAGAATTGGTGTTTCAGAGAGCTCTTGAAGTCGGTGTCGACACGATACTCCTTCCTAACACAGACGAAACAACCATCAAACCTATGATTGATTTCTATGAAAACCATATTGACAACTGCAAAGTCATGATGGGACTTCACCCAGAAGGAGTCAAAGAAGATTACAAGCGCCATCTTGCAGTCATCGAAAAAGAGATGGAAAGAAACTGCTGGGTCGGTGTCGGAGAAATCGGATTGGATTTATATTGGGACAAGACATTTGAAAAACAGCAAGTCGAAGTCTTGAAAGAGCAATTGGCCTGGGCAAAACAACTTCATCTGCCTGTCGCATTACACACTCGCGAAGCCTTTGACCTTATGTTCAAGGTATTAGAACAAGAACAAGACGGCAGTTTAAACGGAGTGTTCCATTGTTTCAACGGCACGGAAGAACAAGCCAACATCGCTATATCATTAGGATTCCACCTCGGACTCGGAGGCGTCATCACATACAAAAACTGCGATGTTAAAAATTATCTGGCTAATATTTCTTTAGATAAAATCATCTTGGAAACCGATGACCCATATCTACCTCCTGTTCCTTACAGAGGAAAAAGAAACGAGCCTTCTTATATGATAGAAGTCGCGAAGAAGATAGCAGAAGTAAAAAACATTGATATCAAAGTAGTTGCAGAAGCAACAACAAATAACGCAAAGAAATTATTTAACTTATAACATAAAATTCAGGTTATGTCAGGAGAAAAAACATCAATATTAATACTTTATACCGGCGGCACCATCGGAATGATGCAAGATCCACAAACCGGCAGTTTGGTACCATTCGATTTTGACAATCTATACGATCACTTACCTGTATTGAGAAACTTAGATTATCAACTGGACTTCTATACCTTTGACAATCTTATAGATTCTTCAAACATGACCCCTGATTTCTGGGTAGCATTGGCACAGAAAATCGAGAGCTGCTATGAAAAATACGACGGTTTTGTTGTATTACACGGCTCCGACACCATGGCATACACAGCTTCAGCATTGAGTTTTATGTTAGAAAATCTTAACAAACCAGTTGTCTTCACAGGTTCACAGCTTCCTATGGGAATGGTCAGAAGCGACGGCAGAGAAAACATCATCGCTGCTATCGAAATCGCCGCAGCCAAAGATGAAGATACAGCTAAAGTTCCAGAAGTCACCATATTCTTCGAAAACCAATTGTTAAGAGGCAACAGAACAACAAAGCACAACGCTGAACACTTCAATGCTTTCTTATCAGGCAATTACCCTTCACTGGCAGACGTAGGTGTACGTATCAAATATAACAAGGAGTATATCACAAAACCTAACTTCAAAAAGTTAAAGCTTCACACAAAATTAGACAACAACGTCGCCATCTTGAAGTTATTCCCAGGCATAAGCAAAGAACTCGTCCACCACACATTGACCACTCCTAATTTAAAAGGCGTAATCATAGAGACTTACGGATCTGGTAATGCACCTACAGCCTCATGGTTCATAGACGAGTTGAAAGCCGGCATCGACAGAGGACTCATCATCTATAACGTTACACAATGTAAATCAGGTTCCGTTGAAATGGGCCGTTATGAAACAAGCCTCGACTTAAACAGAATCGGCGTGATCAGCGGACACGACATCACAACCGAATCTGCTATAGCCAAGTTGATGTACCTCTTAGGAGAAGGCTATCCGACAGAAAAAGTCAAAGAATTATTGCAAATACCTATCAGAGGAGAGATTACCTTATAAAGATACTGAGATACTAAGATACTAAGAAACAATAGTAAAGTTCTGGGTTCAAGGTTCAAAGTTCTTAGTACAAAAAAAATAAACATTGTTTAAAATAATTTCAGTTTTTTTAAGAAAAAATTGTAACTTTGGGGCAAATTTGAGATAGGCATTTATAGGAGAGATGTCCGAGTGGTTTAAGGAGCACGCCTGGAAAGTGTGTATACTCCAAAAGGGTATCGCGGGTTCGAATCCCGCTCTCTCCGCAAAGCTAAAAATAGAATTAAACTAAGTTAAATTAAAATAGTAAACAATCAAAAAAAGTAGTAATCAACATTTTTAATCATGAAAAAATTAATTGCTTTACTTACAATTGCTGGTTTTATGACATTTGGTATCAGCAATTCAGTTCTTGCACAGCAAGATGAAAATGCAGTTCAAACAGAACAAGTTGCAACAGAAGAAGCAGCTCCTGCTGAAGAAGTTGTAGCAGAAGAAGCTGTTGAAGAAGTTGTAACAGCTCCTATCGCAGAAGAAGAACAAACATTAACATTCCACGAAACTATCAAGAAACAATTCATTGATGGTGGTTGGGGTTTCATGACACTCGTTCTCATCGTTCTCGTTCTCGGTTTGGCTATCTCAATCGAAAGAATTATTTACTTAACATTAAGCACAACAAACACTAAGAAATTAGTTGCTGAATTTGAAGTTGCTTTAAACGAAGGTGGCATTGAAAAAGCTAAAGAACTCTGCCGTAACACACGCGGTCCTGTAGCAAGTATCTTCTACCAAGGTTTATTACGCTACAACGACGGTCTTGAAGAAGTAGAAAAATCAATGATTTCTTACGGTTCAGTTATGAACGGTAACTTAACAAGCGGTTCAAGCTGGATTACATTGTTCATCGCTTTGGGACCTATGTTGGGATTCTTCGGTACAGTTATCGGTATGATCCAAGCTTTCGACGCTATCGCTGCAGCTGGTGACATC
>JAFYUH010000144.1 GCA_017549605.1 Bacteroidales bacterium
GTTCAAGAGCATTCTGCGATGCTGTAAATCGCGCATTATCAACATTTGAAAACAATAAAGGAGGATTTTAATCATGGCTAACTGGAACAACTTAACAAAAGGATTCTTCAAGGAAAATCCGGTATTCGTCCTTCTCCTCGGCTGCTGTCCTACTCTGGCGACAACAACCAGCGCTATCAACGGTTTATCAATGGGTTTGGCAACAACATTCGTATTGATACTCTCAAATATGTGTATCTCTTTGTTAAAGAACTTCATCCCTAACAAAGTACACATCCCTTGTTATATAGTCGTCATCGCATCATTCGTGACAGTGGTACAGCTTCTTATGCAAGCCTATCTTCCAAGCATTTACGAGACACTCGGTCTTTTCATCCCGCTTATCGTTGTAAACTGTATCGTTTTAGGCCGTGCTGAAGCTTTTGCATCTAAGAATGATGTTGGAGCATCAGCAGTCGACGGCATCAGCATGGGTTTGGGATATTCTATGGCACTCACCATCTTAGGTTCTATCCGTGAAATCTTAGGTAGCGGTTCTATCTTCGGCTGGAAGTTCATCGAAGGCGACGCCATCTTGGTATTCGTCCTCGCTCCTGGAGCCTTCATCGCAATGGGTTATCTCATCGCTATCATGAACAGAATATTAAAGAAAGCCCAATAAGTTATTGACAATTAAAGATATTTAGATATGGAATACTTACTTATATTTATCTCGGCAATATTCGTCAACAATATCGTATTGACCCAGTTCCTCGGAATTTGTCCTTTCCTAGGCGTTTCCAAGAAAATATCTACTTCATTAGGTATGGGCGCTGCCGTTATCTTCGTCATAACATTAGCAACAATAGTTACATGGTTAATTCAACACTATCTGTTAAATCCTTTTAACTTAGGATTCTTGCAGACCATAGCATTCATCTTGGTTATTGCAGCATTGGTACAGATGGTAGAGATTATTTTGAAAAAGATCAGTCCTTCTTTATACGCAGCATTAGGTGTATTCTTACCACTCATCACAACAAACTGCTGCGTTCTCGGCGTTGCTATCTTAGTAATTCAAAAAGATTTCAGTTTGTTAGAAGGAACGATGTACGCATTATCAAACGGCATAGGTTTCACATTAGCATTGGTTATCTTCGCTGGTTTACGCGAACAACTCGCATTATCTGACGTTCCAAACGGAATGAAAGGCGTGCCTATCGCATTAGTGACAGCAGGTATCTTAGCTTTAGCATTTATGGGATTCGCAGGATTAGTTTAATTCATAATGCATAATTCATAATTGAATATAGAGTCGCACAATCGTGCGACTTTTTTTTGTGTTGAAATGATTCTTATCCCCAAATAAACACGAAACATATTTCTCTTCTCTCACAAAGACGCAAAGCTAAGTTCTCAGCATCTTAGATTCTTAAAATAAGCCACAGGTGTGAAGTCTTAGTGTCTTTCTTCTTTGTGCGTTCCGCTACGCGTCGGGCCTTCCGCTGTATCTTTGCTCGCTCCGTTATCACTTCGCCTGCAAAGGATGCCGCTGCAGTCCCTGACGCGACGTGTAAAGAAAAGAGTCGTTCTTTATATAAAACAGGGCGGATAATAGGAAAGTCCTAGAGGCATGGCGATGGAAA
>JAFYUH010000016.1 GCA_017549605.1 Bacteroidales bacterium
CCATAGATGTAAGGAACATCGTTTGGATTTATCTCACGGCTGAAATTGCCTTTTGAAGGAGCAACTTCAACATTCTCGAAATCAACGTATGATGATTCCACAACGGAAACCTTCATCTCAGCAGTATTGCCTATTATCATTGATATAGGATACATTGGAAGATCAGGAGCGCCTGCAACGAGCATAGATGCCATGTCTTCGCCGCTGATAATAACTTGTTTTCCTTTTTGGGTTTTGACTGCACTTTGGAAGAAGCCTGCAACTTTAACATCAATCACAATTTCTTCTTCTGATGATGAAACCAAACTCTCTTGGATTCTTGTTGAAGCATTTCTTTCAACGCTAACCCATTCTTGTGCAGAAAGTAACATTGTTGTGCTCAACAACATTGCTACTGCAAAAAATAATTTTCTCATTTCTATTTTTTTTAAAACACTTACTTAGTTAAAATAATTCTCTCAATCATCAGTTTGTCATTTTCTCTTATCTCGAGGAAATAAACGCCTGTTCTCAAGTCTGACAAATCTATCTGTCCGTCATTGTTATTCTTTCTCACAACCACTTGACCTTGATAGTTATAAATAACAGCATCGAATGAATCGTCAAGGTCGACGTAAACAACGCCTGATGTTGGGTTTGGATATACGTTCACATCATTAGCATTGATTTCATTCAAGCCTACTTCTATAACGTCAACTGTCACTGACACTGGTTCTGACATGCCATCATATTTCTTAGCTATGACGCTATATGTGTAAGAACCTGTTGCACCAACTTTATCTGTATATGTTGTTTCTTCCACCACTGCAATCTGGTTATCGTTACGCATGATGACATATTCTCTTGCATCTTTGCTGCCTTCCCATGTCAATGTGATTGTAGACTTATCAACTGCTGCATTAAGGTTTGTTACAGGAGAAATAAAAGTTACGATGCTGAGTGGAGGCAATACGATGTTATCCAAGAACACGCAGTCGTCTGCCTTTGGATCTGCAACTCGTTTGTTGTAAGTCCACTTCAAAGTGTGAGTTCCTTTTGGCAACAAATAAGTGTATTTTTCCCATTCTGTTGGTGTTGCGTTATTACCTCTCCATTCTGTAATCTTTTCATCATCAACGTAGAATTCCAACTTAGCGTAATAATCACATGATCTCTTATGATAGAAACTGATTTCCTCATCTTCAACCAATTCCACTGTTATAAACATTGAAGAATTCTTTTTGTCTTTTTCAACATTGTCAGGAACATTACCAGATCTTGCACTATATGTTCCTTCGTAAGCATTATTGCAGATGAACCAGTCGGCGCTGCCACCAAACTGCCAGTTTGCTTTTGAGAAGTTACCTGTCTCGAAGTCTTCCAATGACTGACCGATATTGACATAATAATTTGTTGACATTTCGTATGCGCCAGCTGATACAGTAGCCTTGACTTCATATTTTGCGCCATATACAGCGTTTTCATCTACGTCGAAGAATGCCACGATTTCCATCACTTCACCTGGCTGTAATGATTCTGCACCTTCTACTTCTTCTGAGAAAACGATGTCAGAAGAACTGCTTGTCATTTCAGCAACGATATTACGTGCTTCGCTGTGACCAACATTTTTAACTTCAATATATAAAACGTCGCTTGAGCCTGGCTCGATCATCTTGTTCTTGATGAAGATGGTATCGATTGCGAAGCTTGGAGCGTTTGCTATGATTGAGAACGCGCTTGCCCATGAGTCTTCGCCAGAAGTACATCTTACGTTGAACATCAATTCTTCCTGGTCTGGAACATTATCGGCAACAGTAAACTTGAATACATCATTAATTTCAGCTACTTCATTAACAGCCATTGACGCTACTGTTGCCTTGTTGCTTATGACTGTAGCATAATCAGTCTTTGATATAAGTTCAACTTCAACATTAGCAGTTTCTTTAACACCGATATTCTTGATATTCAAATCGAGGTTGATAGTTTCGCCGTAATCCAACTGACCGTCTGCTTCGTTGATGTCATAGTCGTTGAAGACCAAGAAAGCATCTATTGGAGTCTTCACTTCTATGTCAATGATTTCTGTTACTTTATTATAAGACATAACGACGAGTTTCATCATACCTTCTTCTGTAAGCTCAGGGAAATTCAGGTCAGCCTTACCTTTTGAAAAATAAGAAGAAGCGACTACTTCACCATCTTTTGACAATGTTGCGATACCGAAATCGATGTCAGCGTTGACTGTGAAAGTTGTCATACCGACCATAAGTTCTGATGAACTGCAAGAAATATTCATCTTTTCAGGGGCTTTGGTTCTAAGCATCAAAGATGGGTCACCGAAGAGAAGCCATGCGTTATGTGTATATCCATTATCTTCAGGGCACATATCAAGTATGTACATATTACCGTTCAATGAAGCGCCGCCGAGAGTGTAGTTGTAATTGCCGCGCCATTCTGTCAAGATAGCAGCCATCTCATCTTGGCCATACAAAGGTGGCACCCATGGCTGTGAGATCCATGAGAACATACCGCCGATAGCACCTACAGGAGCTCCTGTTTCAGGGTTTATTGCACGCATCCATGACTCTGCGAAACATTCTTCAAGATCGAATTTACCGATCAGACATGCAACTGACCAGACAAAAGGCAACATATTATCATTTGTAAGATTATGAACACATTGTGTATCGAAGTCTGCGAGAACCCATTTCAATTCCTCGCCATGGTCACAATATGTAGCGATACCTATACCTTTATTAATATCTCCTGCAAGATCAGATGCAGTTATTTTATAAGAATCGACACCGTCATATCTTTGAGTAATTTCTGTATATGTATAATTCAATAAGGTATCACGAATGAAATCAATATGTTCATATTCTCTTTCATTAAAATGTCCGCCACCTTCGTTTGCAGATACAGCGACACCTCTTGACAGCCAAGTAGCGTCTTCTTTAATGTCACGTTCGTAATAAATGATTCTATCGACTTGGTTATTTGCGTCAGCAAGATCCTTCACTGAAAGACGGCCAACTAAAACTTCTTCATAAAAATCTCTACCTTCCAACATTCCGTAGTAGTTGTCTGATTTTGAAATATACTGCATACCATCAAGATTTGTAATCATTTCGTATGGAAGTATATCAGAATATTCACCTACTAAAAGAATATATGTGAGTTCTGGATTTGTGTTATAATAATTTACGATATAATCCTTCATATCGTCGAGACTGCCAGTCTCAGATGTCAATGCCATTGTTGTTGGACGGCCAGAGATGTTTTTCCATTCGACTAACTTTTCGACTGCTTCTTTATATTCATCGACGCAGATCACCAACATTTCGCCTTCGTCTTCAACAAATTCATATCTTTCATTTTTAGGGAAGTTGATGAAACGGCGTTCGTATGAAGCCTTCATTTCTGGAGTAACGACGTTGCTACGTCTTGCAGTTACTTTCTGATTCAAGCCATTGTCGCTTACCTTCTTGACTGACAAGCGGAGGTCTGTGTAAACACGCAATGTCTTTGTCACAGGATTATAAGCGTAAGGATAAACCATCACGTTCTGTCCGCGGAAGTCTCTCAAGATATAAGGTTTGTCCAAAGCGGCTTGTTGTGCTGGATAGAACTCATCTTGTTGATACATATCTCCGTATGTGTAAGGAACATCGTTTGGATTTATCTCACGGCTGAAATTGCCTTTTGATGGAGCAACTTCAACATTCTCGAAGTCAACGTATGATGATTCCACAACGGAAACCTTCATCTCTGCAGTATTGCCTATTATCATTGATATAGGATACATTGGAAGATCAGGAGCGCCTGCAACGAGCATAGATGCCATGTCTTCGCCGCTGATAATAACTTGCTTTCCTTTTTGGGTTTTGACTGCTGTTTGGAAGAAGCCTGCGACTTTGACATCAATCACGATTTCTTCTTCTGATGATGAAACCAAACTCTCTTGGATTCTGACAGGCGCGCTCTTTACAACGCTAACCCATTCCTGTGCAGAAAGCAACATTGTTGTGCTCAACAACACTGCCACTGCAAAAAATAATTTTCTCATTTCTAAAATCTTTAAAATATTTACTTGGTTAAAATAATTCTCTCAATCATCAGTTTGTTATTTGCTCTTATCTCGAGGAAATAAACGCCTGTTGTCAAATCTGACAGATCTATCTGTCCGTCATTGTTATTCTTTCTCATAACTACTTGACCTTGATAGTTGTAAATAACAGCATCGAATGAATCGTCACAGTTTACGTATATCATTCCTGATGTTGGGTTCGGATATACTGACACTCTTTCTGACACCGATTCATTGATGTTTTCAGTCGATTTCTTATTTGGGTCGAAGATCACGAATGCAGGTGCTGAGTATAAATCACCGCTTCTCGCAACGACACTGTAGGTGTAGATGCCTTCTGCCACTTCTTCGCTGAACGCTGTTTCGGTTTGTGTTGAAACTATTTCACCATCGCGTCTTACGATGTATTCATCAGCATTTTCAATTGCAGTCCATGTCAATGACAATGCATTGTCTTCCTGCAATCTAGCCTTAAGGTCTGTCACAGCAGCAAGATGTTTGACCACTGCATCTGGAGGGAATGAAACATAGTCGATAGCAGCCATGTCATCGCCTTCTGCAGTATCATCGTCTTTAACATATCTCCATTCTATGGTATGCTTTCCTTTTGTCAACTTATAAGAATACACATCCCAATCCATTTCGCCAGACCATTTCGCTCTTTCTCTGCTGTCTACGATAAACGCCAGATAATCAGAGTCTGTCTCAGATGACACTTTTCTATAGAACTTCAACTCACCTGCAGTCTTGACATCCAATTCTATCTTTAACGCAGAATATTTCTTATTTCCAATCTTCGCTGATCTTGCGCTATACACGCCTTCGTAAGCGCTTGTATTATCTATAACCCAAGGATTATCGACAGACTCGACCCATGCGTATGATGAGAAGTCACCAGTCTCAAAACCTTCTGTTATTGAACCTATCACGAGATTATAAGTTTCTCTTAAGACGTTATGCTTTGCGCCTACGGAATAAATTATTTCATAAACTGAAGACATCGCTGCTGCTGATGCCACTGTGAAATCTGTTGTCACGAAGAATGTCTCGCCTGCCGCAACCTCTTCGGTATGCATTGTCATATTTTCAAATGTAATGTCAGAAGAACCTGAGAACAATTCAGTCAAGACATCGTAAGCAGCAGCATTTCCAATATTATCGAAAGCAAGTTTCAATGTAGCGGTCTCACCTGGTTTCACGACATTGTTTGGAAGTATGCTTATTTCGTTCAAGGCAAATACCGGAGCATTAGCGTCAATGCTGAAGCTTGTTTCATATTCACCTGTCTTATCGGTACATTTCAAGACAAAATTGATTTTCTCATTATTTGGAACATAAGCACTTACATAGAAACGGAATGCTTTCTTCAATTCCAACACTTCCTCAACATCTATAGCTGTTATCATCTCAGTGCTATCAATCAACTTGATATATTCTGATGATGTTGACAATTCCACTGTTATGTTATCAGCTTTATCAACACCTATGTTCTTCACGTTTAAGTCAAGGTCGATGAATTCATTGCAGTCCATCTGACCATCTTCTTGGTTAAGGTTATAAGCATCGACAACGACATAAGCTCCTGTTGCTGGCATTATGTTTATATCCATTATCTCAGTCACCTTGTTATAACCCATCACCACTATCTGAGCCTTGCCTGACTCTTTAAGTTCTGGGAATGTGATGTTGGCTGTTCCGTTTTCAACGTATGCAGAACCAATTATTTCATTATTCATAGATAATGTCGCGATGCCGAATTCTGTGTCTGCATTGACTGCCAGCGATGTCATTCCTGTGAGCAGCGCTGCTGGCACAGCAGAGGCGTTCATTCTCTGAGGCGCTTCTGTTCTGAGCATCATTGACGGGTCGCCGAAGAGAATCCAGGTGTTGTGTGTCTCTTCGCCTGACACATCTTTAAACATATCCAAGATATACATATTTCCGTTGCATGAAGCACCAGAGAGTGTGTGCTTATAACCATCACGCCATTCAGCCAAGATAGCGACCATCTCATCCTGACCGTACATAGGAGGTCTCCATGGCTGCAATATAGTAGCGAACATTCCGCCGATACCGCCAGTAGGCGCTCCTGTCTCAGGGTTTACAGCACGCATCCAAGCTTCTGCAAAACACTCGTCGAGATTAAAAGAACCATTGTCACATGCCACCGACCAGATGAATGGCAACTTATAGTCATTGGTAAGCTGATGGATGTTCTCAGTGTTGAAGCCTGTAACCACCCAGCTTATCTCTGTTCCGTGATTGCAATAGTTGATGATACCGACACCTTCGTTGAATCTGTTGATCAAGTCATCGACTGTTGGGTCATTGACCTTATCATAATATCGAGACACGTTGGTGTAAGTATAATTTAATAAGGTGTCACGGATATAGTCCATGTGAGTGTAGTCATATTCACCGAAGTGGCCTGTGCCTTCTTTAGCTGCTATACCAGCGCCATTAGAAAGCCATGTAGCTGTCTCGTCAATGTCGCGTTCGTAATAGATAATCTTATTGACCTGATTCTTAAGATCCTCAGCATTCTTGACAGAGAGACGGCCAACGAATATTTCTTCATAATAGTCATCACCTTCCAACATACCGAAATAGTTGTCAGAACGACCTTCATTCATTGCATGCGCTGGGATGTCGGCATGTTCGCCAACCAAAAGCACGTATGTCAGTTTAGGATTTGACTTATAATATTCTGCGAGATACTGTCTAAGTTTCTCGTCTGTTCCTGTTTCTGACACAGCGACTATTGAAGTAGGACGGCCTGAGATATTTTTCCAATCTATGAAAGTCTGCATGTCTTTCATATATTTATCGGCACATACTACAAGCATCTCGCCTTCATCAATAAGCAATGCTCTGCTATCGTTTTTATAGTTGATGAAACGACGTTTGTAAGAAGCATCGAATTCTGAGGTGACAACATTATTTCTTCTAAAGCTAACTTTTTGATTTATACCATTATCACCAACTTTCTTTACAGATATTGTAAGGTCGGTATAAACACGTAATGTTTTTGTCACTGGATTATAGGCATAAGGATATACCACCAGGTTCTGTCCACGATAATCTCTGATGACATAAGGTTTCTCAAGACTCATCTGCTGAGAAGGATAGAATGCATCTTGCTGATACATATCGCCATAAATGAATGGCACATCATCAGGATTTATGTTACGGCTGAAGTTGCCCTTTGATGGAGCAACTTCAACATTTTCAAAATCTACATATTTAGAGTTCAGCACAGACGCCTGCATCTCTGCTTTGTCACCTATTATAATAGGTATAGGATAGAGTGGCAAATCAGGAGCGCCTGCCACTTGCATTGGAGCCATGTCATCGCCGCTGATTACAAACTGCTCGCCATTTGGTGTCGCGACCTTTCCTTTAAAGAAGCCACCGACTTTCACATCGATGATTATCTCTTCTTCTGATGACGACACAAGACGTTCCTGGATTGTCACTGGATTATCATTACCTACACCAATCCAATCTTGTGCGCTGATACCTAATATATTAAATAAAAATACTACTAATATTAAAGTTAGTCTTTTCATTACAAATCAATTATTTAACTATAACTTTCTCTACCTTTACGTTGTTACCTTCTCTTATCTCGATGAAATAGACACCAGTATTCAAGTTTGACAAGTCAATCTGTCCTTCATTATTATATTCTCTCATAACCACTTGACCTTGATAGTTATAAACCACAGCATCGAATGCGTTTTCGAGATCGATATAAATCATTCCTGATGTAGGATTTGGATATAATGAGATTTTCTTGCTTTCTACATTGACGACTTTTTCACCTGATTTAAGGTTTGAGTTAACCACTATGAATTCTGGTGCCGAGTAGCTGTTGCCATTCTTAGCCACAACGGTATAAGTCACGATGCCATCAACAACGCTTTCATTGAAAGATGTTGAAGTTTGAGTAGCGACTATTTCACCATCGCGTCTTACAACATATTCCTCTGCTGTCTCGACAGCCTCCCATGTTATTGTAAGCTGTCCATCTTGAACTTCGTATCTCAAGTCTGATACAGACTCCATCATTTTCACTACGCTTACAGGTGGGAAGAAGATATTGTCGATATAAACTCTGTCTTCGCCATAGCTTCCTGAAGAGTCTTTTCTATATCTCCATTCCAAAGCATAGCTGCCTTTTTGCATATCAAGTGTATATTCTGTCCAGTCTTTCTCGCCTGACCATTTTTGTGTCAACAATGAATTGACATAAAATTCAAGCACGTCATAATCTGCTTCTGTTGATGTCTTGACGTGGAATGTCAACGGACCGTCGGCCATCACTTCAATCTGGATTTTTAATTTTGCATATTGGTTATTAGAAACGCTGTCGCTCTTAGCGCAATATTGTCCTTTATATGCTTTTTCGCTATCTATAACCCATACGCCTTTACCTTCTATCTTCCATGCGTTAGCCGAGAAGTCACCTGTTTCGAAATCCTCGCCCAAGAGACCTACCTTCAACTCATAATTTGTCTTGCATGTAGCATAATCAGCATTAACTGAGCATAAGATATCATAGACAGAACCTACTGGCAAAGAAGCATCTGCTGTGAAATCAGCAATCACTTTGACGGTCTCGCCAACACCTAATTCTTCTGTAAGTACAGATGTGTTTTCAAACACAACATCAGATGAGCTGCTAAACATCTCTGCGAGTACGTTGTAAGCATCAGAGCCACCTATGTTAGAGAATTCCATTTCCAATGTTCCTGTCTCGCCTGGTGCAACGACCTTATCTTCTGCGACTTTAACGCTATTTATCGACAATACAGGGGCGTAAGCGTAAGTATAGAAAGATGTTGTCCATGTGTCTTTGCCATCGCTGCATGTCACCACGAAGTCAACTTTTGTCTCATTAGGAACATTAGGTTTGACATTGATTGTGAATGCATCTTCGAGTTTAGCGGTAGCGCCAGCCTTAATCTCAGTAATGTTTGCGTTATCTTTTGATATTGTAACGTATTTTGAGTTTGTGCTAAGTTTTACAGTCACGTTTGATGTTGGTTTTAAACCAATATTCTTAACGCTCATGGTGATATTCATTGTCTCGCCATAATCGATTCTGTCATTGTCGTCTTTCAACTCATGTCCGCCATAAACCACATAAGGATTATCTGCAGGAACGACTTCAAGATCCATCACTTCTGTGACTCTGTTATATCCAACGACAACCAATTTCGCTGTCTCCTCTTTTACAAGTGGTTCAAAAGTCAAGTTAGCAACGCCGTCTTTCACTGGAGCTGATGCTATCGCAACGCCGTTCAATGACAATGTAGCGATGCCATGGTCTGTGTCAGCTGTAACATCCAAAGCTGTCATTCCAATGAACAGTTCTTTTTGAGACACTGCGACATTCATCGCTTTAGGAGCCTTAGTTCTGACCATCAAAGAAGGGTCGCCCAAGAGAATCCATGTGTTGTGTGTTCTTGGTCCATCGAATGGATCCATGTCCATCATAAACATATTGCCATTGCATGATGCGCCGCCGAGAGTATGTTTGTAGCCTTTACGCCATTCTGTCAAGATTGCATTCATCTCATCTTGAGCATACATAGGTGGCTGCCATGGCTGTGAAATCCAAGAGAACATACCGCCGATAGCACCTGTCAAAGCGCCTGTTGCAGGATTAACAGCACGCATCCAAGCCTCGCCGAAACATTCATCATAGTCGAACTGACCATTGTTACATGCTACAGACCAGATGATAGGCCACTTATTGTCGTTTGTAATCTGATGAACCTCAGCTGTGGTGAAGTTAGCCACCGCCCAGCTGTCTGGAGTACCGTGGTTGCAATAGTTGATCAGACCTACGCCTTTGCTATATTCAGCGATCATATCAGCAGCTGTAGGATTATTGACATTTGCATAATATTTAGAAGAACTTGTGTAGGTGTAGTTCAGCAATGTGTCAAGGATGAAATCCATGTGTTCATAGTCGATTTCTCCATAGTGTCCTTCACCTTCCTTAGCAGCAACGCCTGATGTCTTTGACAACCATGTTGCTGATGCGTCGATGTCGCGTTCGTAATAGATAATCTTATTTACTTGGTTCAAGGCATCGCTTATTGAGTTGACAGACAAACGACCTACGAAAACTTCTTCATAGTCGTCATTGCCTTCCAACATTCCGAAATAGTTGTCAGATCTGCCGCCGCTCATAGAATGCGCTGGCAAGTCTTTATACTCACCGACCAAAAGCAAGTAAACGAAATCTGGATTTTCGTTGTAGTAATTTTGGATATAAGTCTTCAAATTGCTTCCTGTCTCTGACAATGCAACGATTGTTGTTGGACGGCCAGAGATGTTTTTCCATTCTACCAAAGGCTGTACTGCCTCTACATATTTATCGGCACATACTATCAACATTGAACCTTCATCTTGCAAGAATGTATATCTCTCGTTTGATGGGTAGTTGATGAAACGACGTTCATACAAAGCATTGACTTCTGAATCGACGACATTGCTTCTCTTGCGGTTAAGTTTTTGGTTCACGCCATTGTCGCCAACTTTATTAGCTTCTATTCTGAGGTAAGTATAGACGCGCAATGTCTTTGTCACTGGATTATAAGCATAAGGATAAACCATCATATTCTGACCACGGAAGTCACGAAGGATATATGGCTCGCCGAGTGTAGCCTGTTGTGCTGGATAAAACGCATCTTGCTGATACATCTCGCCGTATGTGTAAGGCACTTCATCAGGATTGACCTGACGGCTGATGTTACCTTTTGAAGGAGCGACTTCAATATTCTCGAAATCCACGTATTCTGATTTGACAATAGTCACTTCCATCTCTGCCTTGTCGCCAACTATCATTGATATAGGATACATTGGGAGATTAGGAGAGCCTTGTATTGGCATGAACGCCATGCCTTCACCGCTGATGACGAGCTGCTCGCCTTGCTGTGTTCTTACTGACTCTTTATAGAAACCGCTGATCTTAACATCAACGACGACCTTATCGTCAGATGACGAAACCAATGTTTCCTGTATCTTAGTCGGAGCGCTTTTGCTCACTCCAACCCATTCTTGAGCATTGACTGTCAATGCCAACAAAAAAGAAATTATTGCAAAAAAAGTTTTCTTCATGTTTTGTTAATATTTAATCAAAAAAGGGTAAAACCATAGTTTCGCCCTTTTTCTTAATCTTATTGGATTATAACTTTATTGATTGACACTTCGCCATCAGCGATGAGTTTCAAGAAGTAAACGCCATTTTCAACATTTTCTACAGAGATAGCGCTTTCTCCTGACACAGCACCCTTAAGAACTACTTGTCCTAAGTTATTCATCAACTGATACTCATATTTTTGAGCTGTTGAATTGATGTTGATGACATCTTTCGCTGGATTTGGATATATTGAGAATTCAACTTTGCCGAATTCATTGATGCCGTCGCCGTTAACTTTAACGGTCACCATCACTGTTTCTGACTCGCCGCCGTTATATTTAGCTCTTACGCCATATTCATATTCGCCATTTGGAACATTAACATCTGTGTAAGTCAGCTCTTCTGTCTCGCCTATAACTTCTCCGTTTCTTAAAACTTGATATCCTGTCATTGTACGAGGAGCATCCCATGTAAGTATAACGTTATTGTTATCAGTTTCTGCCTTGAGGTTTTGAACCGGTTCCAAGCAATTCACCACGAACTCGCAGTTCACGCCTTCCTTGATATTCTTTCCAGAATCATATATCAATCTGCCATTCTTATATTCAACTACATAAGAACATTCGTAGCTGTTATATTTTTCTTTGATGAAAGATAATGTAACTGTTGTTCCAATTACTATATCCATTTCTTTGATGAACTCTGTTCCATCGAATATCGAGATTGTATCTGTTGGAGTGTCATCGCTATATTTGATTTCAAGTGCTGACTTGCCCCAACCGTCACCGTAGCTATCTTTCAACTTAAACACCACTGTACATGCATTTTGCAATACGAATGAACCTTCCGAAGCAACGTCATTATCAGCTGCGAAAGTGAATTCCATTGAGATTCTTTCTTCTAATGAACAAGCTTCATCAACTGTGACTTCAAAATCGAATGATGCAACTTCACCGACTTCTATTGTTGCGATTTCAGCTTTTGTGCTCTTGAATGTGATATATTCATTTGATGACGCGACATTAACAACAGCGTTTTCTGCTTTGTAATCGCCGACGTTTTTGAAATTAACATGGAGTGTGTATGTTTCGCCTGGTTCGTATGCGCCATCCCATTCAACGCCTTCATATTCCATCACTGCTGCCTGAACGTTGATTGCGTATTTGTTATTCCATACCAAGCCGTTATATTCCAACTTAGCGCTGATAACTATAGTCTCTTTGTTTTCAAGGCTCTTATCGAGGATGAATGAGAATTCGTCAACCAAATCAAGTGTTGAGCCTGATTCCAATGATGTGAATGTAGCTTCTGAATCTGTAAATGTTATGAATTCTGATTCGCTTGTCAATGTAACTTTTGCCTCGCCAGCGACTGCGTCGTTACCGACATTTCTTATTGTCAAGCTCATCTTATTCTCTTTATTTACAGGATAGTTTTCTGGAGTGTAAGAATAAACTGACAAATAAGGGCCTTCTGTTGGCAATGCGAGAACATTCTTGATGTAAGGAACACGTTGTGGATGTGTCACAACGATTGTCACTTCGCCGTCTGTCAACACTGGAGTGATATCAACGTCAACAGAACCAGATTTTCCAACTACTGCTGATCCGAGCAAAACGCCGTCTTTTGACAAAGCCACGTATGATGAAGGATCAGCTTCAACAGTATAGAAATTAAATCCCATATTGATTGTTTCAGAATGTGAAACTGTATTTTCGATTGGTTTTGTACGATATGGCATAACTGTACCGTCGCCGATTGTGTGATATGCTTCCCAGTAATACAACAAGTCGATTCCTGTTGTTGTCTCATATTCGCCAGCATGTGCATTTGCTACAGAAAGATTTCCTACAAAAGGAACTGATGACAAAGTATTATAGACATTATCTTTCCAGAACATTTCATAGACGCCTTCTTCTGTCTGTGTTGGATTTGGCATCTTGCTGAACACTGTTGTAGCGCCAACAGCGAAGTAGTAATCTTCATTCCAATAACTTACAGGACATGAACCGATATATCCCCATGCACCTTTCTTGTTTGCTCTGATCATTGCTTCACCCAAGCAAGCGCCTTTATCTGTTCCCCAGTCGCCTGTCAAGCAGCAGTTACCCATTGCCCAGAAGTATTTGTCTGTATTTGTAAGATTTGCAACATCATCAGTAGTGAATGCAGGATCAGACCAGCCCAACTCAACGCCGTGTGCTGTATAGTTGATAAAGCCGACGCCTTTATTCAAATTATCATAACAGCCGTTGTATGAGGTTGTATACTTATGTACAGTATTCATTCCATTTGCCTGGTTAAAGAAGAAGTTCGTAGCATAGTTCACAGCAGGAACACCGACTTTAGTATTCCACCAGTCATCAACGCCAGCAATAAATAATGCGTCGCTCAAATAAGATGGATCTGGCATTGTGTATTGTTCGTATTGAAGAACTTTTTCAATCAAAGACTCTAACTCCGCGACAGTCTCACAGCTCATTCTGCTGTAGTAGATATCTGGAAAATAGTCGTTATTATCCATTGTTGCATAATACAAGTCTGTGACTTTTGATGTCTTTTGTCCACTAGCCATACTTGGAGCCACAAGGTTTTTATCGCCTACGATAACGAGGAATGAAGGTTTAACAGCTTCATATTGTTCTTTGACATAAGACTTGATGACTGATGATGTTGTTGATGACTCAACATATTTCACATCGATATGGAAACCTTTTTGTGTTTTCCACTCAAGCCATGGCTGGAGAGCTTCTTCGAACATGCTGTTAGCAACGACTGTCATGTAAACAGGAGTTTTATACAAGTCAGGATGTTCATCAAACACGTCAGCGAGTGTTCTTGAGTTGAACAACTGATTATAGACAACGCTGTAATATGGGCTATATGAATCAACCAACATTTCTTCTGTCAAATCAAAGTCTGCATTTTCAAAGCCGACTTCAACATTGATATCGTTATAGACACGGAGTGTGTTATTTGAAGGATTATAGCTGACAGGTTCAACTTGCAATGAAGCGATCTGTACGCCACGCATTGTTCCTAAAATTTCAACAACGGCTTCTGGAGCATTTGTAAAAGATCTGGTTTTATATGCCGCATCATTATATTGAAACACGACATTTTCCAAATTTGTATCCTTGCTATATGATGGTTGTTGTGGATAAACTCTTTCGATACCATAATCGCTAAGTTTATAATCTGATGTTGTATAAGATGTGATTTTAACAGTTGGAGTAGCTCCCATAGGAACAGCTATAAGCTTCTTTGTAACAGGCAATGATGGGGCTCCGATCTCACCGCACGAAACTGCATCAGAAAGAACAAGTCTTGAAAACTTTCCAAGTTCAGTTTCAACAAGTTCAGTTTCAATCGCATTATAAGAGAATGTTGTTTCAAAACCATTCAACGATGATTCCAAGAGCTGAGTTGTGCCTCTGAAATTAGATTTTAATTCAATACGACCTTGCGCAAAAAGGCTTACATTCAAGAACATAGCCAAACACAAGACCACAACTTTCTGAAAAATAGAAATTTGCATTTTTTTCATTTCGGATAATTTTAATTATATTTTCAATTTTATTTCACTTTAAAGCTTCTTTTTCCCATAGCCAAAAGACTAATTTTACAAGAAAAAACAAGCTTACAAATTTATGATTTTTTTCGCTATGTATTCTATATATTTTTAAATTAATAATAAAAAAATAAAGAAGACTATCAAAGCCTTCTTTACCTGCAATATCATTAAGATTCAATATCTTATTATCTCTTTAGGATTTTCCTATATTGGTTACTATCATTAAGTATTTCCATCGCCTTATTAACCACCTTATCTTCTTTCAGAACCACCTGATAGTAATTCTCCATATTCCATTCATTACGAGCTATCAAAGCCTTGATCTGCAGCTTAATAAGCGGCGCTGAACGTTCGAACTGCTCCTCATTCCAAGTCACACCTTCTTTTTCTGCAAACGTTCTGAAGTCATCAATCATGGAATCTGTAATATTAAACTCTTTGTCAAACCTATCGAAGTCAACATATTGGTTCAATATTTCATTTCTATTCGCCATAACATAATCCAGCGTAAAGCGATTCAATATTCCTTTTCTAATCAGATCCGTATACAATTTTGTAGAATAAGAAGTGTCGACAGGCATGAAAATATCAGGCATGATACCACCGCCGCCATACACAGTCCTGCCACTTATGAGAGTAGAATATTTCAGAGAATCAGGAAATTGAATGCTATCAGCATGATAGAATTCGCCATGATCCATACGTTTCGTCATTTCCTTGAAATAATCTTCGGAACCCTTATCATAAGAACGCTGGATACATCTACCTGTCGGGGTGTAATAACGAGCTGTCGTGAGACGCACCACAGAACCATCTGCAAGATTAAAAGGTCTCTGAACCAAGCCTTTGCCAAAGGAGCGTCTTCCAATAATGACGCCTCTGTCCCAATCTTGTATAGCGCCCGAAACGATTTCACTTGCAGAAGCAGACCCCTCGTCAATCAAAACCACGAGTTTACCATCGGTGAACTCACCTTTTTTGTCTGTTTTAAAGACCTGCTTAGGATTCTTGTCGCCTTCGGTAAAGACTATCGTCATATCATCCTTAAGGAACTGGTTGCTCAACTCCGTTGCGATGTTAAGATAACCACCGTTATTTCCACGCAAATCGAGTATCAACGATTTCATCTTCTGAGCCTTAAGTTCTGCCAAAGCCGCATCGAATTCTTCCATTGATGTCTTTGCAAAACGATCCAATTTGATATAGCCTATTTTATTGTCGAGCATAAAAGAAGCGTCAATGCTATTCAACGGAATCTTATCTCTAACGACTTCAAAGTCAATCAGCTCATCACTATTACCTCTTTTAATTCCAAGAATGACTTTTGTTCCTTTCTCGCCTCTGAGATGTTTCGCGACATATTCATTATTGACTTTCTTGCCGAAAGCATCTTCTCCATCAATCTTGACGATCTTATCACCAGCCATAATGCCGACTTTATCAGAAGGACCACCCGACACTGGAGACACCACTAAAATAGTATCTTGAAATATCTGGAATGTCACCCCAATACCCTCGAAACTTCCTTCCAAAGGCTCATTTGCTTTTTGAACATCTTTCTTGGAAATATAAGCAGAATGAGGATCCAACTCCTTGAGTATAGTAGTGATAGCCTCTTCTGTCAAACTCTCGAAATTCGCCGTATCGACATAAAAATTATCAATCAAATAATAAATGGTAGACAGCTTTTGAAGAGCCGCCTTTGAATCCAATTTCGCATCTTTAGCCTGATTCTGGGCACACAACAAAAACTGCACGCTGATAAAAACCAACGATAATAATAGTCTGAGATATTTCATACTTTTTCTATTTTCAACGAAGTAAAATTAAAATTGTTCACTCCTCACTGACGAATGATATCAAAGTGATTATCCTCATACAATCTTATGATTGTCGACGCCTTAGGTTTGGTCAACACATCGTGATACAATTGAACGACATAATCCACTGATGATTTTATCTGATCAGTTATTTCGACATATATAGAAGGAGCCTTGTCGCCGGCGAGGTTTGCCGATGTTGATGTTATAGGACGGCCAAGCTTATGAATCAAGGCCTTACAAAAATCATTATCAACTACACGAATACAGATAGTACTATCGGCAGAGACATTTTCCGCCAAGCCCTTAGATTCAGAATAAACTATGCTAAGAGGATTCTTGGCAGACTTGATGATATCTGGAGCGATAGGAGGAAAATTCTTCACATAATCTTGTAACATCTCCACACTGTCGACCAACACTATCAAGCCCTTTCCTTTAGAGCGTTCCTTGATATTGTAGATCTTCTCAACTGCATCATAATTTGTAGCGTCACAGCCTATTCCCCAGATCGTATCTGTCGGATATATAATGACTTTACCTTCCTTTAATAATTCACAACATTTATTTACTTCTGCATCAAAATTATTCATAAAACTACATTTTTTATTTTCAACAAAAATAATTTTTTTTTGACAAATGGCAAATGACAAAAGGGTAAAGTTTCTGAGTTTTTTACTAAATTTGCCACTTACTAAAAAACGGATTCTGATATGTGGATATTTGCAATATTAATAGGACTATTCTATGCCGGACTTTTATACATATTTAATAAAAACCAGCATTACAGCAAACCTTTGACAATATTGCTATTCACACTAAGATTCATAGTCGTAAGTCTGCTCGTCATAGTTTTTTTCAACCCTTATATAAAGACAAAGGAAAAGACGATAGAACCTTCAACGATAATCATCGCTCAAGACAACTCCACATCACTGATTCTCACCAAAGACTCAAGCTTTTACAAAAACCAATATCCGCTTTTACTTGATTCTTTAGTACAAAATCTCAGCAAGAACCACACTGTAGACAAATATCTTTTCGGCAATGCCACAAAAGAATTCGACAACATTGATTATCAAGATTACTATACCGACATCAATGATGTCTTAAAAAACATTAAGAAAAACTATTATAAGAAAAATGTAGGCGCTGTCATACTCCTCTCCGACGGCATTTGCAACAAGTCATATTCACCAGAGCAAGACATCGAGTCGTATCCTTTCCCTATTTACACAGTAACACTAGGCGATACGACAAATTACCCTGACTTTTACATAAAGGACATTCATTACAACAAAACCTCGCCATCGAATAGCATCATTCCTATACGATTGTTTGCCAATGCCAATAACTGCCACGACGAAGTCATGAATATCAAGCTTTTAGTCGATAATGAAGTCATTGAAGAATTAGAAATTCCTGTCAACACAAACCGATTCTCAAACACAATAGACTTCAACATCAACTCAGGAGACGAAGGCGTAAAACAAATTGACATACAAATAGATAACCTAAAAAACGAAATCACGACAAACAATAATAGCAAACGACTTTTCATCGACATCATCGACAGACAATACAAGGCACTGTTTTATGCCAAGTCGCCACACCCTGACTTGGGAAGTCTGAGAAATATATTAGGAGACAATTTCGAAGTTGAAATGATCTTCTCTGGCGAAGAACTACCAGACGATTTCAACAAATACGACATCATTTTCTTGCATCAGATTCCGTATTTGGGCATGAGCGACTATGCTGATCTCGAAAATAAATTCAAGAATAACAAAGATATAGCAGTCTTTCATATCTTAGGAGAACACTCAGACATTGAAGCATTTAACAAAATACAATCCTCTTTGGAAATAACAAAAGGCGCGGTCAACAGCGCTCTCGACATAAGACCGTATTACAACAACACATTCGGACTTTTCAACATCGACAATGAATTAGTCAACGCCATAAACAAATTCCCTCCGCTCTCTTTGCCACATTGGGAATTCACTTACAAGACAAACCACAATGTCATTCTCAACATGAATATCAAGGATGTCTTAACACAATCGCCTTTGATGAGTTTCAGCACTGACGGAAGCGGAAGAAAAAACGCATTTCTTTTCGGAACAGGAATATGGAGATGGAAATTATATGATTTCCATAACAATAACGAATACATCAACTTCGAAGAACTGTTCTCAAAATCAGTCAAATATCTTTTAACAGAAAAAGACAAAGAGCTAACTATCAACTACAAAGACGAATATCTTAATAACGAGTCCATTATTTTCACCGCCGACTTGAAGAATCCAAGTCAAGAACTGACAAACGAGCCAGACTTAAGGATGCGTATCATCGACAAACACTCCAAGAAAATATACGAATACGATTTTTCAAAGCACAACAAGTCATATCGTTTAGACATCAATTCGTTACCTGAAGGCATTTACAATTTCACAGCAGAAGCGAAATATGGAAACGCCACATATTCCGAAACCGGAAGTTTTTCCGTGGTCAGCATCGGGGCAGAAGCTCAGGATTTAGTTGCCAATTCCCAAAGAATGCAGTTGTTAGCATCACTCACAAACGGAAAGAATTTCACCGTTAACGAATTTGACCAAGTTGTCGAATCAATTGAAAATGATGACAGAATCACTTCGATTTTGAGAGAAGAGACAAATTATAGAGATTTAATCAATATGAAGTCGATATTTTTTGTAATTTTATCGCTCGTTTCAATCGAGTGGTTTTTGAGAAAAATGTTCGGGACATATTGAGCTTTGAACTTTGAACCCTGAACTTTGAATAAGTAATTATTATTAACAATAAATTAAATATTAAGAAATGAAAGTTGCAAAAAACACAGTTGTCACAATGACATACGTTTTACACCGTGAAACAGCTGACGGTGAAATCATCCAAGAAACAACAAAAGAACAACCATTCCAAGCTATTTTCGGCGCTGGCATGTTATTACCAAAATTCGAAGAAAACTTAGACGGTTTAGAACCAGGCGCAACATTCGGTTTCGCTTTGACTCCAGCAGAAGGTTATGGTGAACGCAAAGACGAAAACATCCTCGATGTTAACAAAGATATCTTCGTACAAGACGGTGTTTTCAACGAAACAATTTGCCAAGTTGGTGCAACAGTATGGTTCACAGACAACCACGGTCAACCATTCCCAGGCAGAATCATGGAAATCGGCGAAACAACAGTTAAAGTTGACTTCAACCCAGAATTAGCTGGCGTTCCATTATATTTCACAGGCGAGATCTTAGACGTTCGCGAAGTTAACGAATCAGACTTCGGTGGCGGTTGCGGCGGTGGCAAATGTCACAATCAAAGCTGCTGCGACAGCTGCGGCGGTGGTTGCGGTGAAGAATAATTAAAATTCACACAAAAAAAATCGACTCAAATTTGAGTCGATTTTTTTATTTAGAATAAGTAAACAAAACCAAATGATGCTACTTGACGAGTGTTAGCTCCGAGTTTGAAATCATTTGTCTTAACTGTTACATTACCATCAGCCGAAGTTGTCTTTGTATGATTATAATTGATGCTTAACAAACCAATTTCTGTTGTAAAGAGAATATGGTTGTTAAATTTATATGTCAAACCAGGAATCAAACGACCGCCAATAGCAAGTGTATTATTGCCTTCATTTACAACATCTCCAATTTTTGTATTTGCTTGAGAAATGCTAATAGGCATTTTAGCATCAAAGTACAAAGTTATCTTATCAAATCTTGCGTATGCATAACGGAAGAAAGGACCAAAATCAAAAGTGTTAGAATAATTCTTTTTATATGATCCAACAATGACATCACCATTAGATGCTGTCCAGTCGTTATCTTTCTCAGAAGCGTAAGCATAGCCCAAACCAAGACCAAAACCATAGCTCTTACATGGAATCATATAACCGAAAGCAGGTGTAACTGAAAATCCACTTTTTACCGGAGCCAGATCAACAGTCGTGAATGGAGCTTCATAACGAGTTTCACCACTAGTATGATTTGCGCTAACAGAACCCGCAACGAAGAACTGAGCGTTTGCCATCATAGAAACTGCCAAGAATGTCAAGGCGAAAAATAATTTTTTCATCGAAATAATTTTAAATGTTAAACCAAAACTAAACTTCTAATTATCAATATAGTATCAAAAAGATAATATCCCAAATCCACTATATTTTAAGAGTTTGCAAAGATAGAACTATTTTTTGAAACTCAAAAGCCCAAATAAACTAACCATTCACTCGCGCAAAGACGTTCTTGGCGTCTTGGCGAGAAGTTCATTTCACAACTAGCTTGCGCAAAGGCGCAGAGATACGCCAAGCAATTTTTCTTCTCTCACTAACTTTGCGGCCTTGGAGTCTTGGCGAGAAGTTCATTTCACAACTAGCTCGCGCAAAGGCGCGGAGATACGCCAAGCAATTTTTCTTCTCTCACTAACTTTGCGCTCTTGGCGTCTTGGCGAGAAGTTCATTTCACAACTAGTTCGCGCAAAGGCGCGGAGATACGCCAAGCAATTTTTCTTCTCTCACTAACTTTGCGGCCTTGGAGTCTTGGCGAGAAGTTCATTTCACAACTAGCTCGCGCAAAGGCGC
>JAFYUH010000145.1 GCA_017549605.1 Bacteroidales bacterium
GCTGATTTGAGTATACTTTCTCTCCTTGTTTTTGACATAAAAAATAACTTTGATGAAAACGTTTTCATCAAAGTTATTATATTATTCTATGTATCAGTATATTACAAAGGTTTTACCAACCATTTTTGGCAATTATACCTTGAACTCTGAACTTAGAAAAAGCTCAAAGCTCAAGGCTCAAGGCTCAATGCTCAGAGCTCAGAGTTTTTATTCCTTAACAAATCTCTTAACGACAGTTCCTTCATTGGTCTTTATCACAACGAAGTAAACTCCGCTATTCAAATTTACAACATCTATGTATGATGACTGTTGTCCGTTGACTGTTGACTGTTGTCTGCCGAAGGCATCATAAACTAAAACTTCCTTAATCTCGACTTCAGTCTCAATATACAATCTGTCACTTACCGGATTTGGATAGATATTGAATGATGAGCTTAACTCTTCAACGCCTTCTGTTGAGACGAAGTTAGCTACCAAGCTTCTGTCGCTTGTAATTGTGAAAGTATATTCTGCTTCTTCTGAAACTACATTGCCTTCTTCTGTCCAGCTTACGAATTTATAACCTTCGTTTGCTGTTGCTGTCAATGTCACAGTTTCATTTTCTGCATAAGTGCCAGCGCCTGTAATTGTTCCAGCATTTTCAATATTGACCGCAGCTGTCACATTATAATTCACGATTATCTTTTCGAAGTTAGCGACTAAGTCTCTGTCGGATGTTATTGTGAAAGTATATTCTGCTTCTTCTGAAACGACATCGCCGTTTTCTGTCCAGCTTACGAATTCATAACCTTCGTTTGCTGTTGCTGTCAATGTCACCGTTTCATTTTTCTCATAAATGCCAGAACCTGTCACGACGCCAGCTTCTTCAAGATTTACAGATGCTGTTACAACGCATGCATTTTCAGATGCGAAGCTAGCGACTAAGTTTCTATCCGCTGTAATTGTAAATGTATATTCTGCCTCTGTTGATACGAGCGCACCATTTTCCATCCAGCCAAAGAATTTGTAGCCTTCGTTCGCTACAGCCTTCAAAGTAACGACATCGCCATGAGAATAGTTACCGACATTAGTTGCTTCAACACCGCTTACTGTAGAACCTAATATCTTGACATTATCCACAGCAGTCCATGATCCGTAGCCATTGTATTTATTAGCGAATGCGAAATAGACTTCCTTGCCAGCATATTCTGTCAAATCGACTTCAACATCAGTCCATTTAGATTTTACCTTATTTTGTACTGTGCTCCACAATTCTGTCCAAGGACCTATAGGAGAATCAGACACATAGAGGAAACATCTTGAAGACCACTCGCCATAATCATTAGTTCTCTTAGGGTTGACATAGCAGAAGCTCATCACGCCGTTTGAAGGCACTTTCATCTTAGATGTAACAAGATATAATCTTGCATCATCGTAATACCATTCGCTGACGCTTGCAGCGTAATATTTGCCGTCTTTAGGAGTGATATTAGAATATGACTCCACGACTTTCCAACCTTGTGCGTCGTTAGGTTTATCTGATGGATTCATTTGATTCTCAGTATAAGCATCCCAGCCTTGTGGCAACGTTCCTTCGTCAAAGCCTTCTTCACATAAAACCAAAGTAACTGTACCAGCGTTTTCTGCACTGACAGCCACTTCAACATCATAATCCAACAATGTGAAGTTAGCGACCAAGTTTCTGTCTGATGTCACTTCAAAAGAATATTCAGCATCTGTTGAAACTACTTCATCGTTTTCTGTCCAGCTTACGAATCTATATCCTTCGCTTGGAGTTGCCACCAATGTTGCTGTTTCATGACCTTGATAAGAGCCATCGCCTGTAATAGAACCTGCGTCTTTCGGATTGACAGAAGCTGTTATATAATATGAGTTATCAGAAACGAAATTAGCGACATGCTCTGTATCTTCTGTTATTACGAAAGTATATTCATCAGATTTTGAAACGACAACACCGTCTTTTGTCCAGCTGAAGAATTTATAGCCTTGGCTTGGAACAGCCTTAAGTGTAGCATAATCACCATAAGTATATGTTCCAGTGCCGGTTACTGTACCGCTGTTTGCAGGGTTAACCTTAGCAGTAGCTTCCACGTCATAACCATCGGTTATTGTCAACTCATTGACATTAAGTATAGGACGTGTTGATGTTCCTGCATTTGTAGTTTCTTGTTTTTCTGTGACTAAAGCCAAGAAAACGATATTATCCAAATCGACAGTAACGCCATTAGGGTCGCCTATGACTTCAGGGATTTTGTATGAATATATCTTTTTGATCAATGTGCCGTATGTCGTTGGCGCGATTTCCTCTCCCCATGTAGGAGTGATGACATCGCGAAGGACGTGCATGTGGTTATAGCCGCCGCTTACCACTTGGTCCGGATTGGCATAAGAACCGCTTTGAGAACCTACGATATTATCTTGCAACATCATGACGCTGAGATAGTTTTTATCATAGAGGCTGTTTCCTGTGTAATACACCTCCACTGCAATAGTAGCGACGCGAGTCTCAGAATTTATCACGACCTGACCAGCGACATTACATTCTGCTGTTTGTGACATCTGTGTCGTTGTATGTGATGCCCATTCGCCTCTACTTAAGGTTTCTGCTGTTGAACGATTCACTGCTCCAGAAGGATAACCGCCGTTGTGAAGTGTGGTGCGGATTATATCACCATCTTCTGTTATGAAATTAGGATAATTCGTCATCGCATAACCGCCACTATGGATATTGACAGCCCATACTCTTCCAGGATTGCTTTTTACGATGTTATTTGCCACGACGTGACCCTCTGGGCAATAACCGCAACTTCTTCCAGTAAATTCTTCTATGATAACGTTTCTGTTCTGTTTTTCAGTAGAAACAAACTGTGGTTCTTGCGCATTAGCTTTCAACAAGAAAGCAAAGACAGCACAGATTAAAAAGGTAATTTTCTTCATATGAATATTTATTTGTTAATTTCAGATGTTTATTTTTAGACGTGTCAACGTGTGTTTATTTTCAAGGTAACGTTGACGCGTCTCTACATTCCCGTAAAAAAAAGACAGCTCTAAAAAGCTGTCCTTTTTATATCAACCGCATTTTGAATAGCCGCAGTTCTTGCAATGTTTGCAACCGTCTTCATAGACGAGAGCGTCACCGCATGTTGGGCATACTTCTTTATCTACTTTAGTTCCGTCAGGGATATAACGTTTCAATGCGCGTGCGATACCGTTCTTCCAAGCATTGATGTTATCTTCGTCAACGCTTAAGTTTTGGATCAAGGTAACGACATTTGAAATAGGCATACCGTGACGTAAGATACCAGAGATCAACTTAGCGTAGTTCCAGAACTCTGGGCTGAATGAACGTGAAAGTCCTTCGATAGTTACTTTATAACCTTGTTTATCTTGGAACTGCAAGTCATATCTTGATCTACCTTCTTCACCTTTATTCTTTGTGATCCATGCTGTCTCAACGAATGGAGGCAAATAGAAGTCATCTTGTTTACCGAGGAAGATTTCGTAAGGTTTGTTGTTGATCTTACCTACGAAAGCAATCCATTTTTCATAGTTATTTTGGAAACGGACGACGTCGCATTCGAGAGTCTTAGGACGTACTGGAGAATGTGTCTCGACGATATCGTTTTCAGGATTTTTCTTTTCTTCTTTCTTATTTGAAACGAGAACGCCAGCGCGAGAGCCGTCGCGGTAGATTGTCATACCTTTACAGCCGCATTCCCAAGCTGTCTGGTAGATCTGGCTTACGAGTTCTTCTGTTGTCTCAGCAGGTACATTAACTGTCACACTGATTGAGTGGTCGACCCATTTCTGCATTTCGCCTTGCATCTTAACTTTGTTAACCCAGTCGATGTCGTTAGCTGTAGCTTTATAGTAAGGTGACTTAGCGATTATTTCTTGTAATTTTTCATCTTCGTATGCCTTCACTTCTTCAACGTTATAGCCGTTAACTTCAAGCCATGTGATGAATTTTGGATGGAATACGTTATATTCTTCGAATGAGTTGCCTTCACCATCGGTGAATGTCACTCTTGCATTTTTATCGTTAGGATTTACTTTACGACGACGTTTGTAAGACACCATGAATACAGGTTCTATACCTGATGTTGTCTGTGTACAGATACTTACTGTTCCTGTTGGAGCGATAGTAAGCATAGCGATGTTACGACGGCCGTATTTTACCATATCTTGGTAGAAGTTTTCATCCATTGCGCGGAGGCGGTTGATGAAAGGATTGTTCTCTTCGCGTTTTGCGTCGAACACTTCGAATGCGCCACGTTCTTTAGCGAGGTTCACTGAAGACTTATATGCTTCGAAAGCAAGGAGTTTCTGTACTGATGTTGAGAACTCAATAGCTTCGTCTGATGCGTAACGTTTGCCGAGAGCTGCGAGCATATCGCCTTCTGCTGTGATACCAATACCTGTACGACGGCCTTGAAGAGCTTTCTTACGGATGTTCTTCCAGAGTTCAACTTCACATCTCTTGACTTCGTCGCTTTCTGGATCTGAATATACTTTTTCAAGGATAGCATCGATCTTTTCTATTTCGAGGTCGATGATGTCGTCCATGATTCTTTGAGCTATAGCGACATGTTTAGCGAAGAGCTCAGCATTGAAACGAGCCTTGTCTGTGAAAGGATTTTCAACGTAGCTATAGAGGTTCATAGCGAGAAGACGGCAGCTGTCATAAGCACACAAAGGAATCTCACCGCAAGGGTTTGTACTTAATGTCTTGAAGCCGAGGTCAGCATAACAATCTGGAATAGACTCACGAGTGATAGTGTCCCAGAAGAGCACGCCTGGCTCTGCTGACTGCCATGCGTTGTGGATAATCTTATCCCACAATCTCTTAGCGTCGATTTCTTTAGTATATAATGGATTTTCTGAATCTACAGGATATTTTTGTACGAAAGGCTTGCCTTCTTTGACAGCTTTCATGAAGTCGTCGCTGATACGTACAGAGACGTTAGCATTGGTAATACGGCCTTGTTCCATCTTTGAGTCGATGAAATTTTCTGAGTCAGGGTGATTGATGCTGATGCTCATCATCAAAGCGCCACGACGACCGTCTTGAGCGACTTCTTTTGTTGAGTTAGAATAACGTTCCATAAAAGGAACAACGCCTGTTGAAGTAAGAGCGCAGTTCTTTACAGGGCTGCCAGCAGGACGGATATGAGAGAGGTCATGACCGACACCGCCACGACGTTTCATAAGCTGAACCTGTTCTTGGTCGATCTTCATGATAGCGCCGTATGAGTCAGAGCTGCCATTAGTACCGATAACGAAACAATTCGACAATGAAGAAATCTGGAAGTCATTGCCAATACCAGCCATAGGACTGCCTTGTGGAACGATATATTTAAAGTCCTTGAGAACTTCAAATACTTCCTCTTCTGACATTGGGTTTGGATATCTCTTTTCAATACGAACTATCTCTGACGCAATACGACGATGCATATCGTCTGGTGTCAATTCGAAGATATTGCCATCGCTGTCTTTCAAAGCATATTTGTTCATCCAAACATCAGCAGCCAACTGGTCGCCATCAAAGTATTTTATGGTAGCCTCTTTGACTTCCTCAACGGAATATATTTTATACTCTTTGTTTTCCATTTTGTCTATATTGTTTTCTATTTTTTTATTATTTTTTTCATCTTCAGAATTTAATTTTTTCTCAACATCTACAAAAATCTCTTTGTTAGATTCTTCAACGACAGAATTAGTTTCAAACTCCATAACAGAAAATAAATCTTGCGTTCTATTAACCTTCTTACTCATAATTAAGTATTGATTTTAAATAGATTAGATAAAATAAAATTAAAATCCCCGCCCGTTTTTTGGGTTTGCTAAATTATAAAAAAGATATGTCATACACAAATAAATCAACAAAGATTTTTTATTTTTTTCTAACAGACTTTTGTTGAAATTATTTAAAACTTTTTCTAACTTTGTTTTTATTTTTTTCTAAAAAGTATAAAAATTTTCAATCTACATAATTATGCTAAATATCAAATGTTTCAGCTTTAACCCTATCTGCGTTAACACTTACGTAGTATACAACGAGTCGAAAGATTGTGTCATCATCGATGCTGGAAACTGCAATTTAAGAGAGGACAATGTCCTATTCGATTTCATAGAAAAGAATCAACTGAAGCCTATCATGATTCTAAACACCCACGCTCATTTCGATCATATCTTAGGCAACTACGCGACTGCTCAGAAATACCAGATTCCGCTGGCTTCACACCCTGACGGCGACGAGTATTTCAAGAACGCTCACGCCTACGCTTCTTCCTTCGGAATGAACTACGACAAAAACAAGACTTTATTCCCAAGCATAGAATTATACGAACATCAGATAATAAAGATCGGCGATGACGAACTCGAAGTGATACACACTCCAGGTCACGCCAAAGGATGCTGTTGCTTCTACTGCGAAGAGCAGGACTTCATCATCACCGGCGACACCTTGTTCTTCCGCGGCATCGGACGCACCGACCTCCCAGGCGGCTCCTACAGCCAGATAGTCGAGAGCATCAAATATAAATTATACGAACTCCCAGACGAGACAGTATGCTACTGCGGCCATGGCCCAGAGACAACCATCGGAGATGAAAAACGCCACGGCATGATCATATAAAAAAAACAGGACGCAATCGCGTCCTGTTTTTTTGTTGTCAACTTTCAATTTTCAACTTTCAATTTTCAATTTTAAATGATTCCCGGGATTCTGATCCATTCTCTTCCTTCAGCGCAGCAGGCTTCTACCTCTGCCACAGTCTTTGGTATCGGACGACCGAGAACTCTGTTGCCGTCTTCTGTGATCAACAAGTCATCTTCAATACGGATACCGCCGAAGTCTTTGAATGTCTCAAGCTTATCATAGTTGATGAATTCTTTGTGTTTACCTTCTGCCTTCCAGATGTCGATCAATGTTGGGATGAAGTAGATACCTGGTTCGTCAGTTACGACCATACCTGGTTTCAAGACCTTACCGAAACGTAATCCTTTGAAACCTTCTTTTGTTGAACGTGGTGTCTCTGCATCGTAGCCGACGTTATTTTCACCGAGACCTTCCATATCGTGAACGTCCATACCGAGAGCGTGACCCAAACCGTGAGGCATGAAGAGATAGTGAGCGCCGACAGCGAGAGCATCGTCGACATTGCCTTTCATCAAACCTACTTCATTCAAACCTTCGATGATTGTACGAACTGCCAAAGTGTGCATGTCGAAATATCTGATGCCTGGACGTGTGTTGTTGATGACAGCCATATTAGATTTCAACACAATATTATATATATCACTTTGACGTGAGTTGAACTTGCCGCCTACAGGGATAGTACGTGTGAAGTCTGAAGCGTAGTAGTTCTTTGTCTCAGCGCCTGAGTCGCAGACCATCATTCTGCCTTCTTGGAGTATGCCGTTATGGTTGTGGTTATGGAGAGTCTGTCCGTCCATGCTCAAGATCACTGGGAATGAAACGCCGTAGCCGTAAGCATTAGCGATGCCTTCTATAGTACCAGCGATTTCTTGTTCAACAACGCCTGGCTTACACATCTTCATCGCTGTTGTATGCATATGATATGCAGTGACAGCTGCTTGTTCCATATCTTCAATCTCGACATCAGATTTTATCTCACGAAGTCTGACGACCTCAGCGATAAGTTCTTGGCTTACATATTTAGAAAGACTGTCGATGTCTGTGTTGAACCAGCGGCTGAGTTTGATTTTCATGTCACCGCGGTAAGGAGGAAGCATGTGGATTTGTCTTCCTTTAGCGACAGCGTCGCGGAGATATTCAGCGAAACCGTTGATGTCGCGAGTCTGTTTCACAGCGATCATCTCGCCTTGCTCTGTAAGAGAAGGGAGGTTACCGCACCAGATGATATCATCGATTGTTACTTCTCTACCGAAGAGAATTTCTTCGCCTGATTCGAAGTCGACAACACCGACCAAGTCAGGAGTGTTGAGACCGAAGAAATAAGCGAAATTGCTATCTTGGCGATAGCGATATGTGTTATCAGGATAGTTGAGGGAAGCCTCGTCATTAGATGGGAAAAAAGCTATACCTTTAAGACCTGATTTCAATAAAGCGGCACGACGGCCAGCGAAAACTTCTTTTGAAAACATATATATTCTTTTTTTAAGGACAACTGTCAACTGACAACAGTCTTCGTCCACATTTATTAATTAATTCTTTAGCCGTTAGCCATTAGCCTTCAGCCATTTTTTACTGCAACAAAGATAATATTTTTTGTTGTTTAATTTATCTTTTGATTTAATAAAAGTTATATTTATGCCTGTTATTCACGTCAAAAAATGACGTGAATTACTTGAACGCGACATTCTCACAAAAACAGAAAGTGGCGGTAGAAGCTCAAGTTATGAAATGAAAGGATTATAGCAAATCTAATAAACAATAAAAAAGGGCGTACTCAATACGCCCTATATTCCTAACTCCTAATTCCTAATTCCTAACTATCAAAAATCCCATTTCACACCAAGACATGGAATTACATATAATTTATCAGGGATATTATTACCTGTAAAGTTGTATGACATTTCAACTTCGCCGCCAACATTCAAGTTAGGACAGTTGAAGAATTGTCCTACGTTATACCAGATCTGTGGTTCTGTGATAAATGTAAACTGAGATTTGACAGAATAGTTCTCTTGCCACCAAAAATCAGCGAAGCCGCTAAATCTCAAGCCTTTTACGTTGAAGATATCCTGCATTCCCCAAACGAGAGAGAATTGTAAAGGAATATTTTGTTTTGTGTGAGAAATAGTCTTATATAATGCATAGACTGTCAAAGTGTTTCTGTAATCTTCTGAATGGAAGAAATATTCAGCACCGAACATCCAGGCGTTGCTGATGCTATAACCAAAGTTACCATTAACACCAAGACCTCCTGCATATTCTACGTGTGCGCTTAAATTTTTCAATTTGCTGTCTTGCCAGAAATTCAAAGCGCGCTCGATTTCCATATATGATCCAACCATACCGTTATTGTGTGGATGTTTTTTTCCATTATGATTAAAATCGACGAAGAAGAAAGTGCCGCCCCATTTGTCGGCTTTATACATTTCAAATGTAGTTGTAATGTATTGACGATCTTCACCGAAGTCATACATCACCTGAAGGTTCTGTGCCTTTGCTGCAAAACCCAATCCCATGAAAACCATGAGAACTAAAATTGATAAAGTCTTTTTCATATCATTTATTTTTAATGTCAACGGACAACAGACTATCAGCCAACAGTCCTTGACAAATATTTAAATTACTATTTAATAGACGCATCAACAATATATTGTTTATTTCATCGGTATTGTCGACACGTCTCTACATCAACTCCTAATTCCTAACTAATAAGACGTGTCAACGTGTGTTTATTTTCAATGTAACGTTGACGCGTCTCTACATCAATTCCTCATTGCCTCTTCAATCTCCTCCACTTCAATTGGAAGTCCTTCGAAGAGATTTACAGGTTCGCCTTCTGTTATGAGCAAGTCGTTTTCTATTCTGATGCCGATGCCTTCCTCTCTGATGTAAAGTCCAGGCTCGCAGGTGAGTATCATACCCGCTTTGAAAGGCTCGTACTTATCGACGCTGTCATGAACGTCGAGGCCGATATGGTGTGCCATTCCGTGCATGAGATATTTACGATACAGAGGAGCGCTTGGATCTTGATTTGCGACATCTTCCGCGGTGAAGAGTCCGAGATTTATCATCTCTTGTTCCATCAGCTTATATGTGGTTCTGTTCACCTCGTCGATGGTTCCTCCCACCTTATATAATTTAGTTATCTCTTTCATGACGCGCAGCACTGCGTTATAGCAGTCCTTCTGTCGTGGAGTGAATTTGCCGTTGATTGGTATTGTGCGGCTTAAGTCGGAGGAATAGTTTTTATATTCGCAGCCTGTATCGAAGAGGATCAGGTCGCCGTCTTTCAACAAGCTGTTATTTGCCGAGTAATGGAGGCAGCAAGCGTTCTTGCCCGCAGCAACGATAGGATAATAAGCGTGGCCATTAGCGCCATTATATTTATAGACATATTCAATCTCAGCCTGAATCTGATATTCATAAACGTCTGGTTTCACAGTCTTAAGACAGCGGCGGAAAGCCTCTGCAGTGATGTCGCAGGCCTTTTGTGTCACCTCGATTTCCTCTTGCGACTTAATCATGCGCAGCTTATTTAATATAGGTGCCGAACGTTCGAATTTATGCAAAGGGAATTTAGCCTTCATCTCATCGAGGAAGCGCTGCTGTATAGTAGCGACCTTGCACTCATATCTCGGATATTCGAAAGTGTTGAGATAGATGGTATCGCATGAGAAAGCGAGGTCTTTTAACACAGAATCGAAGCTATCGGAATACATCACGTTAGCAGCTCCTGAAATCTTGGCAGCTTCCTTAGAGTCAATCATCTCGCCACGCCAGATAACCTTGCTCTCGCTATAAGGTTCCACGAAGAGTATCTCTCTCATCTCTGGATTCGGATGGTCTGGATACAAAATAAGATAAGCGCAGTCGCGGTCGATGCCAGTCAGATAGAAGAAATCAGACTGCTGACGATAAGGATAAAACTGATCGCCATTACGAGGCATCTCCTCATTGGCACAAAATACAGCCATAGCGTTTTTAGAAAGTTTCTCCGAGAAATTCTTTCTATTCTTTATAAAGAGACTTTTATCTATATTCTTGTTATTCATATCTATTTTCATTAAAATACAGTTGATTTTTCAACCCTCAAAAGTAAAAAATATTTGTATAAATATTATGTAAAAATAAAAAAGACTAAAGAGAGTCCTTTAGCCTTTTGTCATTAGTCTTTTGCCTATTATAAAAGCTTGAATCCTAACGTTACAGTGAAGACATTTTGTCTGGTATCGTCACCAAGTTCAACTTCGCCATACAAAGGAAGTTTTATTTCATCATCAATAACATCATCCAAACCAAGGCTATAGCTTACATCCAAAGTAAAACGCCATAAATCAACACCAACATTAAAAGCTCCACCAATTGTCATTTCCTCTGTCACATCATCATTAAATTGAATTGGAACATCCTCTCCATTTACAGAATATTGAGCCTGACCAAGTGCGAAATAGAAGACAGGGCCTATATTAGCTCTCATCTTGACCAACGGTGTGCTGATAAACTGATAACCAAGATAAATAGGCATCGCCAAATTACTTTGACTGATTGAGAGTGTTGGATTAGGAATAGGATTATTCAAGCCCCAATTATCACCCATTACGTTAACTTCAAACATTTTACCTGATTTATAATACAGCAATTCTGGCTGAAGGATGACTTTCATAATAGTGACACGGCCAAATACGCCGAATGTCATATTACCTTTGAAATCTGATTTGATAATTTCTCTATTTGTCGATAATTTCGTTGTTTGATAACCTACTTTTGGACCAATGCAGATATCAAACTGAGCTTTGGCAGTGATAGCAATAAATAATACTGCTAATAATAAGAATGCTTTTTTCATAGTTTTCTATTTTTTAAATTTTAACAAAGATAACAAAAAAATTGTAATTTCGTACTTTGAAATATTTTTTAGAAATGAAAAAAATATTATTCCTAATCATATTAACAATCACATTGTCAATCAATGGTTTGGCGCAATATAAACCATTCCAGTTCGGATTGAATGTAAGTCCAGGTCTTAATATGACAAATACCAGATGGGAAGGCATCGTTGAGACCGAAAACTACGTTTCTTTCAACTGGGGTTTTATTGGCAATTTCTATTTTGTCGAGAACTATGGTTTTTCAACAGGATTCAACATAATGAATCAGAAAGGCGGATATTACTACGTTGACGACAATCATAGTTTTTCGGAACCAAATCATTGCAAAATAGAAAACCAATATTTTGAAATTCCTTTAAGCCTCACAATGAGAACAGAAGTGTTCAACGACTTCAGAATCTTCAGCAACATCGGCTACGGACTTGAATTCTGCTTGGATTCTGACAGTTCTCTATTCAAAGACGAAATCAAAAAGGTTCGTAATGGTTTGATACTTAAATTAGGCGTTGAATATAACGTATATAAGTCGAGTTGCGTGACAGTAGCAGTGAAGTACAACGACAACTTCTCCAACATCTACAAAAAACACAACTCCTTTAAACATAATATAACTCTGAACAGTTTATGTTTAGAAATCGGTTTCATATTTTAATTCTTGAAAAATGAAAATCACATTAGCACAGATAAACCCAATCGTCGGCGACATTGACGGCAACAAGGAGAAGATCATCGCTGCTGCTCAACAGTCAAAAGGCTCATCGCTGGTAGTATTTCCAGAATTATCCTTATGCGGATTCCCTCCACATAACTTATTAGCCTACTCCGACTTCATCACTCGCTGCGAGAAAGCCATCGACGAGATTGCAGAACGCTGCGACAACGTACCTTTGTTAATAGGCGCTCCTATCAGAAACACTTCGGGAAAAGGCAAGCCGCTCTTCAATGCAGCCGTCTTCCTACACCAAGGTAAACGTCAGATTTTCAAGAAGAAAAATATTACCGGATATTGCACCAACGACAATTTCAGACGCCACGGGAGTGACGTCTCTACATTGTTTGAACCAGCCGATGAAACCAACATATTGCAGCTCGGTTGCATGAAAGTCGCCGTCACCATAGGCGAAGACCTTTACAATATCGGCGAAGACGAGTTCCTTATGACAAACCGCGTCGACGACTTCGAAGAGAAGCCTGAGATTATCGTCAACCTCGCCGCCGACCGCTTCGACTACCAGCGCGCTGCCAAGAGAAGAGAGATTCTCCGCATGACAGCATTGAAACACGAGATACCATTGATCTACGTCAACCAAGTGGGCGGCAACGCCAACCTCATCTACGACGGCGGTTCTATGGTGTTCGGATATATGGGCTACGTCATCAAGAGCCTTCCTTTCTTTGAAGAGGAAGTAGCCACCTTCGACTGCGAGCTCTTCATCTCCATGAAGAGAGAAGACAACCAAGTCATCCCATCCAAGATGGAACTCATACACGACGCCCTCGTCCTCGGTATCCGCGACTTCTTCAACAAACAAGGATTCAAGAAGGCAGTACTCGGTCTTTCAGGAGGCCTCGACTCAGCCCTCGTGATAGCATTAGCCGCTAAGGCATTAGGACCAGAAAACGTCTTAGGCATCTTGATGCCATCGCAGTTCTCTACAGACCACTCCGTCAGCGACGCCATCGCATCAGCAGAGAACCTCGGATGTAAATATCATATCGTTCCGATAAAACCGACCTTCGACGCTTTCGAAGAGACATTGAAGCCTATCTTCCAAGACCTGCCTTTCGACGTCACAGAAGAGAACCTCCAGGCAAGATGCCGCGGCGTCATCGTCATGGCGATATCAAATAAATTCGGCAACATCTTATTAAACACCAGCAACAAGAGTGAGGCTGCTGTCGGCTACGGCACACTCTACGGCGACCTCTGCGGAAGTCTCTCCGTAATCGGCGACCTCTACAAGACAGAGGCATTCGAACTCTGCAGATATATCAACCGTGACAAAGAGATAATTCCTTGGCACACAATCAACAAACCGCCATCAGCAGAGCTGCGTCCTAACCAACAAGACACCGACAGTCTGCCAGACTATCCAGTCCTGGACGCTATCTTATACCAACATATCGAATGTGCAAAGAGCGCTGAGGAAATCATCGCACAAGGCTTCGACGAAGCTGTCGTCAACAAAGCCTTGAGGATGGTCTATCGCAACGACTTCAAGCGTTTCCAGATAGCTCCAGTCTTGGCAATTTCGCCTAAGCCATTCATCATGAGAGAAATGCCTATAGTTAAAAAATAAAAAAACGTGGCACACCCTAGAATTCATAATACGGAAGAAGACGAACGCAAGCGTGACGAACGTTATGCCTTGATGACGCAGTCGCCTGTCAAGAAGCTCGTGCTCAAGATGTCAGGACCGACAATCATCAGCATGCTGGTCACTTCGTTATACAACATCATCGACGCCGCTTTTGTGGGACATATCAGCACTGAGGCAGCGGCAGCGGTAGGTGTGTCGTTCGCGTATATGACATTCATCAACGCCTTCGGATTCTTCTTCGGTCATGGTTCGGGTAACTTCATCTCACAGGCATTAGGAGCGAAAAAATACTCCGATGCCGAGAGAATGGCAGCGACGGGTTTTCTGTCGCCATTCATCTTAGGCACAATTGCAGGAATTCTAGGACTTATATTCCTGACGCCTCTGTCGAGAGCCATAGGCGCGACACCTGACATCATTTCATTATCAAACAATTATTTGTTTTATATCCTGATAGGAACGCCTTTCATGATGTCAGCTTTGGCATTGAACAGCCAGCTGCGACTTCAAGGCAACGCCAACTACGCCATGATAGGCATCACGTCGGGAGCGGTGATCAACATCATACTCGACGCCATCTTCATCTTAGGTTTAAAGATGGACGTAACTGGCGCATCATTAGCGACTTGCATCAGTCAGATAGTCAGCTGGACGATATTGTTTGCAGGCACCTTCAGAGGCGGCAACGTACATATAAGACTGAAAAAGTTCTCCCCTAACTTAGAACATTACAAAAAGATATTAGACGGCGGACTTCCTTCATTATGCCGTCAGGCATTGGCATGCACAGCAACCATCTGCCTCAACCACTCGGCAGCGATATATTCCACAGCAGGCAACGAGGCATCTACCATCGCGGCGTTCTCCATAGTGTCGAGATGCATGATGTTCGCATTCTCCATAGTGCTCGGCATCGGACAAGGATTCCAGCCGATATGCGGCTTCAACTACGGAGCCAAGCTTTACGGAAGAGTCAGAGAGTCATATACTTTCACCATGAGCATAATGACATTGTTCTTGCTCATTTCCGGAACTTTAGGATATATCTTCGCTCCTCACATCATCAGCTTCTTCAGAAGCGAAGACCAGATGCTCATCGAGATCGGAAGCAGAGTGCTGAGATGGCAGTGCATCGCCTTCCCTCTCATCGGATTATCCACATCGACGAATATGCTGCTGCAGACCATCAGAAAGACATTGCCAGCAACGATATTATCGATGTGCCGTCAAGGCATTTTCTTCCTGCCTATATTATATATCGCACCAAGACTCCTTGGTTTACAAGGCGTTGAGATGACGCAAGCCTTAGCTGACGTCATGACGTTCTTATTGGCGATACCGATGGCGATTAGAGTTTATAGGAACCTTGAGCTCTGAACTCTGAGCTCTGAGCTCTGAACTTTGAACTTTGAGTGTTAGCCTTTAGTCATTAGTCTTTCCTTTTGGGCGTTCCGGCTACGCCGTCGGGCTTTCCGCTCTATCTTTGCTCCGCTTCGCTTAGCAAAGGATGCCGCTCCAATCCCTAACGCAACGGGGCTAATGAAAATCAATTTCCATTTTAAACTTTAAATTTTCAATTTCATAAGGCGATGCCTTACGCTAAATCTGTTTCGCCCCTTCAGGGCTCAATGCAGACCGCTGATAGTCAATTTTCACCTCAAAAAAAATCTGTTGTCTGTTGTCCGTAGTCTGTTGACTTTTTCTTATATTTGCAAGTTTTATAGAATTTAAGAAAATCAACATATTATGTTAAGCGAACAAGAACAAATAAGAAGGAACTCTTTAAATGAGTTATACAAGTTAGGTATCAATCCTTATCCACAAGCAGCTTACGAAGTCAACGTCAACACAGCACAGATCGCTGAAGAATTCGACGACAACGACTTATCAAAATTTGAGAACGTCAGCATAGGCGGCCGTATCATGAGCCGTCGTATCATGGGTGCAGCATCATTCTGCGAACTCCAAGACGCTCACGGTCGCGTACAGATCTACATCAAACGCGACGAGATCTGCCCAGGCGAGGATAAGACATTATATAACGTGGTATTCAAACGTCTCCTCGACATCGGCGACTTCATCGGTGTTAAAGGTTTCGTCTTCCGCACACAAGCTGGCGAAGTTTCTATCCACGTAAAAGAATTGACAGTGCTCAGCAAGTCATTACGTCCGCTTCCTATCGTTAAGGAAAAAGACGGCGTCATCTACGATGCTTTCACCGATCCAGAGCAACGCTATCGTATGCGTTACGTCGACTTGGTTGTCAATGAAAATGTGAAGAACATCTTCATCGCTCGTACCAAGATCATCAACTCAATGCGTAACTTCTTCAACGAAAGCGGCTACTTAGAAGTTGAAACTCCTATCTTACAATCAATCCCTGGCGGTGCAACAGCACGTCCTTTCATCACACACCACAACGCACTCGACATCCCAATGTACATGCGTATCGCTAACGAGCTCTACCTCAAACGTCTTATCGTTGGTGGCTTCGACGGCGTTTATGAGTTCTCACGTAACTTCCGCAACGAAGGTATGGACCGCACTCACAACCCTGAGTTCACATGTATGGAAATCTATGTAGCTTACAAAGACTACATCTGGATGATGGACTTCACAGAAAGAATGATCGAACGCGTTGTTACTGAAGTTTTCGGCACCGACACTGTGAAAGTCGGCGACAATGAAATCTGCTTCAAACGTCCTTTCAAACGCATCTCTATGATCGACTCTATCAAAGAAAAGACAGGCGTCGACATCACAGGCATGGACGAAGCACAACTCCGCGAAGTATGTAAAAACCTCGATATTGAAATCGACGACACAATGGGTAAAGGTAAGTTGATAGATGAGATCTTCGGCGCAAAATGCGAAGGCACTTACATCCAACCTACATTCATCACAGACTACCCAGTCGAGATGTCACCATTATGTAAACGTCACCGCGAAAACCCAGAACTCACAGAACGTTTTGAGTTGATGGTTAACGGTAAGGAACTCGCTAACGCTTATACAGAGTTGAACGACCCTATCGACCAACGCGCTCGTTTCGAAGAACAAATGAAACTCTCAGAACGCGGCGACAACGAAGCTATGTTCATCGACCAAGACTTCTTGCGCGCTATGGAATACGGTATGCCTCCAACCTCAGGTATGGGTATCGGCATCGACCGCCTCGTGATGTTACTCACAGGTCAACTCGCAATCCAAGAAGTTCTCTTCTTCCCAACAATGCGTCCTGAAAAAGTTAAGAAAGTCGCTACAGAACAAGACTTCATGGCTATCGGCGTTCCTGAAGTATGGGCTAAAGTCCTCA
>JAFYUH010000146.1 GCA_017549605.1 Bacteroidales bacterium
ATCAACACAACAGACGCTGACATGAATGTCGTTTGCGAAATGACAGACGATCCTAACGGCGTTGGTTCTAACTACTTATGCTGGGGCAGCTGCTACATGCCAGGCACTTTAACTGCAACTCACACTGTTGCTGCTGGTGGCGAAGGCATCTTCAACGGTCACTGCATGTTCGTTGACAGCGAATGGAACATATTACCTATTGGTACAGAAATCCACATGGTTTATACTTTCTACGATGAAAGAAACCCAGAAGAAACATACACTTTCAATGTTAACTTCAAATATGAACCAGAATCAATCGCTGACTTCAATAGCACAGACGTTTTCAGCAATGCTTATCCTAACCCAGCAAGCAACGTTGTAAGCTTCGACTACAACATGCCATTCAACGTTAACTCAGCTTCAGTTGCTATCTACAACATGATGGGTCAAGAAGTTGTAAGACAAAACCTCAACCTCGGAGGTTCAAGAGCTGACATCAACGTTAGCGACTTAAACGAAGGCGTTTACTTCTACAGCTTAATCGTAAACAACCAAACTGTTAAGACAAACAAATTCGTTGTTGTAAAATAAGACAACAGACTACGGACAACAGACAACAGTCTTTGTCCACGATAATATAGGAGCGCTGCATTGAATGTGGCGCTCTTTTTTTGAGTCACCAAGACACCAAGACACCGAGTCACTGAGATTTTGAGATTCTGAGATTCTGAGATTCTGAGATTCTGAATTGAAGTCCTGAAAGGGCGAAACAAATATAGGATAAGGCAACGCCTTATGGATTTAGAACATCAGAAACTCAGAAACTCAAAATTTTGAAGTTCTGAGATTTTAAGATTCTGAATTTTTATAATAGGAAGTTGCGTTAGGGATTGGAGCGGCATCCTTTGCGAGCGGAACGGGAAATGGGATTCGGGGACGGGGATTTGGGAATTTGGAGATTTTTTTGAGCGTGGAGAAATGAAGCGAGCAAAGATATAGCGGAAAGCCCGACGCGTAGCGGAACGCCCAAAAGAAAAGTCACCAAGTCACCGAGACTCCAAGTCACTAAGTCGGGACGCTACTACTTTAGTGTCTAAAAAACGTCAACTAAACTTTGTGTTTCTTTGCGTCTTTGCGAGAAGAATCCTTTCAGGACAATTCGTGTTAGATTAGTGCAAATTCGTGGACAAAAGAAAAGAGGCGCATTCGCGCCTCTAAATATATCTGTGGACATGTGTCCGTAGTCTGTTGACTGTTGTCTTATTTCGCGAAGCTAACAGCTCTTGTCTCTCTGATGACAGTGATCTTGATTTGACCTGGGTAAGTCATTTCAGTTTGGATCTGTTTAGAGAGATCGAATGAGATGCGGTCGGCGTCAGTGTCGCTGACTTTATCTGCTGCTACGATAACGCGTAATTCACGACCAGCTTGGATAGCATAAGTCTTGACGACGCCAGGGAATGACATTGCCATTTCTTCGAGTTTGTTGAGACGTTGGATATAAGCCTCTACAACTTCACGGCGAGCTCCTGGACGAGCACCAGAGATAGCGTCACACACTTGAACGATAGGAGCGATAAGAGTTTCCATTTCGATTTCATCGTGGTGAGCACCGATAGCGTTACATACATCTGGTTTCTCTTTGTATTTCTCAGCTGTCTTCATACCGAGAATTGCGTGTGGCAATTCTTCATCGTTTTCAGCGACTTTACCGATATCGTGGAGAAGACCAGCGCGTTTTGCTGTCTTAGGGTTAAGGCCGAGTTCTGCAGCCATTGAAGAACTGAGTTTAGCAACTTCTATAGAGTGTTGCAACAAGTTTTGTCCGTATGATGAACGATATTTCATACGACCGATCATTCTGATAAGCTCAGGGCTGAGGTTATGAATACCGAGGTCGATGACTGTACGTTTACCTGTTTCAATGATTTCCTGTTCGACTTGTTTTTCGACTTTCTTAACGACTTCTTCGATACGAGCTGGGTGGATACGACCGTCTGTAACGAGTTTTTGCAATGAAAGGCGAGCCACTTCACGGCGGATTGGATCGAAGCCAGAGAGAAGGATTGCGTCAGGGCTATCGTCGATGATGATTTCAACGCCTGTGAGAGCTTCGAGAGCGCGGATATTTCTACCTTCACGACCGATAATACGACCTTTTATTTCGTCATTTTCGATGTTAAATACAGATACTGTATTTTCGATAGCATGTTCTGCTGCTGTACGTTGGATTGTCTCGAGGATAATCTTCTTAGCTTCTTGGTTAGCTGACATTTTAGCCTCTTCAACGATATCTCTAGAGATAACCATAGCTTCTGCTACAGCTTCTTCTTTCATCATTTCTTTAAGCTGTTCCTTAGCTTCGCCAGCTGTAAGACCTGAGATAGTCTCTAACATCTTCTTTTGTTCATCTTGAATCTTATCCAATTCAGCTTGACGTTTATTGATGTTTTCTTGTTGAGCAGCTACACTTTGTTGTTGGCTTTTAACCTCGTTAGCTTTCTTACGGATTTCTTCATCGCGTTGGTTAGCTTGTTGTTGTTGCTGTTGTACGCGTGATTCTAGTTTTTGGATTTCGCGTTTGCGTTCGTTGGTTTCCTTTTCATAATCGGCTTTCATCTGCAAGAACTTCTCTTTAGCTTGAAGTATCTTGTCTTTCTTGATTACCTCTGCTTTTTCTTTTGCTTCTTCCAATAACTGAACGCTTTTTTTTGTGAGCGCATTACGCATCACTGTTGATGACAATAGGATACCTATTGCACCGCCTACGACGAGAGCAGCTACTCCTAAAAGAACATACGCTGCTGTGTGACTTAATGTTAGTAAAATCATTTTTTTTCGATTTATCTCGAAAACTAAAAGGGGAAAAAATCTGTCTGCTCAATGGGATAATAGTAAACCCCAGAAGTCACGTTTATGGCTGCCACGATACGCAAACGTCCACTGGCGTTAAAGCACCTTCGCAGGTTGAGGCCTGTTTTTGTACCCATGAGTCAACCGGAAATTATGGTAAAAATTGTTAGGTTTACATCATGCGACGAACAGACAGATAAATCTTCAAAGAACTTTAAGAACCTATATTTTCACTTAATAAAGAACTTAATTCATCGAGCTTTTGTTCCAAATACTGATCTTTATATGCTGCATCAGATTCGTATTTAACATTGAGAGTCGCCAGCTGCAGACATAACATGGACAATAAATCCTGATAATCTCTATAATCGTATGTCTGTTTATAAGACTTTATCCTCTCATTCAGCATCTCTGCTGCTTTTAACACCTTCGCTTCATCAGCTTTGTTTACAGTCAGACGATAACTACGTTCCGCAATGACAACATTTATCTTTATTTCATCTACTCCGCTCATCTCGTCTGATATATATTATTGTTCTGCATTCAACATTGCAACACAATTGTCGATTTCCTTAACAAGTGCCTTTATTAATTGTCTACTTTCTCCTACCTCTTTTTCGTTTCCGAGAGTGTTAACAATAACTAAATTATTTATTTTTTCCTTCAATTCTGTATTCTCAGTAGCGAGAATCTCAATTTCCAATTGAAGATCCTCATTCCTTTGAACAAGTTTACTATTTTCTGCTTCAAGCTGATTCTTTAGCGCAATGAGCTTTCTTACTTTTGTTTCTATTTCCGAAAGGGTTACACTTAAATCTGCCATTTCTATAGTATTCTTCAGAATTTGCTACAAAGATAATGAAAAAAAAACATCTTAACACGATTTTTCGGTGTTTTTTTTAAGTCAACGGGCAACCGTCAACAGACAATAGTCTTCATCCTAATTTTCAATAGTTTTCAACTTTCAGTTTTCAGTTTTCAGTTTATAAACGACTGCCGTACGACTTACATTATATATCTTCATAAACACCTGTCCGTCTCTGTCTTCAGTAGGAAACGCTACATCTTTGCTTATGTTGTCAAAACCGCCGAACCTACTGTCATCGCTGCTGAAAACGATTTCGTAGTCACCCGTGCTCTTAACATTTATCTCATAATCCGGAATTGACTCGCTTCCCCAGTTAAAGACAAATATCAGATTATTTCTTTCAAACACTATGGTATTCTTTTCCTCATCGGCATTCATCATCCAGGCCGGCTCTGCGTCCATCACATCATTCTCCTTGATGAACTTCAACATCGCCTTGTCAAATTCATTAAGCCAACAGAACTTCAGATTCTCATCATCGACCAATGACCACTGACGACGTGCGTGCTTATAGCTCCACTCATTCTCCTGACGTGGAAAATCGATCCACTCCGGATGTCCGAACTCATTGCCCATGAAGTTAAGCCAAGCATTGCCGCCAAGACTTATGGTGAAAAGACGTATCATCTTATGCAAAGCGATACCTCTATCTATTATTATACTAGGCGTAAACTTCGACATAGAAGTATACATCTCCTTATCCATCAGTCGGAAAGCTATGGTCTTGTCTCCCACCAATGCCTGATCGTGCGACTCGGCATAAGCAATGGTCTTGACATCATAAAGTCTGTTCGTCATGGTGAAGAAGAACTCGTGCATATTCCAATCTTCTTCCTTCTGGTCTTTCAAAATCTTAATCCAAAAATCAGGGATGCCCATTCCGAGGCGATAGTCGAAACCCATGCCGCCGTCTTCAACAGCAGCGCATATTCCAGGCATGCCGCTGACATCTTCAGCAATGGTAATATTATCTTTATTCAGCTGATGTATCAGAGTGTTAGCAAGTTGAAGATATGTCACAGCATCGTCATTCACATTATCACCGAAATAATCCGACTGATTAGCGAACTCTACCCCTATCCCGTGATTTTTGTATAACATAGATGTCACGCCATCGAAGCGGAAGCCATCGAAATGATATTCTTCAAGCCAATATCTTATGTTTGAAAGCAATAATCTCAAAGTATCTATCTTTCCATAATTAAACAATCTGGAATCCCATTGAGGATGATAGCCTTCGTTGCCTTCCAACAGATATTGATTTTCTGTGCCATCGAAAAGATTCAAGCCTTCGCGAGTGTTTTTCACTGTATGAGAATGCACCAAGTCCATGATAACCATGATTCCCATCTCATGCGCAGCGTCTATCAGTTCCTTCAACTCTTCAGGAGTTCCGAAACGCGAACTGGCTGCAAAGAAATTCGAGACATGATAACCGAAAGAACCATAATAAGGATGCTCAGCGACCGCCATCAATTGTATCGCATTATAACCCAAATCCTTTATCCTTGGCAACACATTATCCTTGAACTCCTTATATGTACCGACACCTTCTTTCTCCTGCGACATGCCGATATGGGATTCGTAGATGAACAAAGGCTTTTGGCTGTTGGCTGTTGGCTGTTGGCTGTTGGCTTTTGGCTGTTGGCCGTTGGCTGTTGGCCAGAATTGTCCTGCGAAATCTTTATTGTCTTCATTCTGAACGACTCTGTTGATATAAACAGGTATGCGTTCTTGTTCGCCTATGCTGGATTGCACCAGGACTTTCAACAGACTGCCTTTTGTCAATCTGTTTTTATATTGCGAGTCAGGAAGGAAGATAGACCAGATGCCATCTTCTTCTCTTTCAAGAGGGTCGGCATATCTATCCCAATTATTGAAATCGCCGAACAAAGAGAGATAATGTGCCGCAGGAGCCCACTCTCTGTACCACCAGCCTTTTCTGAAACCGTCGTAGGTAAAGCCAAAGAATTCATGAGCCGAAGCAAATGACTTCAGACTTCCATAATGACTTTCAATATATTTCAATAAAGATTCATATCTGTCATAGCGAGCCTGCACCTCATCGGCGACAGGTTCAAGCCAAGAATCTTTTTCTACCAGTTTCATCATAGTTTCAAAATTTTAATTCCACAAGGTTCAAGAGTCATCGCGATTCCACGAGTGCTGACTTCTTCTAAATCATATTCGATCTTCTCTCCAGTAAAAGCGTCTAAGGCTATTGGCTGTTGGCCGTTGGCCGTTGGCTGTAATCCCATATACTCCACGGCGTCTTCTGAGATTTTCACTTCACAGTAGCGGCTCTCGTTCTGATTGAAATTGATAACAACGAGAAGTCGGTCATTGTTGAAATAACGCAAGAATGCGTAGACATACTGAGGGTCGAAGTTGGAGTACCAAGGGTTGACCCACATCAGGTCGTAGAACGCACCTTTATTAATAGCATCGCTGCTGAGTCGGAAGTTGAGGAGTTTTTTATAGAAGCCGTACAATTCCCTCTGCTCATCGCCGAAGTCGCTGCCATCGAAATTGCCGTTTGCCATCCACTTCTGATGCTTAGGCATCACGGCATAATCAAATATCGACGTCCTTCCGTCATCGCCGCTGAAACCCACAGCGCCTTCTGCATCCTCGCCGCTCTCCTGTCCGTTATAAATCATAAAAGGCCCGCGGTTCATCAGAGCCGCCATCGCCACAGCAGGCAGCGCCTTGAAGGCATCGCCGACAAAACGCTTAGATGCGAGTCGTACCTCATCATGATTTTCCATGAAACGCAACATCACATCACCGAGTCCTTGAAGTCCGTTCCACACATTAGTTATAGTGTCCGCACGTTGTCCGTAGCGATAAATATTTTCCAAGGTATTATAAAGTCCGACCTTATCATAAAGATAATCAAAGCCGGCATCAACATATTCCTTATAAAGATGAGGCTGATAAATCTCAGCTATCATAATAGCGTCATAGTTCTCACGCAACTCGTTGATTGCCCAACGCCAGAACTCCACAGGCACCATCTCCGCCATATCCACACGAAAGCCATCGACACCCTTCTCGCACCAATACTGCATAATGTTCAACATCTTGTACCAGGTATTAGGAATAGTATCGAAATGCTTGCTGCAGCCATTCTGATAATCCACGCCGTAATTCAACTTCACAGTGTCGTACCAGTCATTAACAGAAGGAACTGGAGAAAACACATCGTTACCTGACGCTTTTGCGGGCATTTCTTGGAATTGAGGGTATGAGGGTATGAGGGTATGAGGATTTGAGGAAATTGTCTGTTGACTTGGAACGACTAGTTCCAAACCTGGGCAATAATAGAAATTATTATCTTTTGCGAATGCGAGGTTTTTGTTGTCGTATTCGCCGAATTCCTCTACATCGTAAGGTTTATTCAGCGACTTATACTCACGGGCAAGATGGTTAGGAATGAAATCCATTATCACCTTCATGCCTTTCTCATGGATACGAGCGACGGTCTCTTCAAACTCTTCCATCCTATTCTGAGGATTGACAGCCAAATCCGGGTCGATGTCGTAATAGTCCATTATAGAATAAGGAGAACCCGCCTTGCCTTTTGTAATTTGAGGATGTGTCGACTTTATCCCAAGTTCAGGATAAGATGTCATGCTAGAATGGCGAATCACACCAGTGAGCCAGACATGAGTGATGCCCAAGTCCTTAAGAGCGTTCAGGGTCTTATCGTTGATATTTGCGAAAGTGCCGCAGCCGTTCTGTGACTTATCGCCATCGAAGACAGGCTCAGTGTTTCTATTTCCAAAAGTTCTTACAAAAAGCTGATATATGTTCATATTTAAAGTCTTTGAGTCACCGAGTCACCGAGTCACCGAGATGTAGAGTCAATAATACAACATCTACACTCTGAACACCAAACTCTCAACTATAGCGCAAAGATAACAATTTGTTTATTTTTTTCAAAGGGGAAAATTCTTAAAAATAATTAAGAAACATTCTTGCTTTAGGTTTGTTTTAGGAGAAAAGCCACGTTATGAAATCTACATTAACAACAGAGGGTGAGGGCTACGGATACAACACCGCCATGCTTCCGAACTATGACGGCTTCATCATCATAAAGCCTGGATTTTTAGGATACACCGACAACATCATCAAGGATCTGTGTCGTCTTGACTTCACCGTCATCGAGGCCAAGGAAAAGACCTTGACGAAGGAAGAAGCCGAGGTAATCTACAACGTCCACAAAGGCAAGCCTTTCTATGAAAAACTCATCAGATACATAACAAGCGGCCCTTGTATCGGAATGCTTGTGCTCTCACCCTTCGCCGACAAGGATTCTTCCATCGAGACACTCAAACAGCTGAAAGAAAAATATAGAAAACGTTATAGCATCGACAAGACACATAACGTAATGCACAGTTCCGACAGCTATCAGAACGTACTTTACGAAGCAGAGGCGTTTTTTGGATAAGGTTTTGGGCTGTAAAAAAACCTCTACATCCCGGTATCTTCAACAAGTCGCACGGACGTGCGACTCTACACGAAATTATGGTACAAAAAAAAGACTCTACCATTTTATAAATGAATCTCGTGTAGAGACATACGGACGTATGTCTTGAAAAACAAAAAAACAACCGTCGGGCTTCTTAAACCGCCCGACGGAAATAAATCAAATGAATTAAATAAATTGAATGCGCTTCGCTTCTATTCTAAGACTGGACGCACTGATTGACCACAGAAACGGAAATAGCTGCCCATATTGTGATAATCACTATTAAAGTAGAAACTGTACGCGAAGTCACCGTAAGACATCGAACTCCAATAATAACCGTCGTCAGCGTTGTTAAGCGATGACCCGTTACGGCAGCCTGTAACAGGAAAGAAGACATGATTACCATTTAAGCCTTCTACTTTATAACCGTTAACACCATTCTGTGTTGTCCAGGTCCATGTACAATTTGTTCTTAATTCGTTTAATTCATCCTTAGTTGGCATTCTCCAATTTCCGCCCCAGTTGGCTGTAGCCGCATCGTATTGAGGTATAAGATTGCCTTCACTATCTATATATCCTTGAAGTTGAGAGAATGCATTTAACGAAATCAATGCAAATATCAAGAGTAAAACTTTCTTCATAATGAATATTTTATAAAAGTTACAAAGATAATAAAAACGACTAAAGGCTAAGGACCAATGGCTAAAGTTTTTTTTAACTAAAGCTTTTGGCCTTTAGCCCTAGTTCAAAGCTCAAAGCTCAAAGTTCAGAGTTCAGAGCTCAGAATTCAGAGTTCTCAAAACAAACGCATATTCCAACGCTATCTCTTTTATTCCTTCGAATCTTCCTGATGCTCCGCCATGACCGAAGTCCATATTGGTCTTGAGATATAAAGGATTATTATCTGTTTTCATTTCTCTCAACTTCGCGACCCACTTCGCTGGTTCCCAATACTGCACCTGACTGTCGTGCAAGCCTGTCGTCACCAGCATAGCAGGATACGCTTTTCTCTCCACATTGTCGTAAGGCGAATATGACTTCATATAATCGTAATATTCTTTTTCGTTAGGGTTACCCCATTCGTCATATTCTCCTGTAGTAAGAGGTATTGTATCGTCAAGCATAGTAGTTACGACATCGACGAAAGGCACCTGCGCGATGATTCCCTTCCACATCTCCGGCGCCATATTAGCCACTGCTCCTACGAGCAGACCGCCGGCGCTGCCACCCATGGCGAACATCTTATCGTTATTCGTAAAGCCTTCGCTGACGAGATACTTACCGCAATATATGAAGTCGAGGAAGGTGTTTTTCTTCTTCAATAATTTTCCGTCTTCATACCACTGACGGCCCATCTCCTCGCCGCCTCTGATATGAGCGACAGCCCAGACGAAGCCTCTGTCTAACAAAGACAATCTCGCTGTCGAGAAGTAGGCGTCCATACTGCTGCCATACGAACCGTAACCGTAAAGCACCAAAGGATTGCTGCCGTCTTTCTTCAAGCCTTTCTTATACACCAAAGAAATCGGGACCATAACGCCGTCGTGCGATGGAGCGTAATGACGTTCCGTGACATAGTCGCCAGGTTCATAACCGCCTACGATTTCCTGACGTTTCAACAAGACCGACTCGCGTTTTATCATGTCATATTCATAAAGAGAAGCAGGTGTCGTCATGGAGTTATATCCATATCTCAAGAAATGAGAGTCGAAGTCAGGGTTGGCGGAAGAATATGCGGTGTAAGTCGGCTCGCCGAAGTCGATGTAATAATCCGTACTGCCGTCCCACGACATGACACGAATCTTTATCAAGCCTTCCTTACGTTCTTCAATGACGAGGAAGTCAGAGAATATGTCGAAGTCTTCTATCAAGACATCCTCACGATGCGGCATCAGTTCCACCCAATTTTCTTTCTCGGTCTTGTCGACAGGAGTCTTCATGATCTTGAAGTTCTTCGCTCCGTCGGCATTTGTCAGTATATAGAAGTCGTTGCCGTAATGACCTATTCCATAAAGATGGTCGTGTTCACGTTTATGGAAAATCTCGAACTCATCGTAAGGTCTGTCGGCATCCACGAAACGCACCTCCGACGACATGGTGCTGTCGGATATTATCATGATGTAACGCCTTGACTTTGTCTTGCTGACATAACAGCTGAAAGCCGTATCTTCTTCAAAATATACCAGTTCGTCATTGGAAGGATCGTCGTTAAGCTTATGACGCATAATCTTGCATGAACGTAACGATTCGTCTTTCATGCTATAGAAAAGCGTCTCGTTATCGTTAGCCCACACCATATTGCCAGTAGTGTTTTCAATGTCTTCAGCATAAATCTTTCCAGTCTCTATTTCCTTCACAAAGATATGATACTGACGACGGCTCACGGTATCAACGCTATAAGCTATCAATCTGTTGTCAGGGCTTATGCTATAAGCGCCGATATCGAAATAATGATGACCTTTAGCCATCTTATTACCGTCGAGGAGTATCTGTTCAGGATTCTCCATATTATCCTTACGGCGGCAACAGACTGGATATTCCTTGCCCTCTTCGTAGCGGGAGTAATAATAATAGCCGTTTCTTTTTATAGGATAAGAGACATCGTCTTGCTTGATACGTCCCACTATCTCATCATACAATTCTTTCTGAAGTTCTTCAGTATCTTTCATCATCTCCTCCTGATATCTATTCTCTTGTTCGAGATATTCAATAACCTCAGGATTCTCGCGTTCGTTAAGCCAATAATAGTTATCTATACGAATATCCCCATGAGCTACGAGTTCACGGGGACATATTTTTGCTACAGGTTTCTTCATGTCTATTAGAATGATAATGTTAAACCGATGCTTGGCATCAGCGGCAACTGATAAATTATTTCTGTAGAGACAACATCTATATAGAATATATTTTGTCTGTCATACACGTTAGTGACGCTGAAGTCGGCCTCAAGTATGACGTTTTCGGTGAAATAGAATTTTCTTTTAACGTCGAGGTCGAGGCGATGATATGTCGGAAGCTGACCTCCATTAAGTTCGTCATATATGATTCCGAGGTATCCGCTCTCGGTATAAGGATCGAAGTAGATGTTATCGTAAGGCAGTTTTTCATAGAATGCGCTGACCTGAGTGAATGGGAAGCCTGTTCCGAAGTTCCAGCGTGCGCTGATCTCCCATTGGTGTTTTGGTCCTGCGGTATATGTCGCCATAAGGTTCACATTATGACGTCTGTCATAGTGAGTGCGGTAAGTATGAATCTGTTTATTGACATCTTCATAATCTTTATTGACATAGCCCAGAGAATATGCACCCCAGAGGTACCATCTCATATTTTCATATTTCAAAGAGACGTCAAGTCCGTAGGCTCTGCCCTTCTCCACCATAAAGTCTTTTCTCAAAAGCTCAGGGGTTCCTTTTGGAGCCTCATAGTCAGAATACTGCTGGTTTCTGTTCATGCTTGTCAGCTGGTTGAAGTCCTTGTAATAACCTTCAACGTTAAGCACCAGGTTAGTATAGACATCGAATTCTGTACCCACTATATAATGTATCGCTTTCTGCAGTTTTGATGTCACTTCTTTTCCGTCAAAAGTAGAAGGTATATTTGCCTGACCTGAGAGGAAGCCGTAGAAGAGGTTCACCACGTCGCGGTCGCTATTGGCAGCGATGAGGTTCTGGGTGTACATACCTGTAGCGGCTTTGACTCTAAACCAGTCTGTCACATTATATTTCACTGCGAGACGAGGTTCTGGCGACACCTCACCCAAAGACGCGTAGGCCTGGATTCTGAAGCTAGGTTCAAGGATAAGCTTGTCGAACTGAGCCTTGTATTTAACATAAGCTCCGAGTTCTGTGGTATTGTCGATCTGACTCATGCGGATGCCGTTCGACTTGGTATAATCGAAGACAGTCCTAAATCCCAGCATCTCAACACCATATTTAAGAGAGTTCTTTCCTTGGAAATAAGTGAATGTAAATCCAGCGTTGAAGCCATTTATAGAACTCATTCTGTTAGGGTTGTTCTGTTCCACCAGTTTCGCTGTATAATCAGAATATGCCACGTTACCTTCGACTAGCACCGGTGACTTTCCAGGGATGACGACGAAGTTGACACCGCCGCCGTATGCATCCCAACCGAAGTTAGATATCGACTTATAATTTATCACGTCATCGGAGAAGTTGAATCCGAAGAAGTTAACCTTGCTACCATTAGATGAGTTAATAGATATCTTACCGTAAATGTCGTTATAGGTATAAGGCAATGTATTGCCGTTAAGAATAGTTTTATATACGGTTTCGCTTGTCTTGTCGAGATATGAATTCTTGGCCGACACTATGAAAGAAGCCGTCATATCCTCTGGGTTCTTGGCTTTTTTAAGAGGACCTTCGAGCGTTATCTTCGAGCCGAAGGTACTTGCGCCGATCTTACCAGCGAGGCGTTTCTTGTTACCGTCGCGTGTGGTGATGTCCATCACTGATGATATTCTTCCGCCGTATTCAGCGCCGAAGCCGCCGGTATATACTTCAGCGTTTCTGATGATGTCGGTGTCAAATACTGAGAAGAGACCAATGGAGTGGAATGGATTGTAGACCACCATGCCGTCGAGCAGCACCTTGTTCTGTATTGGCGAGCCGCCTCTGATATAAAGCTGGCCGCCCTGGTCACCGGTGAAGATGACGCCAGGTATGACTTGCAGATACTGCGCCAAGTCAGCCTGACCGCCCATGGTAGGAATTTTGGTAATGGTCTTTGGAGTCACGTTGATGACGGAAGTCTTGGTCTCGGTCCTCGCCTCTATTTTATCGGCTGTGATATTCACCGCAGCGAGCAACACATTCGACTCTTCGAGGTAATATTTCTTGTTCAATATCTCATTGTTTTTAAGACTCACCTTCTCTGCTATGGTATCATAACCGAGGTTCGTGACAAGAATGGTATAATCGCCATCAGGGATTCTCGTGATATTGAAAAAACCGTTGAGGTCGGTGGAGCCTCCGTATGTCGTTCCTTTGAGATAAACGTTACAGAACATCATAGGCTCGCCAGTAGATTTCTCATAGACAAAACCCTTGACATTATTATCTTGAGCGTATGATACAGAAGCAGTTAAAAACAGTATTAAAATAGTGACTATTATCGAAAACTTTGATTTCATCTTATACATATTCGATTTTCAATTATAAATATGCAAAGTAACGAAAAATAGTGATAATCGTGGGAAGATTTTGAAAAAAAATTCAGAATTTCAAAAACTCAAAAACTCAAAAAATTCTGAGATTCTGAAATACCATGAGACGTGTCAATGTGTGTTTATTTTTATGGTCACATTGACGCGTCTCTACAAACAACTCCTAATTCCTAACTCCTAATTCCTAACTGTTAACTCTTGCGCTTCTTTTATAAGTTCCAGTTCTTTAGCAGAGAAGTGCTCTGGTAATAGAATCTGTACTTTCAGCAGCAAGGCGCCTGCTCCTTCTTTGCCGTAGTGCGGCATTCCCATGCCTTTGAGTCGCAGGGTGCTGTTGTTTTGCGTCTGCGGTTTTATCGGAACATTGACATCGCCTTTGAGAGTGCTGACGGTTATCTTGCCGCCTAGAATTGCAGTATAGACATCGATGTTAATATTTTTAATAAGATCATCGCCGTCGCGTTGATATGAAGGGTCGTTCATAATGACGACTTTTATCATGAGGTCGCCGTTGTCGCCGCCGTTTCTTCCAGGGTTACCCTTGCCTTTAAGACGCAGTATCTGTCCGTCGCGAACACCAGGTTTTATGCTTATCTTTATTGAAGTTCCGTTGAGGTCGAGCAGACGTTGCGAGCCCTGATAAGCCTCTAGCAACGTGAGGTTTATGGTAGCGTTGAGGTCGCTGCCTTTAGCAGGACGCGTTGAACGGCGGCCGCCGCCCATGCCTCCCATGAAATTGCTGAAATCGAAACCGGCGCCGCCGCCCTGACCGCCGAAGAACATATCGAAGAAGTCAGAGAAGCCGCTCGCGTTGAAGCCATGCGCTCCACCGCCGAAACCAGCGTTTTCATATTGTTTCCAGTTAGCGCCGAGTTCGTCATATTTCTTACGAGAATCAGGATTGCCGATGACCTGATAAGCCTCGGAAATCTCCTTGAACTTCTCCTCCGCCACCTTGTCGTCAGGGTTCTTGTCAGGGTGATATTTCACCGCCAACTTACGATATGCTTTCTTAATCTCATCTTGAGTCGCCGAACGCTCAACACCTAATATTTTATAGTAGTCTTTGTATTCCATGTTTTTTTTATAATAATAGTCTATAAGTCTATGAGTCTATAAGTTTATGAGTTTGTATGATTACTAGTTTAAACAAAGCATCCAACAATAAGTTCACTCCTCAACTTATTGTCTTATAGACTCATTGACTTATTGACTTATTGACTTAATCAATATCTATAAACCTTAATTTCCGACATCGCACCTTCGAATTCTATTTCGATATTGTTTTCTGCTGAAGAATAGTTCGATGTCTCGTACACATTAGAGGATTTTTTGACAAATCCATCAAAATCTTTGAGAGACAAGACCG
>JAFYUH010000147.1 GCA_017549605.1 Bacteroidales bacterium
AAAATGCAACGAACTCTAATCTTGCAAAAAGTTCAGTCTTCTTCATTATGATGATATTTCTTGCAAATGTAACAAATTAATTAGGAATTAAGAATGAGGTACGAGGAATTATTTTTCAATTACTTTTATAAAAAAATCTCAAAACCGCATTTCTGAGATTCTGAGATTTTGAGGTTTAAGACGTGTCAACATGAATTTATTTTATGGTAACGTTGACGCGTCTCTACATTGTTAATTATCAATTGTTAATTTTAGATTTCAAGATTTCCATTGCCTTGTCGATGCCGTCGACGTTCTTGCCACCTGCTGTAGCGAGTGTCTTCTGACCGCCGCCACCGCCTTGGATTTCCTTAGCTGCTTCTCTGATCATCGCGCCAGCATCCCATTTACGTTCGTCAACTAGTGACTGAGGAATCATGACACACAATGCAGGTTTTGCTTCGAAGATGCCGCCCATGAGGAGGATAGCTTCAGCGTCGATGTCTTTGACAGCTGTTGCGATAGTTCTCATCTGGTTGACGTCGGCTTCAACGCGAGCGATGACCAACTTGCGACCTTCGAAATCGACAGCTGCATTGTAGATGTTACGAGCTTCAGCGACAGCTTTTTCTTGCATCATCTGCTCGACTTTCTTTTGCAATGCTTGGTTTTGAGTATTGAGGTTTTCGATAGCCTTGATCAAGTCGCCTGATGTCTTGACGATTTCTTTAATCTTAGCGATTTGTTCCAACTGAGCATCCAAGTAGCACATAACGTCATCGCCTGTGACAGCTTCGATACGACGTACGCCAGCAGCGATAGCGCCTTCAGACAAGATCTTGAATGAACCGATGCGACCTGTTGAAGCGATGTGAGTACCACCGCAGAGCTCTACTGAATATTCTCTATCGAAAGCAACGACTCTTACGTGATCGCCGTATTTTTCACCGAACAATGCCATAGCGCCCATGTTCTTAGCTTCTTCGATAGGAACGTTTTCGTATGTGTTGTTTAAAATGTCTTCTCTGATCTTTTCGTTGACAATACGTTCAACTTGTTTGATTTCTTCGTCAGTCATCTTTGAGAAGTGGCTGAAGTCGAAACGTAAACGTTCGTCATTTACCAAAGAACCCTTTTGTTCAACGTGAGCACCCAATACTTGACGCAATGCTGCGTGCATGAGGTGAGTTGTTGTGTGGTTAGCTTCGATTTTTCTTCTTCTCTTGACATCGATTGCTGCAACGAAGTCAGCCTCTGGTTCTTGAGGAATCATATCAGTGATATGGATGATAAGGTCGTTTTCTTTAACAGTATTCAAAACCTTAACGACTTCATTTTCTGATGTCAAAGTACCGACGTCACCAACTTGACCACCCATTTCAGCGTAGAATGGAGTTTGGTCTAAAACGATTTCATAATGTTTCTTATTCTTAGCAACGACTTCTCTGTAACGCATGATCTTTGAAGTTGTTGTAAGTTCGTTATAACCTTTGAATTCAGTTGCTTTGTCATCTTCAACAACGACGATCCAGTCGCCTGATGATTTTTCAGCAGCTTTACGTGAACGGTTCTTTTGTTCTTCGAGGTTAGCTTTGAAGCCATCCATATCAACTGTAAGGCCTTTTTCTTCTGCCATGAGGTTTGTCAAGTCGACAGGGAAGCCGTAAGTGTCGAACAATTCGAAAGCGAAAGCGCCGTCGATGACTTTTGATTCTGGGTTCTGTTCAACGTATGACTCGAAACGTCTGATACCTTGTGACAAAGTTCTCAAGAATGAAGCTTCTTCTTCTTTGATAACCTTAGCTACGAGTTCTTGTTGTGACTTCAACTCTGGATATTGTTCGCCCATTTCTTGTACGAGAACTGGTAATATTCTGTATACGAATGGTTCTGTGAATCCTAAGAATGTGTAACCGTAACGTACGGCACGACGTAATACGCGGCGGATGACATAACCAGCGCCATTGTTTGAAGGGAGCTGACCGTCAGCAACAGCGAAGCTGACAGCGCGTAAGTGGTCGGCGATAACACGCATTGCGATATCGACCATTTCTTCTTTACCGTAAGTCTTGCCTGAGAGTTCAGCGACTTTATCGATTAAAGGAGTGAATACGTCGGTGTCGTAGTTAGATTTCTTATTTTGGATGACGCGGACGAGACGTTCGAATCCCATACCTGTGTCGATGTGTTTTGCTGCGAGGTTCACGAGGCTGCCATTAGCCATACGGTTGAACTGCATGAAAACGAGGTTCCATATTTCAATGACTTCTGGATTGTCTTTGTTGACGAGTTCTTTACCGTCGACGAGTTTGCGTTGTTCTTCATCGCGGATGTCGATGTGGATTTCAGAACATGGACCGCATGGACCTTGGTCGCCCATTTCCCAGAAGTTGTCTTTCTTGCTTCCGTAGATGATTCTTGATTCATCGATATGTTCTTTCCAGAATTCGAATGCTTCGTTATCTGCTTGCAAGTTATCTTTTTCGTCACCGCCGAAAACAGTAACGTATAATTTATTCTTGTCTATTTTCAATACATCTGTGAGGAATTCCCAAGCCCAAGCGATGGCTTCTTTCTTGAAATAATCGCCGAATGACCAGTTACCCATCATTTCGAACATAGTGTGGTGATAAGTGTCGCGACCTACTTCTTCAAGGTCGTTGTGTTTTCCTGATACACGGAGACATTTCTGGATGTCGGCAACTCTGTTTGACTTATATTGAGCATTGCCCAAGAAAACATCTTTAAACTGATTCATACCTGCATTGGTGAACATCAATGTAGGGTCATTCTTAACAACGATAGGAGCTGAAGCTACTACGAGATGTTGTTTTGATTCAAAAAAATTCAAGAAACTGCTGCGAATTTCACTTGCTTTCATATATAATAATTTGTTAAATTTTTTATCAAAAACTTTTTTGCAAATTTAGTTCAAAAAAATGTTATTTTTGCAGAATTGATGGAATATTTTTCATTTAATTTTAATTTTTAGACAATGGCAAAAAAGAAATATATCTTTAATCCTCATACACTTGAGTATGAAGAGTATAAGACTTCCGGAAAGAAGAAATTCTGGAGCGTCGTCTTATATCTTTTATCGACCAGTGTAAGTGCGTTTGTCATTGTGCTTTTAATCCAAAATTTCTTCGGTTCTCCAACAGAAAGAATACAAAGTCGTGAGATAGAATATCTTAAATTGCAATATGAAATCATGAACGACAAGATCGACAATCTTGACATGTTGCTAGCCGAATTAGAGGACCGAGACGACAACATTTACCGAATGATTTTTGAAGCCGAACCAATCCCATCTTCAGTAAGAAAAGCCGGTTATGGAGGTTCAAACCGTTACATGGCATTAGACGGCTACGTCAATTCAGATATGGTCGTCAACACTGCAAAACGCATCGACGTACTTTCAAGTCAGCTGTATGTTCAATCCAAATCTTTCGACGAGATTTACAACATGGCGAAGAACAAGTCGGAAATGCTCAGCTGCATCCCAGCCATCATGCCTGTAAAAGGGACCGACATCTACAGAATATCATCACATTACGGACAACGTACCGACCCGTTCTATAAGGTAACCAAATTCCATGGCGGCATCGACTTCAGCGGTCCTATCGGAACTGGCATCTATGCCACCGGCGACGGCGTTGTAACTAGAATAGAGAAGAACAAGAGCGGATACGGAAACAACGTTGTTGTCGACCACGGCTATGGTTACAAGACACGTTACGCTCACCTCCACTCCTTCTCTGTCAAGAAAGGCGACAAGGTTAAAAGAGGTCAAGAAATCGGCAAGATGGGTAACACCGGAAAGTCGACAGCTCCTCACCTCCACTACGAGGTCATCAAAAACAACAAGACTATCAACCCGATCAATTTCTTTTATAACGATATAACACCTGAAGAATACGACAAGATCCTTGAATTGTCGCAGCAGCCTTCACAAACAATGGATTGATTATGAGTGACGAGAAATTATATTACCGCATCGGTGAAGTCGCCGAGATGTTTAACGTAAACGCATCTCTCATACGCTATTGGGAAAGCGAGTTCTCTGTTCTTAGGCCTCGTAAAAGCACCAAGGGCAACCGTATGTTCACCCAACGCGACCTTCGTTATCTCCGTATGATCTACCAGCTCGTGAAGGTTCAGGGTTACACCTTGCAAGGTGCCAAAGACGCACTCAAGAAAGACTTCGACCAACTCGAAAGAAAGACCACTGTCCTGATGACATTGGAAAGAACAAAGAAGTTCTTGTTGGAACTTGATAAGGAGTTGGAGAAGAAAGAGGTGAAATAAAGACTCCGAGTCGCCAAGTCGCCAAGTCACTAAGATACTGAGATGTTGGGATAATGTTATGTATAAACTTTGCGCCTTTGCGAGAGAAAATAGAGATGCTTAGTCTTAATGTCTTTTGGGCGTTCCGGCGAAGCCGTCGGGCTTTCCGCTCTATCTTTGCTCGCTTCTGTTTTCTCCTCGCTCAAAAAAACCGAAGTCCATAGTCCGAAGTCTGAAGTCCGAAATCGCTTCGCAAAGGATGCCGCTTCAATCCCTAACGCAGCCCAGCTGTTATAAAAATTCAGAATCTCAGAAATTAAAAATCTCAGAATTTTGAGTTTCTGAAGTTTTGAGATTCTAAAAAGTCACATAGTGACGACAGTTCCCAGGCAGGTGGTGAAGTGCGAAGCACGCAACCCCTGCATTCTAGACCATAATGATATAAAAAGTGCCGAAGGTACGACAGAAACTCTTGTCGTACCTTCGGCACTCTGATTTATTTTAAAACATTTCTTTGCAGGGATTCCGCACTACGTGCTTCATCACCTGCCTGGGAACTGTCGTCCCTAACGGGACTTTTAAATTGAAAACTGAAAATGGAAAATGGAAAATTAATTGTCAACTTTCAATTTTCAATTAGTCGCGTTGCTTAGGGATTGGAGCGGCATCAAATAGTTCTTCACATAATCCGAAACTCCATCTTCCAAAGAAGTGAATTCCTTATCATATCCTGCTTCTTTCAACTTTGTCATATTTGCTTCGGTGAAGTATTGGTATTTGTCTCTTATATCTTCAGGAATGTCGATAAACTCAATATTGACTTCCTTTCCCATCGCCTTGAAAGTGTTAGCCGCCAAGTCATAAAAACTACGAGCCTTGCCAGTTCCAAGATTATACAAACCTCTCTCAACTTGGTGTCTCGGTGTCTCGGTGTCTCGGTGTCTTTCTATCATGAAAATGATAACACTCGCAATATCCTTCACATAAATGAAATCGCGTAATTGTTGTCCGTCGGCGAAGTCAGGGCGATGCGAACGGAAGAGCTTCACCTTTCCTGTAGCGTTTATCTGATTGAAAGAATGGAAAATGACTGACGCCATTCTTCCTTTATGATATTCATTAGGTCCATAGACATTGAAGAACTTCAAGCCTGCCCAGAACGGAGGTTCAGACGCAGGTCCCTGCGTCTCTACCCGATTCAAAATCCATTTATCAACTTCATTTTTAGAACGTCCGTATGGATTCAGCGGTTGTAATTTTCCCACAACATCATGGCTGTCGTCATAGCCTAATTCACCGTTTCCGTAAGTGGCTGCTGAAGACGCATAAACCATTGGTATCTGATATTCTGCACATAAAACAAACATCGTCTCGGTATAATCGACATTCAACTTCTGAAATACGTTCCAGTCGAATTCTGTGGTGTCGGTACGAGCTCCGAGGTGAACGACGAAATCCACATCTTCATGATTTTCCTTAAACCAGTCAAAGAATACATTTCTGTCGACCAAGGTTTTATATTTCAAGTCGATATAGTTTCTCTCTTTTTCTTTCTTTGAAAAATCATCGACAAGAATCAAGTCGTTGTAGCCTTTTTGATTAAGTTCGCCTGCTACAACACTGCCGATAAAACCCGCTGCTCCTGTTACGACTATCATATTAATTAGGAATTAGGAATGTGGAGTTAGGAATTGTAGAGACGTGTCAATCACATTATTGTTTATTTTTATGTGTGATCGACGCGTCTTTACTATATTATTCTGTTCTGGTTTTAATATAATTACGCCATTTGTCTAAGACTGCTACCATGTCGCTTGGAAGTTCTGAATCGAAATACATTTCCTTGCCGGTTGTTGGATGCACGAAACCTAAGATCTTGGCGTGCAAGCAATGGCGCGGAATTTCTCTGAAGCAGTTTTCAATGAACTGACGATATTTCGAAAATGTGGTACCTTTTATAATAGTGTCGCCGCCGTAGAGGTAATCGTTGAACAATGGATGTCCAATATGTTGGAAATGCACACGAATCTGGTGTGTTCTTCCTGTCTCAAGACGACATTCTACCAAAGTGACGTAATTGAAATGTTCAAGGACTTTATAGTGTGTAACGGCAGACTTGCCTTGTGAGCCGTCAGGATATACTGCCATCGCGACTCTGTCTTTTGTGCTGCGACCGATATGTCCTTCTATGGTTCCTTCCTCTTCTGAGAAGTCTCCCCAGACGAGAGCCTGATAACGACGTGTTATGCTGTGTTCAAAGAATTGCTTTGCCAAGACTGTCTGCGCTGTCTCGTTCTTAGCGATAATCATCAGACCTGTGGTGTCTTTGTCGATACGATGTACGAGATAGCCGAAACCGTTTTCCACCTTTTGATTTGTATTCTTGAAGTGATAAGCGAGAGCATTCAACAATGTTCCGTCGAAGTTGCCATGACCTGGATGTACGACGAGACCTGCCTGCTTGTTGATGATGATGACATCTTCGTCTTCATATACAATATCCAAAGGAATATTTTCAGGAGTGATGACGATTTCACGAGGAGGAAATGAAAGGACTATCGTAACGACATCATTAGGTTTAACCTTATAATTTTGCTTTACGGAAACGCCATTCACGAGAATACTTCCAGCCTTTGCAGCATTCTGTATTCTGTTACGAGAGACATTCTCCATGCGGTTCTGCAGGAACTTATCAATTCGTACCAGCGACTGTCCTGGATCTGCCACTATACGGAAATGCTCATAAAGCTCAGTGCTTTCTTCAGACTCATCGTCTTGGTATTTTCCGATAAAGTCTTGTTTCTTTTCTTCTTCTTTTATATCCTCAAATCTTTCTGCCATAATCATCTGGAAATCATAAATTTTTCTGTATAAACCTTACTATCAGATACCACACGCATCATATAAAGACCTGTTGGCAAGTCGTTGACGTCTAAACTAAGTTCATGAGTAAAATGTTTCATCAAACGACCTGTCATATCGAATATCATAATCTCTCTGCATGTCTCAATATCTAAATCACCTATATTTATCACATCTTTCGATGGATTAGGGAACAGTCTGAGTCGTAAATTCTGAGGGTCTTCTGCCTGAACATCATAATCGCCGCCAAGTACAGGGCGTATCATCAACGAGCCTTGCATGCTGCTGTTTTCCCATCCATAACCTACGTCAAAGAAATTATATTGGCTGTTGTCGTTAGACGCGTCGAAACCAATATTGATGCTTTCCTTATCGTGCTGCATTATTCCGACGTAGATAGTTCCGTTTACTTTCAATATCTTATCGAAAGGATAATAAGCGAATTTATAGATTTCTTCGTCATCCCATTCTGGTCTTTGATTCTTAAGACGATATATCTCATTACCTGGCTTGCCGTTATTGTTATTCCAGACAACGATATCAAAGAAGTCGTAGTTTGCATCTTTGTGTGTTCTGTTGAAAAGCATATAGACGCCGCACAAAGTATCTGGCACTGAAATGCTAAACTGCGATGCGAAATAAGAATCGCCAGGCACTACGCCATAGCCTCTCTCTGGAGTTCCATCATCGTAAGCATAGTAATTTCTAAATTCCTGCATTCCGTACAAGGTATCTCCTTTTGCCTGAGAGACAGAGTCGTCAACACTGATGATATGAGTTATCTGATATAATGCTGTGTCAACTTTATCATCCATATCGAAGAGGAAATTCTTAAGACGAGGGCAAGCCTGTGTTGAGTTGTCGCCTTCACAGTTCTGGAATCCATTGTTTGCAAAAGGTGAAAGGTTGCACCACTTGCTATTGTAATTGAAAGTCCAGCCTGATACTATATTTTCAACATGAAAAGAATATTGTGTCTTTGCGCTTACTGAATCCAAGTTAGTGATATACATCTCATAATCTGAAGCCATCGCCACTGTAGGATTGCTAACGTATTGTCTGTAAGGCATTGACTGATAACGTTTCAAAAGTGATGGGGCCTTTTCTGAGAATGTCACCAATGGGAATGTCGTGTCTTCTGATGTACGATTCTTGTCAAGATAGACGAAGTCGATATTCCAGTTGTCAACATTACTTCTATCATTAAGATACATTGTAGAAGTAACACTTCCGTAGTTATAGAAAAGTATGATTATATCATTTCCAAAATACTTATCATCAACGACAGGTATCATCACCTGTTTGAAATAATTGCCGTTGTTGGCAATAAGGAAAGAATCCAATGTCATTCCTTCTGTGCTCCAGATATGATTCCATACCAATGTAGTGTCAGATTTATATCCGAACATAAGCACGAGAGAATCTGTCTCTTCTGGAGCGTCGCCATTACCTTGTGGCTGATAATAGAAACTAAGATAAACTGAATCTGCAGGTGTAAGGTCTTTAAGACTTATAGAATTAGACATCAATGAGTCTGCGATAAAAGGAGAGCTGCTTGCGTGAGCATAAACCTTTCCTGTTCTATCCAAGATATCCAATGTTGCGGCATTGTAGTTTGTTGGAAACAAAGGAAATCCAGAGTTTACAAGCACGTTATTGTTTTGCCATTTAGCGGCGTCAGTGTATACGCTGCTCTCTGTAAAATCATCGAAGAAAGGGAGTGCGGCAGAAGCGTTTCTGCCACGGACATCATGTCTTTCTCTTGTAGCTTTTGATTCATGCGAGAAACCGCTAAGATATTCCTGCGCAGAACAATGTAATCCTATAAAGAGTAATATTATTAAGATTCTACTTTTCATACTATTTCTTTTTCTTGGCTTTTTCACTTTCAATCAATTCTTTTCTACTGATAGCTTCTCTGTAAACAGAGTCGATATCAATCGTATCTTCCAAATATACATACCTGAAGAAGTCCATTGTATAAGCGATATTCATGTCATATTCACGACTTATCGAGTCATACAAGAAACGACGATTTTTCAGTATATAATCAAAACTATCTGTGACGTATTTAATTGTGTTCTCAGGAAGTTTTTTCTTCTTCATCTGAGCTATCATAGATTCTTTATTCTTCAATTCTCTTTCGTATGAATCGAAGTCGAAATTGGTTTCAGAGCGATACCAAACATCGACAGTCGAACCGAGTTTCACGAGAGTCTCGATATCATAAGCAGGGTTCATCTTGTAGACTCTATATCTTTTATGCTCGTCTTCATCCATGTGATATTCTCTTCCGATATTAAGAGAAGCTTCGTGCAAGATATTTCTGACATCCGACTTGCGAGCTGCCAATAAGTTTGGCAAATGTGTTCTCACGTCATCTCTTCCGTAACCGACCTTTAGCTTTATTGAGCTGCCTTTCACCAATTCTGTTCCTGGTTCTATCACTTCGCCTTTGAACTCCTGTTCAACAATAGCGTTCCTTGCAAAGTGATCAACGAACTCAAGTTCACTGATTTTCAATCCATTAGACCTAAGCGCAACCATCGCCTGACGTAAAGACAAGTTCTTCAAATTAGGCATCACAACTTTTTCAGGAGCTTCAGACACCTTGACATAATACAAGTTACGTCCTTTTTTAACATTAGAATTAGGCAACGGATCCTGTTGATATATAGATCCTTCTGGCAAGTTTTTAGTATATACGCTATCTAGCATGACGAAATTGAAGTCATCTTTGCATTGTTCAAGAATAGAATCGCAGTTAAGACCTACAAAATTTGGAACCACTATCTCTTCTCCATGACGAGTATATCCTTTCAACGAGAAAAACGCCACCTCTATTATTATGACTACTAATGCAATAGCGATTAATAAATTTATGTAAAATGCCCTTTTGGTTAAAAAATTGAAGGCCTTCATTTATTTTTATTTTTAATGTTTAACAATAACGACGTTTTTAGTAATTTTGGTGCGACAAAGATAACGATTTTAATTTTTTTATCGAAATAATATTATGAGAAAGATTGCAATTATTTGTGGAGGTTACTCCGGTGAATACGAAATTTCAATAAACAGCGCTAAGGTTGTCAAAAAGAACTTAGATTCAACAGTTTACGACTCTTACGTCATCGTAATCAAGAAAGGAGAATGGTATTGTTTAACCGATGACGACAAGCATATTCCAGTCGACAAAAACGATTTCTCAATAAATATTGACGGTAACAAAATAACTTTCGATGCCGTCTTCAATGCAGTTCACGGCATCCCAGGTGAAAACGGCGAGATTTTAGGTTATTTCGAGATGTTAAACATCCCTTACACATCTTCCAATTTCACAACATGCGCCTTGACTTTCAACAAAGACCTCACCAAGCATTTAGCAGCGGCACACGGCGCGACAGTATCACCTTCCATCACAATCAACAAAGGTGACATCATTGACAAAAACGAAATCATCGAGGAACTTGGATTACCTTTATTCGTAAAGCCAACATGCAATGGTTCAAGCGTAGGCGTAAGCAAAGTCAACACTGAAGAAGACTTCGACAAGGCAGTAGAGACCGCATTCAACGCCGGCAGTCAAATCATGTTCGAGAAGTTCGTAAAAGGACGCGAGCTGGCATGCAGCGTCATTGAACATAAAGGCAAAATGATGGTTTTACCATTGACTGAGATTGTAAGTAAAAACGAGTTCTTTGATTATGAAGCAAAATACACAAGCGGAAAATCAGACGAGATAACACCTGCTGCTTTGGACGAATTAGAAGAGATTGAAGTAAAAGCCACATCTGCAATGCTTTACGAAAGATTCGGCTGCAAAGGATTCGCACGTTTCGACTACATCCTCAACGAGGAAGGTTTATTCTTCATCGAAGTCAATATCGTGCCAGGCATGTCAGAAGCCAGCATCATGCCGAAACAAGCTGCAGAAATGGGCATCCCATTAAGCAGACTCTTCGGAATGACACTTGAAAACATTTTGAATTAGGAGTTAGGAGTTATTTTTATCTAAAACCTCATAGACTTATCGACTTTTTTCATGAACAAGATTAAAGATTTCATAAAACCCATTGCCGGAATATTGGCTTTAGCGGCATTGATATATTTCTTTCCGGACATATTCTTATATTTCGCCATTGCCATTATTCTGTCAATGCTTGGTCGTCCTTTATGTGAGCTTCTTAAAAGATTCCACATCAAGAAATTCCATTTGGGAGATGCAGCATCGGCCGTAATCACCATGATTGCCATGTTCTTATTCATCTCTCTTATATTCTTGTTCATCATACCTTTAGTCAATAAAGAACTTTCGATATTAGCCAATATCGACACCAATGCCATAGTCGAATATTTCGAGAAACCTTTTGAAAACTTTTACAACTTCCTCATCCAATACAACATCATACGACCAGAGGAAGACATCCTTAAAATCATTGAAGCAAAACTTTATTCTATCGTCAACTGGGATAATTTCAGCAGCATCCTAGGAAGTCTTGTTTCAAAGACAAGCTCTTTGGTTGTAGGAATTTTCTCCACAGTATTCTTGACATTTTTCCTATTACGTGACCCAGATATCGTACATAACATCTTCATGGCCATCACGCCTGACAATCAGACCACCAGAATGAAGAGCATCCTCAACGACTCTAGGATCATGCTTACAAGATATATGTTCGGATTGATATCGGAAGTGATTTGCATGATGATATTGATCTTTATCGGGTTGTCGTTATTCGGTGTTAAAAACGCCTTGGTAATAGCTGTCATGGGCGGACTTATGAACATCATTCCATACCTTGGTCCTTTGATGGGATGCGCTCTTGGCGTTGTCATCGGAATCATTTCCAATTTAGGCATCGGAAGTTATAATATGATATTGCCTAACTCATTGGAAATAATAGGAGTATTTGTCGGCGCGAACCTTATCGACAACTTTGTCTTGCAGCCAACGATCTATTCAAAGAGCGTCTTTGCTCATCCAATAGAGATATTCTTGGTCATATTGATGGCTGGAAACATAGGTGGTGTCGTTGGAATGATAATCGCCATTCCATCATATACACTTATCAGAATCGTCGCGAAACAACTGCTAAGCGGATTCAAGTTTATTGAATTGTTAACGAAAAAGCTGGAAGTGAAGAATCGTAAATCAGATTCTCAAGACGAATAATAATACTTTCTATTCCACCAAGAAAAGAGCTATCTGTTTACATCCGAAAGCTCCAATAACGATAGTGTTGTCTATATCGGTGCTGCGGCTAGCTCCACTGATGATTGTCATTCCCGCTGGCTGATTTTCATCATATTTCTCTTTCATCAAAGCGAAAGCATCTTTCATCTTAGCCACGAATTGCGAAGGTCTCGCAAATATCAGAAGCGTGTCGGCGCAAGAATATGCTGCCCTTGATCCGGCTGTGGCCTCCGACACCACAATGCTGCCTGTCTGTGCAATCAGGCATTCACAATCTATTATGCTGACATTCTTCTTGCGTTCCAAATTATTGTAATCATCTTGAAAAGCAATGTCGGTATCAGCGAATATATCTTTTATCACAGGACTTGTTGTAAGCAATGGATTCCAGTCGTTTTCAACGACAAACTGCTGCATGGCCTCTTTGAAATGCTCGAGTTCTTCGAAATACATAAAGATTCCGCCATTCTCCTTAAAGCGTTCTATAAAGGTAAATTCGTTGCCGTCTTCTTCCTTGAAAGGAATCCAAGTGTCATCTTGAAGATTGATGTCAGAGAAATGATTCTCATCCTTCTCCAAGATGGCACTTCTGACCTTGGCAAGAATCTGCTCCTTGTTGGTACAATCTTTATTATATCCGAAAGGGAAATTCACTGCTTTCTATCCTTTTTAATTTTGAGTTTCTTCTGTGTTAATATTATTTGAGGATTCTTCTGACACATTGTCATTCGTGTCATTAGATTCGTCTTTAATGTCATTCTGTTGTCCGTTGTCTGTTGACTGTTGACTTTCTTTTGGAAATCCTATCTCCTCTTTAACCCAAGGGCGTTTTCCGAATATCATCTCGAGGTCATCGCCGAAAACGACTTCCTTATCAATGAGTTTATTAGCAAGCTGTGTCAAACCGTCCAAGTTGTCACCTAATATTCTAAGTGCTTCTTGATATGCGCTTTCAACGAGTTTGCTTACCTGCTCATCAATGATTTCCGCTGTCTTTTCACTGAATGGTTTTGTCAAGGCATAATCCTGCTGGCCTGTTGAATCGTAATAACTTCTGTTACCGATTCTCTCGTCGAGACCGTAATAAGCAACCATCGCTGTTGCCTGTTTTGTAACCTTTTCAAGGTCGCTGAGAGCTCCTGTTGAGATATGACCGAATATCAACTGTTCAGCAGCACGACCGCCGAGTGTAGCGATCATCTCGTGATACATCTGCTCTTTTGTAGTGATCTGACGTTCATTTGGCAAGTACCATGCTGCGCCTAATGCTTTGCCGCGTGGGACTATAGTAACTTTCACGAGAGGATGAGCGAATTCCAAGAGCCAGCTTGTTGTTGCGTGACCTGCTTCATGGAAAGCGATGACTTTCTTCTCAGAATCTGTTATGACTTTATTCTTCTTTTCCAATCCACCTACGATACGGTCGATAGCATCGAGGAAGTCTTGTTTTTCAATAGATTCCTTATTACGACGTGCTGCCATAAGAGCCGCCTCGTTACATACGTTAGCGATGTCAGCGCCTGAGAATCCTGGAGTTTGTTTTGCCAAGAACTCAACGTTTACGTCATCAGCAAGTTTAAGTTTACGCATGTGAACCTCGAATATCTCCTTACGACCGATAAGATCAGGGAGTTCGACATATATCTGACGGTCGAAACGACCAGCACGCATAAGAGCCTTGTCGAGGATATCAGCGCGGTTTGTAGCAGCGATGACGATGACACCTGAGTTTGTACCGAAACCATCCATCTCTGTAAGGAGTTGGTTAAGAGTACTTTCTCTTTCATCATTACCACCGCTCATCGGGTTCTTGCTACGAGCACGACCTATAGCATCGATCTCGTCGATGAATATGATACTTGGTGATTTTTCTTTTGCTTGTTTGAATAAATCTCTAACTCTTGAAGCGCCAACACCAACAAACATCTCTACGAAGTCAGAGCCAGAGATACTGAAGAATGGAACGCCTGCTTCACCAGCTACAGACTTGGCTAACAAAGTCTTACCTGTACCAGGAGGGCCTACCAACAAGACGCCTTTAGGAATCTTGCCGCCCAAGCGTGTATATTTCTTAGGATTCTTCAAGAAGTCAACAACTTCAACGACTTCTTCTTTTGCCTCTTCCAATCCAGCCACGTCTTTGAATGTGACCTTCACATCAGAAGCATTGTCATAAAGTTTGGCTTGAGATTTACCGATATTGAATATTTGGCCTCCGCCTCCAGGACCGTTACCGCGTCCCATCATTCTGATTATCAAAAACCAGAAACCTATTATCAGCACTAATGGCAATATCCAGGAAATGATTTCCGATCTCCAGTTATGACGTTTAACCACATGAGGATATATTGGATTTTCAAAACCCTCCTGTACCTCCTCTATGTCTTGTTCAAAACGTTCAACAGAAGCTATACGAAGCGTATAGTTTGGACTTAGGTTAAAACCGCTTGACTTGTCATTAGGGAAATACTTGTTCAAGCCATCTTCATTAAGATAAATCTCTGCTATTTCCCCATTGACTAAATCTATCTTTTCTACATCTTTGTCACGAAGCAAAGTTATTAACTTGCCTTTGTCGATTTCTGTAGCTGACTTTGGTCCTCCAAATATTGTCGAGCCGATAAATACAGCTGCTAGGATTCCATAAATCCAGAGAAAATTGAATTTCTTTTTTGGTTTGTTGTTTTTGTTGTTGTTTGATAAATTTCCTGACGAATTGTTATTCTCCATTGGATTAGTTGTTTTTTAATGCGTTAAAATTAATCTTCGTATGAAGTTCTTTCCGCGTCAGCCCACAATGCTTCTAATTTGTAGAATTCGCGTTTTAGCTCCAAGAAGACATGAACTACTACATCGATGTAGTCTATCAAAATCCATTCCGCATTTTCAAAACCTTCGTAGTGATATGGTTTCACATGATGATTGTCGCGAAGATCGTCAAGGATCTTGTCTGCGATAGCTGAAACCTGTGTCTTTGACTGTGCATGACAGATAACGAAATAGTCTGTCACAGATGAATATATGTCTCTTAAATCTAATGAAACAACGTCTTTTGCTTTAAGTTCTTGCATAGCTTCAACAACTGCTGAAACTACATTTTCAGGATTTTCTGACTCGTGTCTTACTCTCATGATTCTTAATAAATTTAATTTGTGCAAAGATAATAAAAGTCAACGGACAACAGACAACAGACAACAGATTTTTTTTAAAAAACTAGAAATGAGGAATGATGAATGAAAAATCATTATAATTCCCAACTCCTAATTCCTAACTCCTAACTAAAAAAGTGTATCTTTGCCTTATGAAAATCACTCATTTTAAGACATTAGAATCAACGAATCAATACCTACAGAATCTTCTTAACGAAGGCGTTGACATCGTCAACAACATCGTTGTTACTGACTTTCAGACTTCAGGAAAAGGTCAAGGCAAAAACGTATGGCAAAGCGAAGACGGAAAGAATCTGCTTTTCAGCGTTGCTCTCGACATGAGTTTTCTCAAAGCCGAAAACCAGTTCCTTCTGACACAGATGGTTTCTGTAACGATGATCAATGTCTTGAAAAAATATCTTCCAGAAGAATCGCTTTTCATCAAATGGCCAAACGACATTTATTTCAATGACAAGAAAATCGCTGGCATACTGATAAAAAATGAAATCAAAGGAATGATGATGGGAACTTCTATCATTGGAATCGGACTTAACGTAAACCAAACGTCCTTCGACGAAAGTCTCCCGAATCCAATCTCGATGAAGATGATAACAGGAAAAGAGTATAATTTAGAGACTTTATTGAATGACATTTGCTTTGAGCTTAAAACAAATGCCAACAACCAACAGCCAACAGCCAACAGCTACACAGATAAATTATACCGCTACAAGCAATGGGCGTCTTATGAACACGAAGGTGCTGCCAAGGAAATGATGATCATCGGTTATGACCAATTCGGACGCCTCATCTTAAAAGAAAAAAACGACCGTGAAGTCGTTTGTGATTTGAAGGAAATTTCATTTGTTTAAGATTCAAAAACACAAAATCTCAGAAATTCAAAGAATAATTCTAAGTTTCTGAGATTTTGAAATTCTTAGTTTCTAATAAAGATTACATTCTTGCGTCGCTCCAAGCTTGTGGATTAGATTTCCATTCTAACAATGAAGCCAAGTCATCTTCTCTGATGTAATTTTCTTCAGCTGCCTTTTGAATCAAAGCGTTGTAGTTTGTCAATGTGAACAATTCGCATTTGTTGTTCTTGAAGTTTTCAGCAGCTACTTCCATACCGTAAGTAAAGATAGCGAGCATGCCTTTAACAACAGCGCCTTTTTCACGTAAAGCTTCAACAGCATTCAAGCTTGACTTACCTGTAGAAACCAAGTCTTCGATGATAACTACAGATTGACCGCTATTGATGATACCTTCAATTTGATTGTTCATGCCGTGAGATTTCTTCTCTGAGCGTACATAAACGAAAGGTAATCCTAATTCTTGTGCTACTAAAGCTCCTTGTGGGATACCACCTGTGGCAACACCTGCAATAACATCTGGTTTGCCAAACTTATCTAAACACATTTTAACGAATCCTTCGCGGATAAATGTCCTTACTTGTGGGTATGACAATGTTACGCGATTGTCACAGTAGATAGGACTTTTCAATCCTGATGCCCATGTAAAAGGATTTGCAGGATTCAATTTTATTGCTTTAATTTGCAAAAGGAAACTGGCAAGTGCCATTGATGTTTCTTGTTCGTTCATAAAATCAACCTTTAAATTTTTGGCAAATGTATAGACTTTTTTGCAATAATAAGATGCTTGTCTGCA
>JAFYUH010000148.1 GCA_017549605.1 Bacteroidales bacterium
AGGTCGCCGCTCATAGCTTCCCAGTTGCCGTCGAAAGCAAGACCGATGAGTTCGCCATTGCCGTTGATGACAGGACTACCTGAGTTACCGCCAGTGATGTCGTTTGTTGTGATGAAGTTAACGATCAAATCTCCGTTTTCATTTGCATAACGACCATAGTCTCTTGCTTCATATAAATCTCTAACGTCTTGAGGAATATCGAATTCCCAGTTGTTTGGTTTATATTTTGCCATAACGCCGTCCATTGTTGTGACGTAGTTATAGTTGACAGCATCAGCGCCTTTGTAAGGTTCTACGCTACCGTAAGTGAGTCGCATTGTGAAGTTAGCATCTGGGTAGAAGTTACGTTCTGTCTGCATTTCCATCAAACCTTTTATGTAAAGACGTTCAGCTTCGTCACCAGATACAGAAGCTTCTAAATACAAAGGAATAACTACATTGTTATAAACCTCAACGATGTTCATTGTCAAAGCATAGATAGGATCTTTGTCTAATTTCTTAGGTTTAGCGAGCCATTTTTCAACTCTTTCTTGGCTTACGAAGATAGATTTTTCAAAAGCTTCATTAACCCATGCTGTGAAATCGCCATTGTTCTTAAGACCGATTTCTGTAATCATTGAAGGAACATATCTGTCGATGTCTTTATACATAAGGTTTAACAAAGCGATTGTAACGTCTTTATCCAAAGCCATGTCATAATCTTTGAAGAAAGGCTGAACAGAAGCGCTTAATGCTTCAGCTGTTTTAGCGATTTCTTCTTTAGAAGCTTTGTTGTTCAACATCTCGTTGATTGACTTAAATCTGCGTGAGAAAGAAATAGCTTCGCCGCCATTCCAGCCAGCTTCACGGAGATAAGTCATTGGCTTGTTGATGTCGTCCATGACATCCCATTTAGCGTCAACGTCTGCGAAGATTGAGCCGTATTCTGCAACGCGATTTTCATCAGCATTGACCCATGCTCTGAATTCTTCTTCTTGAGCGTAACGTCTGTCATAAACGCGATTACGTTGTAACTGTTTAACTTGACCGATATAATATTTCCAATAGTTAGAAACGCTTGCTTGTTTTGAAGCATATTTGATGAACACTTCTTGGTCAGCGTCCATGTGCTTGCGATATTCGTTGAGTTTTGTTGTACGGCAATCGATGATAGCTGGACCTTGTTCATTGATGATGTTGCTGATTGTACGGCTTGTTGAATAACGGTCTGTGCTGCCAGGATAACCCATAATCATAGCGTAATCACCTTGTTCAACGCCTTTAATGTTGATAGGCAAGTAATGTTTTGATTGCATTGGGATATTTTCTTCGCTGTAACGAGCTGGTTTGCCATCTGGAGAAGTATAGACTCTGAAGATGCAGAAGTCACCTTTGTGACGTGGCCATGTCCAGTTGTCAGTGTCTGCGCCGTATTTACCGATTCCCCATGGAGGGCAAGCTGTAAGACGAACATCATGATAAACATCATATTCAAACATGATATATTGATTGCCGTTGTAGAATGGAATAATTTCAATTCTTACGTCTCTGTCGCCTTTACGTTCTTCTTTTAAAGCCTTGATGTTATTTTCTATAATTTCTTCGCGAGTTTCTTTTGTTGTAACGTTTTCAAGAACTAAAGCAGTAACGTCTTCAACATTAGCGAGGAATGAAACATAAAGACCTTCACATGATAGTTCTTCTTTCATATCCAAAGCCCAGAAACCATCTGTAAGATAATCGTGTTCTACAGATGCAAGAGCTTGAACGTAACCAAGTCCGCAGTGATGGTTTGTGAGAAGCAATCCGTTAGGAGAGATAAGCTCACCTGTGCAGCCGTTAGCAAATTGAACGATAGCATCTTTAACACTTGGCTGATTGAGATTAAAAATCTGTTCAGCTGTGAGTTGGCAACCAAGTTGTTGCATCTCATAAAGGCTTTGATTGCTCAAGTTATAAGGCAACCACATACCTTCATCAGCTCTTAACTGAATTTGGAAAACAGCTAAAAGCATAAAAATACCTAATAAATACTTTTTCATAGCTAATTTTATTGATTATAAATAATTTACGATTCAATTATTGTTTTGCAAATATACGACAAAAAACATGAAATTTCTGTATGTATTTTTTTAAAAAATATATATTTTTGTTGTTCATTTAAATCATAATAAAAATTAACAATAATGGGCGGATTTTTCGGAGTAGTATCAAAGAGAACTTGTATCTCAGATCTTTTCTATGGTACTGACTATCATTCACATCTTGGCACAAAACGTGCAGGTCTTGCAACAGTAGACAACAATAAGTTTTATCGTTCAATTCACAACATCGAAGGTGCATATTTCAGAACAAAATTCGATTCTGACTTAGCAAAATTCCATGGCAATATGGGTATCGGTGTCATCAGTGATACTGACGCACAACCTATTATTGTAAACTCTCATTTGGGACGTTTTGCTATCGTTACCGTTGCCAGAATCAACAACTTGAAAGAGTTGGAACATGAATGTCTTGAAAACAAGCAACATTTTGCAGAATTAAGCGGTGGAGACACTAACCCTACTGAGTTAGTTGCACTTCTCATCACCCAAGGTAAAGATTTCGTCGATGGCATTCAAAATGTCTTCAACAAAATCAAAGGTTCTTGCTCAATGCTTATTCTTACTCCGGAAGGCATTATCGCTGCCCGCGATCGCTACGGCCGCACTCCTATCGTAATTGGTAAAGACGCTGACGGTTTTGTTCTTGCTACAGAAAGCCACAGCTACGTCAATATGGATTATAAGACAGAGAAATGGATTGGTCCAGGCGAGATTGTGAAAGTCACTCCAGAAGGATATACACAGTTATTGGCACCTAGCAAAAAATGCCAGATGTGTTCATTCATGTGGATTTATTATGGTTATCCTGCAGCAGCTTATGACGATATCTTCGTTGAAAACATGAGATATAACGGTGGTTTCGCAATGGGACAAATGGACGACGTTGAAGTTGATTACGTAGCTCCTATTCCTGACTCTGGTATCGGTATGGCTATCGGTTATTCTAACGGTAAACAGATTCCTTACGTTCGTAGCGTGGTAAAATACACTCCAACTTGGTCACGTAGCTTCATGCCTGTAACACAAGAAGAGAGAGAACACGTCGCTAAGATGAAACTCATCACCAACGCATCATTGTTAAAGGACAAAAAAGTCGTTTTCTGCGACGACTCTATCGTTCGTGGAACACAGCTTCGCGATAATGTAAAAATGCTCTACGAATGCGGCGCTAAGGAAGTACACATCAGAATCAGCTGCCCTCCATTGTTATATGGTTGCCCTTTCCTCAACTTCTCTAACTCAAAAACAGATATGGAGTTGATCACACGCCGTTGCATCAAAGAGTTGGAAGGTGACGCTTACAAGAACTTGGAATATTACTGCGATCATACAACAAAACAATACGCAAATCTCGTTGAGATGTTACGTAAGCACATTGGCGTAGATTCATTAAAATTCAATACAATTGACATCATCCGCGATGCTATAGGTGTTTCAAAAGAAGACATCTGTATGCATTGCTTCGATGGTTCAAGCTACGGAGAGAAATAATTCATAATTCATATTTCATAATTCATAATTAAAAATATTATGCATTATGAATTAATTTCGGGGTGTGGTGCAGTCGGCTAGCATTCTTGCATGGGGTGCAAGCGGTCGCCCGTTCGAGTCGGGCCACTCCGACGATTTTTAAGACACTGAGACGTCGTTTATAGATTTATAAGCGACGTCTTTTTTTTATAAGCCAACGGACTACGGTCAACAGACAACAGACTTTGTTCTGAATATACAAATAAACACGAAACATATTTCACCTCTCTCACAAAGACGCAAAGCTAAGTTCTCAGCATCTTAGATTCTCAGTATCTTAAAATAAGCCACAGGTGTGAAGTCTTAGTGTCTTTCTTTTTTGTGCGTTCCGCTACGCGTCGGGCCTTCCGCTGTATCTTTGCTCGCTCCGTTATCGCTTCGCATGCAAAGGATGCCGCTGCAGTCCCTGACGCGACGTGTAAAGAAAAGAGTCGTTCTTTATATAAAACAGGGCGGATAATAGGAAAGTCCTAGAGGCATGG
>JAFYUH010000149.1 GCA_017549605.1 Bacteroidales bacterium
CCTATTATCATTCAGCATACATCCTATGATTCACAAGCGCTGTGATTAAAATGAATTTATCTAAATTTGTGAACACCATCCATAATTTGCGATCTGTTTCTGATGGGCCGCAGATTGACACAAAAAAACCACTCCGAAGAGTGGCTTGCATGATTTAACGGCATATTCTAACAATTCGAATACATACCTAATGAAGGCTATTCTGCCCTCCAGTTTATATCAAACCATTGTCTTTGGTCTCTCCATTGTTTACTTGCTTTAAGAGCATGTTCGACAAATCGATCGAAACTTATGTCTATACCATAGATTCTGTCATTACTCTCCTCGGTGGTAAAAGAATACATACCATGCCATCCATTTTCCGGAAATTCGACAGAACCGCCGTTAACCATATTGATAAACTTAGGCATCTTTAAAAAATCACCATCCAATACAAATACAGCACTCCAAAAATATGATTGCATAGCATGTATGGAAGGCTCTCTGTCTCGCGTAACTCGATCTCTAATGCTAGTCTTAGCCTGAAGACAACCGAAACAATAACGTTTACCATCTTTCCACATTATCGCATACAAATCAAATATAGCTTTCTTAACTTGTTCCTTAAGCCATGAAATATCACGAGGTTCGTTCGCTATCTCCCCAGCTTTTAGCAGTGTTGACATATCACGTTGCAGCACGATTTCTATACCATGATCTTGCAAAGACAGTGAGGCCATTTCCTTAACCATCTCCTCAAATGCATGTCCACTTGACTTCTTCCAACTCTGATCTGCACTGACTATGTTGGCTATGAGTGACAAATCATCAAGCTTTGTCTTGCGATACATATGGGCTATATGAATGGCCTTCCATATCTCAGACGGAGACACAGTAGGAAATTCCTTGATACCTCCTATTATTGCTTGTTTAATAGCTTCTTTTTGAGCACTCACCTCGACTTCTTTCAGCTTACTTTCAGTCAGATGTGATATCGATGAAGAAAGTAGTTCAAGGTGTGCATCAAAGGCCTTATCGTAAAGTTCAATACAGAACTTTTTTACATCGTCGTTATTCATCTCTATGTGCATTTAAGATCTCACTGATTTTTACACCCCATGCATAAGCCAACAATGGAGGTACGGCGTCACCAATCTGTTCGTACTTATCCTGAACAGTGCGGTCAATATGAGGAACTATATATGGGCCACCACAGAAGTCATATGAGTCTGGGAATGATTGTAGTCTAGCACACTCTCTAACTGTTAAAGCACGGTCATGAATAGGATGTACAAATTCATCCAAGCAATGACTAGTCACAGTAGGCGAAGCCTCGTCTAATCTTAATCTGTGATTCCTCTTGATGAACATCTTCTTAGGCAATATACGTGCAGCTTGCAGTTCTTCACGCTCTTTGCCCTGATAACGATCAAACAGGGTTTTTAGGCTGTCTCCTGGGTTGAGTAAACTGAATCTTTTAAGAGTGCATTCCCTATGCTTCATCGGGTCCTGATATGTGAGTGTTCCGTCAGACATGCCCTCCCTATGCCAGAAGCCGTCATTCCTCATAAGGTCTGCGTAATCAGACGTAGACTTGTTATAAGTCTTTGCTCCTTTGAATGTATTAGGCTTTACGTTAGGGAGTCCTGCTAAAGCATCTTTCACAGTGGTTCTAATCTTTCCTGGTTCAGGTGCTGATAGCTCCCAATTATATCTGCATGCCAATATAAAATAGCGTTTCCTTTTCTGAGGTACTCCATACTCTGTGGCGTCTAATACAACCTCTATATAATTACCGTACCCAGCTGCAGTCAATTCTTCTTTAAGCACATCGATAATCAGTTTCTTAGCCCCTTTTTCAACAGTTTTTGAGGTAATGCCAGGCACATTTTCGAACAATATCATTTTGGCGTTTGATATTTGTGCGATTCTTATTCCTTCTCTAAAGAGGAACTGCCTATCATCATAAAACGATCTAGATGTATTTCCGGCTGTAGAGAATGTTTCACATGGCATACCGGAACTCACTATATCTACTCCACCGACAGGTATATAAGGAAGTATATCTTCCCCCACAACTTTTCTAATATCTGAGTGGATTGTATGTACTTCCGGATGGTTTCTAGTGTATGTGTCGCAGCAACTTTTGATATATTCTATAGCAACCAAAGTATCTAATCCAGCCGCATGAAATCCTGTACATATTCCGCCAGGTCCGGCAAAGCAGTCAATGTGCGTCATTTGTTTATTAAATAATAATTAAACCAACAAAGTTATGAATTCAGATAAATATTTCAAAATTCGATTTGCTTGAATGAAATTACCGAATTGGGAGTAGAGATTTGAAACGATTGCCAGAATGTGAAGAACCTCTCATAAGATTACGGGCTTCCCTTTTCTTTACGCAGCCATATTTGAATACAAAAACTCTCAGGTAATCCTTATAGTCACTAGGATTTCACCGCATCAAAATCTCAAACGCGTCGTTTTAATGCTTAAGCTGCTATCTTTTCAGATATCCCGGACGCAACGGTTCGTTGCTTTATTTAAAATTGATACAACGCCGATACATAAACAAAAAATCACCTCCGTTTCCGAAGGTGATTGATATTACATGTTTGTGAGATATTTTTCAATTTGCTCTCGTAGAGGATTTAAGTCATGCTTGATTACATTCCAAATGAACTTGAAACTTACTTGATAGTAATCGTGAACTAAGACATGCCTCATCCCACTGATAAGATGCCATTCAGTATCAGGGTGTGCTTCTTTAAACTCCTGTGACATCTTATATACAGATTCTCCGATGCACTGTATGTTATATGTGACAGCATGGCAGCAAATCTTATCTGCTTCAAACTGCTCATAAGTTTCATGCTTTACAGTAAACTCAAAAACATTATCTATGGATTTGAGAATAAGCTCCAAATGAGCTTTATCATTAATTTGCCCTCTCATAAATCAGTTTTCTGTCTCTGTTAGCGCTCTCAACCGCAAATGGCAATAATGATCCATCTTCAATCAAGTCAACCTTTCTGCC
>JAFYUH010000150.1 GCA_017549605.1 Bacteroidales bacterium
ACTCTCAACTATCATTTGAAAAAAAATATTCAGGTGGCTATAGCACAAGGGTTCCACCTCTTCCCATTCCGAACAGAGAAGTTAAGCCTTGTCACGCCGATGGTACTGCGTTTGTGGGAGAGTAGGTAGCCGCCGTTTTTAATGAAGCCTTCGATATAGAAATATATCGGAGGCTTTTTATTTTATGTATCAGCATGATAACGTGTTGTTAAACATTTAAATGTTCTTCGAATTCATCATTCCCTTCTCGCTTTTATTTAGTAATTTTGGGCTCAAATTTGTTTGAAAGAAAATAAGATATAAACATATAAAAATCTTCGAAGATTATGGAAAATAAAATTCAGGAGCTTACCGATAAAATCTATCGTGAAGGCGTAGAAAAGGGCAATGAAGAGGCTCAACGCCTGGTAAGCAACGCACGCGAAGAAGCGGCTAAAATTCTGGAAGAAGCTCGCAAAGAAGCGGATGCTATCGTTGCGGCTGCTCGTAAGTCTGCGGCTGAAACTGCAGAGAATACTCAATCGGAAATCAAGTTGTTTGCAGGTCAAGCTGTAAATGCGTTGAAGACTGAAATCACTTCTTTGTTGACTAATCAAGTAGTTTCAAAGGCTGTGAAGGATTTTGTAGCTGATAAGGACTATTTGAATAAGTTTATTGTGTCTTTGGCTACTCAGTGGGTGGCTGATGAAGCGATTGTCATTTCGACTTCGGATGCGGAAGGTTTGAAGAAGTTCTTCGCAGCCAATGCAAAAGCAGTATTGGATAAAGGTGTGAAGATTGAACAAGTGAATGGAAACAAGACTTTGTTCACAATCTCTCCAGCTGACGGCTCATACAAAGTGAATTTCGGTGAAGAAGAATTTGAAAATTATTTCAAGGACTTCCTTCGTCCACAATTAGTAGAAATGTTGTTTTAAGATAGCTTATGACAAATTATTATTGTCTGGTAACCGGTTTACCTGAATTGTCGCTTGAGGATGGTAAACTGAGCTATACAGTAGCCAACTTTAAGACAGAAATTTACCCGGAATTGTCAAAAGCAGACAAGAAACTGGTTGACTTGTTCTATTTGAAATTTGACAATCGTAATCTGTTGACTCTTCTGAAAGATAAGGAAGCGTCGGTAGACACTTCGTTGGGTAACTATTCTGCCGATGAATTGCTGAGTGTAATTGCTTCTATTAAAGAAGAAACGGCTCCGGACAAGAAATTCCCTGCTTATTTTTATGAATTTGCCGAACTTTATTTGAATACTCCAGACGAAGAGCGTTGGGGATTGGAAGATAAGTTGCATGGATTTTACTATAATCATGCAATGAAGAGCGGCAATCCATTTGTTTCTGCTTGGTTTGAGTTGAACTTGGATGTCAACAACATTTTGGCAGCGATGACTGCACGTAAGTACAAGATGGATGTGGCTAGAGTTCCTGTAGGCGAGAATCTTGTAGCGGAAGCTTTGAGAAGTTCCAATGCAAGAGACTTCGGTTTGGCAGATGATTTGGAATACTTCGAACAATTGGTGCGTATCAATGATACCATTGATTTGGTAGAACGGGAAAAGAAAATCGATTTGTTGAAATGG
>JAFYUH010000151.1 GCA_017549605.1 Bacteroidales bacterium
AAGGTTCTGGAGTTTGCAGAATGGGTAAAAGAAATGGGTGATTTTGCTCTTTTTGCATAAAATCCAGCACCTACCTAATGGACTGATAGGATAATTCTTTCCAATTTTAGGACACCTCCCTCCCTACAACACTGGCGGTTACATCTCTGTAAGCCGCCTTGTTTTTGTGCATTTTAGTAGGTATAAAAGGCATACCATCAGTTAGACATGGTAATTTTATCAGTTACCGAGAAATCTTCAATGTTCTACTATACTTTCCAGACTTACCACATATTTATATATAGGAGCAGACATATTAACGTCTGGAATATATGAAGGAATACAGAAGACAATATCGTGAACTGAGCGATGAGACCAAGCAGAAAATCAGTAACAGCAGTCGCAACAGACCCAAAAGCGAACAGCATAAGCAACACATCAGCCAAGGCATGAAGAGTTACTGGGAAAGCGTACCTACAAACCCAAATTCAGACCCACCTTCAACTATATGAGTTCACCACTTATCAAGGGGAAGTTTGAATTAAAAATAATGAAGTAAGATGACATAGTAAGTGTTAACATTTGATAAACTAAAATTAGTTACCAACATAAATGATATAGAAGTTTTAGATACAAGTCTGTTCAATATCACATATAAAAATGATGTAATGGCATCAATGAAATTTTATCAGGACATCCCTTATTTACTGATGATAAAAATAGACTTTGAATGCTCCGAAGCAGTCATTGAATTTACGGGTAAGATACTCAAGTCTGAATATAAGAAACTAATATCAGCGGAGACCATAAGACAATGTTTTGACAACATAAATGAGATGGGATTTTGCAGGATAGATGTTGAGGAAATTTTAAGTAACGCACAGGTCGTAAAGTGCGATGTTACTATGGATATTCCAGACCTTGACATGGCAAATCTTGCCTCTTACATCAGTGCAAATCTGACATCATATAAGCAATATCAATGTAAGACACTACGTAACGGAAACCTTATAATAGAGAAGAATGTAACAACAAGGAAATTGATGAAACGAATAACGATTTACGATAAAGGCAAGGAGATGAAGCGGTCAGCAAATTTGAAATTTGCACAGGACTATGGTATAGAAGATGAATTCAATGGACTATGCCGAATTGAAATGAACCTCAACACCAAGGAGCAGATACGTTCTGCTCTAGGCATCTGTGACACTAGACTTCGTGATGTCCTGACCGCATCTGCAAACCCGATATTGGACTATATGAAAGAAGTCATAAGTCCTCCTGAGCACAAGCAAATCTCGGATAAGAAAACATACTTGGCGATGCTTGTGCTTCGGGATAATGACTATGATTTAGCGAAGGTTGAGGCGAAGATGAGAGAGTTTCATCCCAGAGGAACCAGCATTAACAAAGTGATGGAAACCTATAAGTCGGTGCTGGCACAGGTGGGCAATTCCAGCAGTGATTCCATTTATTCAAAACTGATGGAAAGTATGTCATGTATCAAAAGTCCCGATGATGCATTTTAAGGTATAAAAGAAGGTGATACAGATTATAATTCTG
>JAFYUH010000017.1 GCA_017549605.1 Bacteroidales bacterium
TCCTGACTTCATCAATGCGCCACCCAAATCAATTTTTCCTATCTTATAGGTTAAAAAGTGGCTTAATCGCAAGCTGCTTTTCAGTCAAAAACAGAGTTTTTGTAAAATAGGTATTACTCTCAGGCAGTCTTATTCTGATAGTTGTTATAGTTTTCGCTGCATCAAGAACATGGTCAACACTCATACTGATCCTATTTATGCCAATAAGACGTTCCAGCTCCTTATAAAGTTTGTATGCGATGAAGCAAATGCAGATATGCGCCTCTATTCTCCTTTCTGTGAAGTGGAACATCGGACGCATCTCCAAAGTGCCTTTTGATATTCGGAATGCACGTTCCACAACCCAAAGTCCATGATATTCAGCAATGATACGTTTTGCATCCAAGTCTGTATTTGTAATGTAACCTTTTAATCCATCCCATTTGCAGTCTTCCGCAATTTTCTGTTCACTGATGCAGACTTCTATATCCTTGCTGATTTCAAGAAACTTGTTGTAACCGCGATTATTCACCTGCTGCTTAGTGATGTGTCCACTCTTATAGGCTCTCTTTAGACGTGCCACACCTCGTTGCCTGTTATAAGCCTCCTTACCTGCACGTTTCTCGGAATAATTTACGATGAGGCGTTCTCCATTCTGACGTATGTATTCATAGGAAGAGCCGTCAATCTTATCCAATGAAAGAATCCACTGTTTGACACTCTCATTTTCGTTTTTGATTCTTGCTCCGAGAATATACTTGTATCCAGCCTGTTGCAATAACGTGAGATTTGTCCTGGTCATTAGCCCTGAGTCTGCCACCACGACAAAGTCATCTCCTATTTCAAAACGTTGCTTGAAATCGTCAATCATCGGTATCATGGTAAACCCTTCATATTGGCTGCCGTTGAATAGGGAATAAGACAATGGATAACCTCCTTCTGAGACTAGCAAACCAAGTACGATTTGCGACTCTGTTGTCTTTCCGTCTTTGGAAAAGCCTGGCTCGCGCAATACATCTCTCTGCGCTGTCTCAAAGTACAGTGTAGTCACATCGTAGAACATAAGCCCTATCTTTCCTCCGAATATCTTTCTCGTATGTTCAACACTTATTTGTTGCGCGAGCTCCATCTGAGTATTATAGAGTTTATCCATATAGCGATATATGTGGTTGAGATCGATATCTTCATCATAATACGACTTCAGATAGTCCACTGTAGCATGCTTACTCCCGGGTTGGGATACTCTGGCTATTACCAAGTGACGAAGTATATCATCTGGTATACGGTTGAAGCCGATACTGTCATAGATTTGATTCAAGAGCAACTGGGTTCCATTGATAAGAACGGCATCCATGTTATTTACTACACGGGCGGTTTCTTCCAGTTCCTTACCCCTGTTATCGTCAAAGTCAAATTCTTGCTGACCGCCAAATGAACGAATCCATTCAGCTGCCTTATCACACAGATGCTCTATATCTTCTTCAGAAGAAGAGCAACCAAAGGATTTGATTTCCTTGTACTTCCCACTTGATTTACTGACTACAACTACACTTGTTGTCCCAGACCTGTTGCGCTTTTTACGTATATACATGGCGCAAAGGTACACTTTTTATTGTTGCGCCACCCTAAGCCACCCAAAAATTATACCTAACTAATTGTAAATCAATATCCGCTATCTGATGGCGGAAAAAAGTGATGAAGTCAGGAAATACAGTCCAACTCCGCCCAAACCCTAATAGGTGAAATATAGTAATTGATTTATGTTGATTAAAACATTGTATAACCTGTTTTGTGGTTCAGAATCACAAGATGGGCGTTCGGATTGTGCCCCGGATGTCATCGAAAAA
>JAFYUH010000152.1 GCA_017549605.1 Bacteroidales bacterium
CAACATACAGGAACAAAATTAAAACAGAACACAACACTTTGCAAGGAAAAAAATCTTAAAAATTATTAAGACAACACTGTATTTCAAACATATATATTTAATACACGTCAATTTTAAGACACACGTCCGTGTGTCTCTACACGAGATTCGTTAAAAAATAGTTGCTGCTATTTCACACTTGGCGCTCGGGTAGAGACGTACGGACGTACGTCTTTTAAATCAGACATCCATTTTCAATACATATTCATTTTCAGACACACGTCCGTGTGTCTCTACACGAGGTGCGAATTTCACGTAAAGACGTACGGACGTACGTCTTTTAAAAAACAATTCAATACACGGACATTCGCCTTTGATTATTTTTAATATTTTTGTACATCATTGAAATCAGACTATGAAAACAAAAATATTAACACTATTAACGATATTCCTTTTTTGTACTAATTCTTATTCTCAAGAATACAAAGGATTATACGCCAAAGCATCTGCTAGCATTGCATATCCTTGTCCGACATTCATTGTATCTGGCGGTTATGAATTCAACAGACATCTTGCAGTAGGCGTCGGAGTCGGCGTGCTGTCTCCTGCGTTCTACGACATCTGCTTCCCGCTCAGCATAGAGATAAGCGGCGACATAACAAAAAAGAATATCATAGGTAACGCCGCTCTTTGCTATAGCGTCGAACCTATGATATTCGGTCGTCATTTTTATTGGATATTACCTAAAATCGGATTAAGGAATAACAACTTCCATTTTTATCTTACGACGATAGGATTTAATGTCGGATATAAGATTCCTTTTAAAAGACACCAAGTCACCGAGTCACTGAGTCACTAAGTATTTTCCACTTGGCGACTCGGTGTCTCGGCGTCTGGGTGACTTTATTCTCCCCAATAATTATAATTCTCTACATCTTTCATCAACTCTCTCACTGCTGCTTCGAGTTGCTCGTCGATGCCTTCTGCGAGTTTCTCTGGTGTGTTTCTTACCTTCACATCTGGCTCGAGCTGTGAGTTTTCAAGATAATATCCGTCCACTGTTCTATAACCTACTGTTGGCAAACCGAAGTACAATGACTCATCTTGTAATGTCTCCCATGTCACACTACTCATAGTTCCAGGGACAGGCATACCTACCAACTTACCCATCTTCTTATATTTGTAAACCCATGGTGTACCGTGAGCGTTGCTGTAGTTAGCCTCGCACATCAACATGATTGATGGCTTGACATAACGACGTGATGGCATCACACAAGCGACACTGTCACGGATGACCTGTTCGAGGTATTTCTCACCGCTGAACAAAATCTCGATGTCTTCGTGCAAGCGACCGCCACCATTGAAACGTGTATCGATGACAATACCTTTTCTTCTATTATATTTTCCTAAGATATCTGCATAGACATCACGGTAGCTAGCATCTCCCATGCTACGGATATGAACATAACCCAATGTTCCATTTGAAAGGCTGTCAACGACTTCTGCATTATGTCTGATCCAGCGTTGATATAACAATTCGTTTTGTGTGCCCTTTGAAATAGGTTTAACAATCTCTTCCCAACGTTTCTTTGTGTCTGGATTGTAGACTGTCACCAAGACTTGCTTGCCAACTTTCTTATTCAAAAGAGGGAAATAATCCATGTCTTTGGTAATCTCAACGCCGTCTATTTTTTCGATGATATCACCGGCTTTAACCTTAGAGTGATTCTTGTCGAATGGACCTTTTTCCAAGACCTCGTCGATGAGGAGACCATCGCCTTCATAATCGACATCGAAGAGTAATCCGAAGTAAGCAGTCACGTCGCCGCTCTTGCCATTGGTCATCATACCGCAGCCAGAGTGAGATACGTTGAGTTCACCGAGAATCTCGCTCATCAACTCTGTAAAGTCGTAGTTATTATTAATATGTGCCAAGAAAGGATAAAAGTCTTTCTTTATCTGTGCGAAGTCAGCGCCGTTGCTGTCTCTTCTGAAGAGACGTTTGTTTTCCTGCAAGAAGATGTGGTTGTACATATACTCACGTTCTGCAGCACGGTCGAGAGTCATGGTAGCATCATATTTAATAGATGTCGACTTGCCGTCTTTTGTACCTATAGTCTGGAGGTTGCCGCCTGACAACACATAAAGTTTATCACCTTTTTTATTTAATGTCAGTTCTGCACCACCGATGCCGAGTTTCTTCAATATCTTTGTTGACTTCTCACGGACATCGAGTTCCCAAAGGTCGTAGCCTTTTTCGAAAGAACTAAGGAAGAACAACTTATCGCCATCTTTTGAGAGAGAGATACCTGCAAGTTGTGATGACATAGGAGTGAGACGGATGATACGATCTTCAAGACCGTCAAGTTCAACGACGATGTCTTTTTTATCATCTGCTTTCTTGTCATCCTTCTTATCTTTTTTGTCTTTCTTATCCTTCTTGTCATCAGATTTCTCAGCGACATCTTTTGCCATTTTTTCTTCCTTCTTCAAAAGATCGTATTCTTCTTTTGTGAGACGGAATTTATCATAAGCCTCCTGATTCATGAAAGCGATGAATGCATCATCCTGGCTTCCCCATGAAGCATGAGAACGCATACCGTAACGGTTTGAAACGAAAGTAACAGCATTACCATCCAAAGCCCATTTAGGATATGAAGTGATATATGCGCTGTTTGTGATATTATGAATCTTCATATCACCTGATGCTGAAACGATACCGACATCTGAATAAGGATCGTGCATATTGCTGATGAAAGAAAGAGCGAACCACTTACCGTCTGGTGACCATTCATATTCGAAGCTGTTGTCATCATTACGATAATGCTGGGTTCCGTCTGTGATCTGACGTACCTTCTTTGTGTCTAAGTTAACGACTTTTAAGATAGTTCTATTTTCAATATATGCGAGTTCTTTTCCATCAGGAGAAAACTTAGGAACGCCACGTTCGATTCCGTCCTTTTCAAACAAAGGCTCTTCATTGATCAATGTAGCGTATGTGAAGTTGATGTCTTCCTTACGAGCCATTTCAGCTTTGTAGAGGTTGAAGTAGCCATCACGTTCTGAGACATAAACCAAGGTCTTTCCATCAGGAGAGAAAGTTGGATAAGCCTCAGCTTCTGGAGTATGAGTGATCTGTTTGGTTGTCTGATATTCTTCTGAAGTAACGAACACCTCGCCACGAGCTACGAAAGCGATGAGGTCGCCGTCAGGAGTTATGGTGATGTCAGAAGCCTTGCCGAACTTGCCCATCTCTGTTGTTTCCTCTTGGTCGTTCACTATTTGAATCTCCACCTTCTTAGGCTCGCCATCGAGAGTCTGAGTGTAGATCTCGCCTTGATAACCATAACACAACAATCCGTTATCTGATACACTTAAGAATCTAACTGGATATGTTGGAAAATCAGTGATCTTCTGAGCATTATTCACATCATTGACTTTAGCTTTGTAAACGTTGAAGTTACCGCCTTCACCTTCGCTAAGGAACACCATCTCTTCTTTTCCTGGGAGGAAACGAGGGTCACGGTCTTCACCTATGTTTGATGTCAAGATTGTATGAGTCTTTTCTTTTGCATCATAATATACGATGTCGCGAGCCACTGATGAAATCTGGTGCTTACGCCATTTGTCCTCGCTGCCTTTTTGGTCATAATAGAGGAATGACTCGCCGTCATTGTCGAAAGAGATGCTGCACACATTAACAGCAGCGACTTGAACCGGACGGCCGCCATCGACAGACACCTTATATAATTCGCGCATCCAGGCTGTAGGGAACTGTACGTTATCAGCGTCCTTCTGTATACTTGCTGAATAATAAATCATGCTGTCGTCAGCAGAGAATGCGAGAGGTGTCTCTGAAACTGAGTTGGTAGTGACACGCTTTGCAACGCCGCCATCAACAGACACTACATAAATATCAAAGTTAGCATTTCTGTCTGTTGCAAAGGCAATATATTTACCGTCGTTAGACCAGACAGGACTAGAGTCGTAAGACGAATTCGTTGTCAATTGACGAGCAAGTCCACCTTCTGAATCAACGACATAGATATCACCTTTATAAGCAAAGGCGATTTTATCACCCTTAGGAGATATTGAGTTATAACGCATCCAAAGAGGATTCTGGTCATTGGTTGTTGTTTGTTGGCTGTTGGCTATTAGCGGCAAGCCAATCAAAACCATTAATAAAATTGCCAATAATCTTTGTGACTTTCTTTTCATATTCTTAAAATTTAATATTCTTACCACCCATTCTTAATTTTATTCCTGTTATAACCTTCTTGGTATATTCAGGGAAATCGCTTTTCATAATCCAATCATAATATTGAGGTTCGAAGCGGAACACGTCTTCCACTCTTTTGTCCTTATGCTTGCCGAACTTAAACACCTCTTTACCCTCCTCATCGAAAACGATCTGTCCCATAAGGTCAGCGTTTTTATTATGGAAAGAAAATTCAGAAAGCTGATGCATATCATTCTGCACAGGCACAGAAGTGACGCCTTTATTGTCGGTGTATTCTCTATCTTTATATTTATCCAGCATAGCTGTCAGCACCTCGTAAGTCGCCATGGTATCAGCGGAAGCAGAATGAGCGTCCTCGAGTTCTTTATTTAGGAAGAAACGATAGGCGCCTTTGAGAGTACGAGGTTCCATCTTCATGAAGATATTCATGACGTCGACGACCTGTCTCGACTTAAGATCGAAATCGACATTGGCACGGATGAACTCCTCCATAAGCATAGGAATATCGAATTTTATGATATTATAACCTGCGATATCGCATGAAGCGAAGAACTTGGCGATAGTCGGAGCCAGCTCTTTAAAGGTTGGACAATCCTTCACGTCATTGTCGGATATATGATGTATCGCCGTTGTTTCTGGAGGTATAGGACAACCTGGATTGACAAGCCAAGTCTTCTGTTCCTCATTTCCGTCAACATTGATTTTCAATGCACTAATTTCAACAATTCGATCATGGACAGGATTCAAGCCTGTAGCTTCCAAATCGAAAAACACTATTGGTCTTCTTAAATTTAATTTCATAATTTCAGATAAAAAAATTGAACTTCAAAAGTAGTAAATTTAACTTTTCAATTAAGGAATTATTTAAAAAATAAAAATAAAATAATAGTCAAAAAGCAAGCAAAGTCTATTGTCCGCAGTCTGTTGTCTGCAGTCTATAATCGATTATATTTTTTTCAAAAAAAAAGTTCAGCCTATAATAATTTTCTTTATTTTTGCTAAATCAAAATTGATAGGTAGAACACAAATTTTTGACAGTTATGGAAAATGAAAAGATGAACAACCGTGAGGAATTGTTTTCGAAAGCAATACGTGCTGGCAAACGCACATATTTCTTCGATGTAAAGACAACAAAAGGTGAAGAGAAGTATATAACCATCACTGAAAGCAAACGTCGTTTCAGCAATGAACAAAATCGTTTTTTCTATGAAAAGCATAAACTTTTCTTATATAAAGAAGATTTTGAAAAATTCACCAACGCATTGAAAGACACATTGAATTTCATCGAAACAGGCGAATATCCAGAAGGATACTTTGACGAACCAAAACACGAAGAATTCGATGACGACAAATCACTCGATGCATGGTTTGACGAACTAGATAAATAATGACTAACGGCCAAAGACAAATGGCTAAAGTTTAGGAAGGAGCTACTATATTTTAGTAGCTCTTTTTTTGTCAAAACTCAAAGCTCAGAGTTCAAAGTTCAAAGTTCAAAGTTCAACAGCCTTAGTTCGCAAAAAATTGTTGAAAACTTCTACGATTACATCTTCATTTTTTACAATAAAAATTGTACCTTTGTAGTTTAATAAATAAATCAACAAGAGATGGGAAAGATAATAGCTATAGCCAATCAAAAAGGCGGAGTTGGCAAGACAACCACTGCCATCAACCTCGCAGCAAGCCTTGCAGTCCTTGAACACAAGACATTACTTATCGACGCTGATCCTCAGGCAAACTCCACATCGGGAGTGGGCTTCGATCCTAAAGAGATAGAAGGCAGCATCTACGAATGCATCATCGATAACGTAAATCCTAAAGACATCATCAAGGAGACAGAGACTCCAAATCTATTCCTTTTACCAGCGCATATCGACTTGGTCGGAGCCGAGATCGAGATCATCAACCTGCCACAGCGCGAGAAGATGATGAGCAACGCTCTGTCCAGCATCAAAGACGAATATGACTACATCATCATCGACTGCTCTCCATCATTAGGTTTAATAACCGTAAATGCACTCACAGCAGCCGACTCTGTTATCATCCCCGTACAATGTCAGTATTTCGCCCTTGAAGGATTGGGCAAACTGCTCAACACCATCAAAATCGTACAAAGCAGATTCAACCCAGAACTCGACATCGAAGGCATCTTGTTGACCATGTTCGACTCAAGAACAAGAATAGCTAAGCAGGTTGTGAACGAAGTGAAGACTCACTTCCAGTCAATGGTATTCGACACCATCATCAACGTCAACACCCGTCTCAGCGAAGCTCCTAGCTACGGACAGACCGCCATCATGCACGACGCCACAAGCATAGGCGCTATAAATTATCTTAACCTTGCAAGAGAAATATTAAAAAACAACGAAAATGTCATTACAGAATAAAAAAAGAGGATTAGGTCGCGGACTTGACGCTATATTACAAAGCCCTGAAACAGATATAACTTCATCTGACATCTCTGGCAACTACGTAGCAGGTGCCGTGGCAGAACTGAACATCGACTTTATTGAAGCCAACCCTTTCCAGCCTAGAACCGACTTCGACGAGACAGCTCTCAACGAACTGGCAGAGTCGATAAAGATACAGGGCGTGATACAGCCTGTCACTGTCAGAAAAATGGGACGTGACAAGTATCAGCTCATCTCTGGCGAACGTCGTCTCCGCGCATCAAAGATGGCAGGTCTCAAGACAATACCTGTATTCATCCGCGTCGCCAACGACGAACAGATGCTCGAAATGGCATTGATAGAAAACACTCACCGTGAAGGCCTCAACGCAATAGAGATAGCTCTATCTTACCAACGTCTTATCGAAGAGTGTAACATAACACAAGAACAGCTCAGCGAGAAAGTAGGTAAAGACAGAAGCACAGTGACAAACTTCTTGCGTCTTCTCAAATTGCCTCCAGAAGTACAGGTAGCATTACGCGACGGATTCATCTCCATGAGCCAGGCTCGCGCAATAATCAACATAGAAGATAAAGCGAAACAGCTTGTCATCCTCAAAGAGATCATCGACAAGGATCTAAGTGTTAGACAGGTAGAAGAACTCGTACGTTCTCTCAACACAAAGAACATCAAGACAAAGAAACAAAAGGATGTATTGCCAGAAGCATTCATCTTCACCGTCGACTCTTTATCAAAGTCTTTAAACACAAAGGTAAAGATCAACCGTAACAGCAAAGGCAAAGGCAGCTTGACTATCGACTTCAAAAACGATGAGGATTTTGAAAGACTTATCGCTTTAATCAACAAAAACTGATTCTTGAAATGTTCAAACGTCTTCTGATATTGCTATTGGCGTCGCTTGCATTGACATGTTCTGTCTTTGCGAAAAACGACAGCATAGCAGTACCTCAGAAACATAATCCAAAGAAAGCCACGATTTATTCGGCAGTGCTCCCTGGATTAGGTCAGGCTTACAACAAGAAATACTGGAAAATACCTATCGTCTATGCCGGCATCGGAACGATTTTTTATTTTGCCGACATGAACGGTGACTATTACCGCGACTACAGACTGGCCTTCGACTACAAGACCGGAACGATAACTGAGGCTGACGAAGATATAATCAAAATCTCCAAACGTTATTCCAAGGAGAACCTCATAACCATAAGGGATTATTACCGACGTAACATGGAACTCAGCTGGATAATAATGGCTGCATGGTACGGACTCAACGTCATAGACGCATGCGTCGACGCTCACTTTTTCGAATATGACATCGGCGATGACTTGACATTAAAGGTAGAACCAATGTTACAAACCAATTACAGAGAAATGGCCTACGGATACGGCAAATGCGCAACAGGCGTTTCTCTCAAACTAAAATTTTAAAGATGAAAATAATATTATTAGGATACGGCAAAATGGGTCACGAGGTTGAGAAGATCGCTCTCCAACGCGGCCATGAGATATTAGCAACAATTGATAATGATGTTGAATGGGATGCTTTTAAAAACTCAGAAGCTCAGAAGCTCAGAAGCTCAGAAGATGTAGTGGCGATTGAATTCAGCACTCCTGCTACAGCATTCGACAACATCAAGCGCTGCTTCGACATGAACATCCCTGTGGTCTGCGGAACTACAGCATGGTATCAGCATTTTAACGAGATAAAAGAAAGATGCGAGAAAGAAAGCCAGGCCTTGTTCTATGCTCCTAACTTCAGCATTGGAATGAACATCATGTTCATGCTCAACCAGCAGCTCGCCAAGATAACAGAGAAATACGATTACAAGTTAAGTCTCACCGAGACTCATCATATCCACAAACTCGACAAGCCTAGCGGCACAGCGGTGAAGCTCGCCAACGATATCGTCGACAACAACAAGAACTACAACTCTTGGGAATGTACAGATAACAATGAACAATGCATAAGCGACGGCGTATTGCCAATAGAGGCAATTCGTGAAGGCGAATATTTCGGCATTCATGAAGTCAAGGCTGAATCATCCTGCGACATCATCAGTCTCCGCCACGAGGCATTCAGCCGCGAAGGTTTTGCTACTGGCGCTGTGATAGCAGCAGAATTCCTCATCGGCAAAAAAGGATTATACACAATGAACGACTTGTTAAACTGTTAAAAAAATCAGACTATGTTATCATTCATATTATTCGTATTATTAGTTCCAGCATTCTTCACACTTCCAATCGCGTTCTGCTGGAAACTTTTTGAAAAAGCAGGTTACAAAGGATTCTATTCCGTAATACCATATTACAACCTTTTCATATTATCCAAGATTGTCAACTGCACACAATGGTGGTGGTATCTTTTGCTATTCTTACCTTATATCAATTTCTTCACAATGATGCTTATGTTCATCGACTTAGCCAAGTCATTCGGAAGATTCAAAATCTGGGAGATAGTATGCGCCGCCGTAGTTCCATTCATCTTCTTCCCTATCGTAAATCACCAAGGTTCAAAATACAGCGACCCAAGAGTCACAGCCTACCCTAAGAAGAGTCCTGTACGCGAATGGCTCGATGCTATAGTATGGGCAGTTGTAGCTGCTTTGATTATCAGAACATTCTTATTCGAAGCATATACCATTCCATCATCAAGTATGGAAAAATCACTTTTAGTCGGCGACTATTTGGTTGTAAGCAAGATCGGTTACGGTCCACGTGTTCCTAACACACCGCTCGCATTCCCATTCGTGCATCACACCTTGCCTTGGTCAAAGACTGCGAAGTCATACATTGAAAAGCCACAGCTTCCTTACAAACGCTTGCCTGGAACAACAGAGATAAAACGCAACGACCCTATAGTGTTCAACTTCCCTGCCGGCGACACAGTGAGCGAAGTATATCAAAGCAACGTCACATTCTACCAGCTGGTACGTTACTTCGGCAGAGATAAAGTCATGAACGACAAGAAACAGTTCGGCAACATCATAACACGCCCTGTTGACAAACGCGAGAACTACGTAAAACGCCTCATCGGTATGCCAGGCGACACATTGCAGATTATCGACGGCATCGTATATATCAATGGCGAAATAGGCGAACAGCCAAACGAGATGCAACATAATTACATCGTCAAGATTACAAGCAACGGCATCAATCCTAAAATATTGGAAAAATTCAATATCACCGAAGGCTACAGAACAGCACATGCAGACGAGTTGATATTCAATATGACAGCCGACATAGCCGAAGAATTCAGAAAACTTCCATTCGTAAAATCAGTGGAAAGAAGAATATCACCTGCTGGCACAGAAGTTTCTGAAGACATCTTCCCTAACGACACCACACACTTCAAGTGGAACGCAGACAACTTCGGACCTATCGTAATACCACAAGAAGGAAAGACAGTGAAGATCAACACTGAAAACATCGCCCTTTACGACAGAATCATCAAGGCTTACGAGCGCAACGATATGAAAATCAAAGACGGCAAGATCTTAATCAACGGAGAAGAGACCGACGAATATACATTCAAGATGGATTATTATTGGATGATGGGCGACAACAGACATAACTCACAAGACTCAAGATTCTGGGGTTACGTACCTGTTGACCATATAGTTGGAAAACCAGTATTCGTATGGCTTTCAATGGACAAGAACACCGGAAAAATACGCTACAACAAAACATTCAGATTCGTAGATTGATATGGGATATAACAGCAACAAACCAATAAGAAACACTATAAAAGAAGAAACGCCTAGCGAAAAAGTCAGCGCTGCAAAAGACAAAGGCAAGGCTCCTAAAAAAAGCAAGCCTAAAACCAGCAAGACCGCCACTCGCAAGAAAGCAAAAGATCCACGCATTGGAATAAGCATTGGCGTATTCTTAATGCTGTTGAGCGTGTTCATCTTGTTATCATACACTTCATACGTCATAGGTTACAACCTAACAGGTAACTTCGGAGATAAGATTGGCATGTGGCTAAGCAGAAACGCTTTCGGCATCGGTTCCCTATATCTGATATTACTGTTGTTCATAGCCGGTTCCAACCTCTCTTTCAAAGGACCTAAAATCAAATTATGGACAATCTGTAAATACTCATTGATGACCTTGATCTGGTTGCCATTGACACTTGCCACAATATTGCCTAACACAAACACATTCGACACATTCTATGGCGTCGTCGGCATTTATATCCACGACCTATTAGAACCTTTCATCCAAGAATTAGGAATCTACATCATCCTGATATTCCTCGCATTCTTATATGTGATATTCACTTTCGACATCAAAATGCCTACAATAAATTGGGAAAAGAAGAAAGCTGACGATGACACTGATGATGACAACGACTCTGATTCCATCTCTGACTCTGGCATTGTTAATAAGATTGACGATGACATCGACAATGATATTGACAATGAAGACGAAGATGATCACACCGATAACAAGGAGAATTTCGATGATGACATCGACAACAAATTCGATGATATTGATGAATTCGATAATGAAAATGAAGATGAATACGAAGATGTTGAGATTATCGTAAAGCATAAGGATCCTATAGAAACACCTAGTACAGATATAGAAATAACTCCAAGTCCAAAAGAAAGCAGCGATGAAGTCAATGCTGACGACATCACTATGGAAGTCACTGCTCCTACAGAAGAGAAGCAGGCCATTGAGATAGGCGAGCATTTTGGATTGGACACACACTTCGACCCTAAACTCGAACTTTCAAGCTACAAACTCCCTCCATTGGATTTGTTGGTTGATTACGGCGAAAGCACAAGCAGCGTCGACAAAGAAGAGCTCGAAGAAAACAAGAAACGTATCGTCGACACTTTGGCAAACTATAACATCGCCATCGACAAGATCAAAGCGACCATTGGACCAACAGTGACATTATACGAAATCATCCCTGCTGCAGGCGTGAGAATCTCAAAGATAAAAAGCTTGCAAGATGATATCGCATTATGTCTCTCAGCCATCGGTATCCGTATCATCGCTCCTATACCAGGCAAAGGAACCGTCGGTATCGAGGTACCGAACCAAAAGCCACAAATAGTTTCCATGAAAACTGTCTTGGGTTCAGAACGTTTCCAGAAATGCGGATACGAACTTCCATTCGGCATCGGCAAGACCATCTCTAACGAGAGTTATGTCGCCGACCTCGCCAAGATGCCACACATCCTGATGGCTGGTGCGACCGGTCAGGGTAAGTCTGTTGGTATCAACGCCATCATATCATCATTGTTATACAGCAAACATCCTGCTGAACTTAAGTTCGTCCTCGTCGACCCTAAGAAAGTTGAGTTAAGTCTTTACAAAAAAATTGAACGTCATTTCTTGGCAAAGCTTCCTGATGCAGAAGAAGCTATCATCACAGACGTAAGAAAAGTCGTCAGAACGCTCAACTCATTATGCATTGAGATGGATCAGCGTTATGAGTTATTGAAAGACGCTCAAGTACGTAACATCAAAGAATATAACGCCAAGTTCATCGCTCGTAAGTTGAATCCTTACGACGGACATCGTTTCTTGCCTTATATCGTATTGGTCGTTGACGAGTTCGCCGACTTGATCATGACAGCGGGTAAAGAAGTCGAGGCTCCTATCGCACGTCTTGCTCAGCTCGCTCGTGCTATCGGCATCCACCTCATCATCGCGACACAACGTCCTTCTGTCAATATCATCACAGGTTCTATCAAGGCCAACTTCCCTGCACGTATCGCATTCCGAGTCATCTCACGCGTCGACTCCATGACTATCCTCGACACTAACGGCGCCGACCAACTCATCGGTCGCGGTGACATGCTGTTATCTACAGGCAACGACTTGGTACGTCTGCAGTGCGCTTTCATCGACACTCCTGAAGTAGAAGAAATCACTGACTTCATCGGTTCGCAAAGAGGCTACGCTGAAGCATATAACCTTCCTGACTGCCCTGACGAAAAAGAAGAAGGCGGCAGCAAAGAAAATCTCAACCCTGACGAACGAGACCCTCTCTTTGAAGAAGCAGCGTATATCATCGTTCAGACACAACAAGGTTCGACTTCAATGCTTCAACGTAAGTTGAAACTCGGTTACAATAGAGCTGGACGCATCATCGACCAACTCGAAAAAGCTGGCATCGTAGGTCCTTTCGCTGGCAGCAAACAACGTGAGGTAAGAGTCGCCAACGAAATGGCCCTAGAACAATACCTCAAAGATTTGAACTGCGGTAATGAGGATTGACCTTGAATTTGCACAGACGTGTCAATGATGTAATTTGTATAAAAATACATACAATCTACAATAAAAGACATCATTGACGCGTCTCTACTAAAAAAAATAATAATATGAAAAAAACTATCTTGATAATAATAGGCATACTGTTAAGCATAAATGTATATGCTCAGTCCGCCAAGGATTTTCTCAATAAGGTCATTGATAAAAATAAATCCTACAACGACATCAGCGTCATCTTCAATTATAGATACGGCACCAAAGAAGAAGTAAGCAACGAGATGAAAGGTTTTGCCTACATGAAAGGTGAAGCTTATCTGTTAAAAATCGATGGTCAGGAGATGATTAGCGACGGATCCACACTCTGGACTTATCTCATCGATGAGCAAGAAGTAATGATAAGCGATGTTAACGAGGACAACAACAACTCTCCTCTCGCCATCATCAATTCTTTCTCAGAAAACGTTAACGTAAGGTTCGAGCATTGCAGCGATGCCGACTTGACACATCTGTTAATAACAGAAAACGAAGCAACAACTTTCAAAAGTATAAGTCTGTATGTCAAAAACAAAGATTTGAAAATACATGAAATCGACATCAATAATTTAGATGATAGTTATTTAATGTACTCTATTGAAAGTTTCCATACAAACCAAAATCTCCCAGACAGCATGTTCTTCTTTGACGAGAAGATACATCCTAATGTAGAGGTTATTGATATGAGATGATAATCAGTTAGGAATTAGGAGTTAGGAGTTAGGAGTTAGGAATTATGAATTATGAATTGATAATTGAATTAATTGCTGTTGCGACCGGACTTATCAGCGTCTGGTATTCCAAGAAGATCAACGTCTTGGTCTTCCCTATTGGAATTATCAGCGTTTTGTTATACGTATTCATATTCGTAAAAAACGGTCTGTTCGCCAATGCCGTCATCAACTTCCTATATTTCGTGATAAGCGTTTTCGGATGGTGGAACTGGATAAAAGACAACGGACAACGGACAACGGACAACAGACAACAATCCGAATCATTAACAGTTACTTTTTTAAACACAAGACAAAGGCTGGTGACATTAGCAATTCTCTTGGTTTTGTTATTAGTTTCAAAGACATTCTCTTCTGATGCGACGACATTCCTCGACTATCTCACTGGCGTCTTAGGTTTAGGCGGAATGTTACTCACCGCTTTAAAGAAAGTCGAGAATTGGACTTTATATTTGCTCTGCGATATCATACTGATTCCATTATGTATTTATAATGGTTTATATCTTACAGTCTTACAATATATAATTTACGCAATCATAGCCGTTATGGGTTACATCAGTTGGAGCAAGGAGGCGAAGAAAAATGTTTAAGATTGCCATCACCGGACCTGAATCGACAGGAAAGTCAACGCTTGCAGAAAAACTGGCAAGACATTTCAATGTCGACTATATACCAGAATATTCAAGAACATATCTTGAAAACTTCGAAGGTCAATATACAGAAAACGACGTCGTCGAGATTGCAAAAGGCCAATATCATCTTATCTTAGAAGAAAAGAAAAAAAATCCTGAGATACTGATAGCAGATACAGAAACCATCGTCTGCAAAATTTGGGTCGAATATGTCTTCAAACATTCCAATGAAACAATCGATGATATCTTAAAGCAACAAGACTTCGACTTATACCTGCTCTGCGACATCGACTTGCCTTGGGTTTATGATCCGTTAAGAGAAAATCCAAACCTAGAAGAACGCAAGGAACTGTTTGAAATATATAAGCACACACTGACAAAAATGAATGTTCCTTTCGGAATTGTCAGAGGTTCCGATGAAGAAAGAGTTAACAATTCTTTAGATATAATCAAAAAATATCGCCATGAATAAAGAAAGAAAACATATCATTTTTCTAGCGCGCTGGTATCCGCATCGCTACGACCCTATGTTCGGTTTATTCGTGCAACGTCATGCCGAAGCAGCCGCTTTGTTCAACGATATCACTGTTATTTATTGCCAAGAGCAACGAGCATTGAGCATTGAGCATAATGCTCATAACCCACAGCTCACTGCCAATTGCAATTACGAAATCGTAAGGACGTTAGAGAATAATGTCGACACGATTCGCGTCTATTATAAAAAGCCAAAGAACAAGATTCAGTCATTGCTTCGTTTCTATCGTGCCAATATGAAAGCGTTGAAGTTGTGTAAGCCAGCCGATATGATTCACGTTCACGTATTGACACGTCTTGGCATCATTGCCTGGATTCAGAAGTTATTACACAAGACACCTTATATAATTACAGAACATTGGTCGAGATATTTGCCTGGCAACGACTTCAGCGGTTTCTTAAGAAAGTCAGCATGTAAGTTGGCAGTTCGCAATGCGGAAGTAGTCACCACCGTAACAGAGAATCTCGCTACTGCAATGAGAAACCACGGATTGAAAAACGACAATTACGTTGTATTGCCTAATGTCGTAAACCTCGACATGTTTCATATAAGCGAGAAAAACAACGCGCCTTGCAAGATTATCCACATCAGCTGTTTTGAAGACAAATCTAAAAACATAAGCGGACTTTTGGAATCATTAAAGATTATCAACGACAAAGGCATCGACTTCCAATGCACGCTCATCGGTGAAGGCATGGACTTAGACTTGATGAAAGAAAAAGCAAAAGAACTGCAATTAATTAATAAGGTGTCATTTACAGGCTTATTGCAAGGACAAGCTTTAGCCGACGAGCTCTCATCCGGCGACTTCTTGGTTTTATCCAGCAACTACGAAAATATGCCAGTCGTAATTCTCGAAGCACTAGCATCAGGATTGCCTGTAGTAAGCACAAATGTCGGCGGCATCAAAGAAATGATTGATGACACCAAAGGAATTCTGGTCGAACCGAAAAACAAGGAAGCCTTGGCAGAAGCTATGATAAAAATGATAGAGACATATAAAAACTACGACGCAAATTATTTAAGAAACAGCGTCATTGAGAAATACGGATACGAAAGCGTCGGAAGATTTCTATCGAAATTGTATAATAATGACTAAAGGCAAATGGCTAATGACTAACGACTTACCAATATATTCCGTGTCTATTATGGCACCACTACTACTTATGATGGTCCTAATGTAAAACAAAACACATTAACTCTTACAGTAGGATACAAATTCAGAAAATAAAAAACAAAATCTCATATACAAAAATAGCTGCCGTTAACAGCAGCTATTTTTCTTTAGCCTTTTGTCATTAGTCATTAGCCAAATTCTCCAAAACCAACTTAGCGAATTCTGTATTAGCGAGGTGTCCTGGTTTGAACGCCTTGACATGACCGAGTATTGGTTTTCCGAGCAAAGCCATATCGCCGATTAAATCCAAGAGTTTATGACGTGCAGGCTCGTTTTCGAAATGTAATGTTGTGTTATTCAAGATACCACCTTCATGAACGCCAACAGACTCCATATTGAAAAGCTTAGCCACACGTTGAAGTTCCTCTTCACCGACGAAGTTCTCTACAAAAACTATAGCTGTTGAGAGGTCGCCGCCTTTGATAAGATTATGTTTAAGAAGCATTTCCAGTTCCTGGAAGAAGACGAAGGTACGACAAGGAGCAATCTCTTTCTCGAAATCCGCCATACTTTCAAGTACTGCAGTCTGAGGTTTAAGCACCTGAGAGTTATAATCGACGTTTACCTCCATTCTGAAGTCATCGGCAGGTTCAATGACAATCTCACAACCGATTTTTGGATGAAAATAACTCACACTTCTTTTAAGACGAAGATATTCTCTTTCAGCATCCTGTTCAACGATGCCTGCAGACTTAAGAGCTTCTATCATGTTCTTTGCGCTGCCATCTTGAATAGGAGGCTCTTCACAATTTATGTCTATCAACACATTATCTACGCCTGCACCACGCAATGATGCAAGTATGTGCTCAACGGTATAGACTCTAACACCATTTTGAGCTATCGTCGTTCCGCGTGATGTATCCACGACATTTTCCACTCTAGCCTCAACGATAGGCTGACCTTCAACATCAATTCTTCTAAACTTTATGCCGTGATTCGCTTCAGCAGGATGAAATGTCAATGTACCTTTCTGTCCGGTATGAAGACCTGTTCCGCTGATACTTACATCCTGTTTTATGGTTTGTTGTTTTTCTAATTTCATTACTGTACCTTTAGCAGTTATAGTTATTTTTCATTTAGTTTCTTTTCCAGTTCCTCAACACGTTTCACCAACTTCTCTATGTTTTTAGTATAGACTGACATTCTCAAGAAGTCTTTCAGCTTCATTGCTGGATAACCCATAAGCTCCTCGCCTTCTTTTTTCACGCTGCCGATAACACCAGTCTGAGCCGCGACTTTAGTATTGTCCGCAATATGAATATGACCCACGAAACCGACTTGTCCACCTATCACACATTGAGTTCCGATTTTTGTAGATCCGCTGATTCCAGTCTGAGCTGCTATGGCTGTATTATCGCCTATCTCTACATTATGAGCCACCTGGATGAGATTGTCAAGTTTCACGCCATCATGAATTCTTGTAGACCCCATTGTTGCGCAGTCGATGCAGGTGTTAGCGCCAATCTCAACATTATCTCCCAACACCACATTACCGATTTGAGGAATCTTTTTATAAGAGCCATCGTATTGAGGAGCGAAGCCGAAACCGTCAGCGCCGATGACGCAGCCAGAATGCAGTATACAAGACTTACCAACAACTGTCTGCGCATAAAGTTTTGCGCCAGCGTATATTATTGTATCATCACCGATTACAGAATCGTCGCCGATATAGGCCTGAGGATAGATCTTGACTCTGTTGCCGATCTTCACTCTTTCACCTATGAAAGCGAATTCACCTACATACACGTCATCGCCGTATGTTGCATCTTTAGAGATGAACGAAAGAGAAGACACTCCTGTTTTAGATTCCATAAACTGCTGATAGAGACCAAGCAGCTGCGCGAATGCCGCGTATGCGTCAGGCACTCTGATGAGAGTCGCTGACACCTTGCCCTGAAGTTCAAAATCGTTATTGACAAGAACTATCGAAGACTTGGTTGTATAAAGATATTGAGAATATTTTGGGTTTGCGAGGAAGCTCAACATTCCAGGAGCACCCTCCTCTATCTTTGCCACATTATAAACTTTCACTTCTGGATCACCTTCAATGGTGCCAGAAAGAAATGTTGCTATTTGTATTGCAGAAAATTCCATAACTATTTCTCTATAAAGAGTTAAATTCATTTTTAATATTTACAACTGCCTTTTCCACCATAGGATTTTCAAATGAAGCGAGTTTCTGCGCTATCATTGCAATCTCAGCATTAGGATTGTCGTTGAATACAGCATTCACATTTTGCAGCACCTCTTCCTTGGCAAGTACAATCAGTTGCCATGTAGATTCTGACACATAAAGGCGTTGTGCTAGATTATGTTCAAATTCATCCTGAACATTTTGTAAAAGCGAGAAATGAAAGTCGTCTCTCGATATGCCAGGATGGAAAATACGTTTCACCAAAACAGGAAACTGAATACGTTCAATATAAAGAAGCAGGCGTTCATAAGCCTGGATCTTCAACGGAGTTGTAAGCTTCAATGAGGTCGCTTTCAGCTCATTGTCATTTTCCATTTTAGCAGCAATGCCATTTTTCGGTTTTTCTTCTTTTCTAAACATAAACACAACCGAAACCAGCATTAATATCATTAAAACTATTTCTACTACATCTGCTATATCTACAATATTCATATCAAAAAATATTTTATGCAAAAATAACGAAAAACATTTTATTAAATTTAAAAAATAATAGGTGTTTGTTATTACAAAAAATAGTAATTTTGTAGATTGAAATAATTTAGTTTTTTAACATTAACATCATAAATAAAAGCACAAAAAAATGGGAAACATCATTTTATCACAAAGAGTCAACAACATGGCAGAATCTGCTACATTAAAAATGACTCAATTAAGCCGTGAATTAAAAGCTCAAGGTATCGACGTTATTTCTTTAAGCATTGGCGAACCTGACTTCAACACACCAGTTGCAGCAAAACAAGCAGGTATCGATGCTATCAACAACAACGACACACACTATCCTCCTGTTCCAGGCACACCAGCATTGCGCAAAGCTATCGCTGAAAAATTAAAACGTGACAACGGCCTTGACTATACAGACGCTGACATCATCGTTTCAAACGGTGCAAAACAAGCTATCACAAACGTCTTCATGGCTATCGTTGATAAAGGCGACGAAGTTATTATCCCTGCTCCTTTCTGGGTATCATATCCTGAAATGGTTAAATTAGCTGACGGTACTCCTGTTTTCATCAACACAACAGCTGAACAAAACTTCAAAATCACTGCTGAACAATTAGAAGCAGCTATCACTCCAAAAACAAAAGCCTTCATCTTCAGCACACCATGTAACCCTTCTGGTTCAGTATATACAAAAGCCGAATTAGCTTCTTTGGCAGAAGTATTCAAAAGACACCCTCAAGTCATCATCTTGTCTGACGAAATCTATGAATTCATCCAATACGAACAAAAACACGAAAGCATGGGTCAATTCACAGAATTGAAAGACAGACTCGTCATCATCAACGGTGTTGCTAAAGGTTATGCTATGACAGGTTGGCGTATAGGTTACATCGCAGCTCCTAAAGAAATCGTTTCTGCATGTAACAAAATCCAAGGCCAATACACATCAGGTATCTGTACAATCGCTCAAGCAGCTTCTTTAGAAGCAATGAAGATGTCTCCTGAAAACTCAGAAGAAATCCAAACTATGCTCAAGGCTTTCAGAAACCGCCGCGACATGTTCTTCGAACTCTTAAGCGAAATCCCAGGCTTGAAGTTAAGCAGACCAGCAGGCGCTTTCTATATGTTCCCTGAAATCAAATCTTACTTCGGCAAGACAGACGGCGAAACAACAATCAACAACAGCGACGACCTCTGCTTATACTTATTAGACAAAGCTCACGTTGCTTGCGTTGGTGGCGCAGCTTTCGGCAACGACGAATGTATCCGTCTCTCATACGCTACATCAGAAGACAAACTTCGCGAAGCAGCTGTAAGAATTAAAGAAGCTTTAAGCAAACTTAAATAAGACAACAAGTCTGTGAGTCAATGAGTCGATAAGCACTTGTTGACTCACAACTTTTCAACTAATCAACTTATCGACTTATTGACTTATTGACTTATTGACTTATTGACTTAAACATGGAAATTCTATTCAATTCTTTTAAAAACAAAAAAATCATGATAGTCGGCGACATGATGCTCGACGTCTATATGGATGGTAAAGTTGAAAGAATTTCACCAGAAGCTCCTGTTCCGATTGTCTCTGTGACAAAGACATTCTCACGTCTGGGCGGCGCTGCAAACGTAGCGCAAAACCTTAAAGCCTTAGGAGCGGAACCTATCTTGTGTTCCATAATAGGCAAAGACGAGAAATCAAACGACCTGACATCACTCATGCTTGAACACAACATGAATGTCTCCGGCATAGTAAAAAGCAACGAGAGAATCACGACAACCAAAGTCAGAATCATCGGCAACAATGCACAAATGCTGCGCGTCGATACCGAAGACATATTCGACCTTACAGAAACCGAACACGACTCACTGATAACCAAAATTCGTGAAATTGCAAATACAGAAAACATCGATGGAATAATATTACAAGATTATAACAAAGGTGTTTTAACAGAAATGCTGATAAAGGAAGTCATTTACATCGCAAACGAAAAAAACATCCCTATCGGCGTTGACCCTAAGAAAAAGAATTTCTTAGCATATCAAAACGTAACATTCTTCAAACCTAACTTAAAGGAATTGAAAGAAGGTGTCGGCATCTCATCAAAAGACAACGACATCGAAGGAATCATAAAAGCCGTCGATTTACTGCATGACAAATTGAATTGCAGATACATAATGACGACATTATCTGAACGAGGCGTTTTGATAAAAGATTACGAAACAAATACAGCACACCATATCCCTGCGCATCTTAGAAAAATCGCAGACGTATCAGGAGCTGGCGACACCGTATTGAGCGTCGCAATGCTATGCCTCGTCTGCAAGCAAGATGCATATAACATAGCAGCCTTATCAAACCTCGCAGGAGGTCTCGTCTGCGAAGAAATAGGAGCCGTACCTATTAATAAAGAACGATTATTGGAAGAAAGCAAAAAATCTAATTTACAATAATAAAAGAGCATTAAGCTCGTTTTGTGTTTATGAGAAAAATAATAGCCAGGATTTTTATTTGCATCTGCTTTATATCATGCATGATGCCAGAAATGTTAAACGCACAGAAGAACAAGCCTTTAAATATGCCGTTATATGATAACGAACCTTATCATTTCGGATATATCATAGGTTATAACCAAATGTGGTTCTCACCAAAATTCGTCACAAACTTCCAAAACATAGAATATGACGGAAAAGAAGGCAGCGCATATTTCGACCAACTAAATGACACAATAAGCATAAATAGCAAATATAACATCAACAACATCTCTCAATCATTGCCATTCGGAATGTCTGTCGGCGTTGTTGGAAACCTTCGCCTTGCAAAATATTTCGACTTAAGACTTATCCCAACCATCAGCTGGGGCGAGACAAGCATCACATACAAAGGAAAATCACTAGGAACAGAAAAAGAATTTTCACAGACTTTTTCCATCCATAATGTATATCTTGAATTACCTCTGCAATTCAAATATCGATCAAAAAGATATAACAACACTGCAGCTTATGTAATATTTGGAGCAAACAACAAAATCAATTTCACAGCAAAGAAATTTGACATAAAACTAAAACGATATGATTTCGCTCCTGAAATAGGCACCGGATTCGACTTCTATACAGGTGAATTCAAATTCGGCATAGAAATAAAAATGAGCTATGGATTATGCGATTTAATAGATCCTGAAAGCAAAACACCACTCACAAGTAGCTTTGACAAATTAAAAAATAAGACATTCCAATTATCATTTACATTCGAATAATTTACGATTTGTGATATTTTAGGCATAATAAAAACTTAAATAGATCACAAAAAGCATAGTACAAAGCGGAAAAGACGTCTTTTTCCGCTTTGTTTTTAACCATAAACCATTGATAATAATACAAATAAAAAATATTTTTAAAAAAGTTCATTTTTTAGTTGCGCGTAATTAAAATTTGTGTACTTTTGCAATCACAAAACACGGCGGTCTCTTCGTCTAGTCTGGTCAGGACGTCAGGTTTTCATCCTGGTAACAGGGGTTCAAATCCCCTAGAGACTACAAAAGTTCACCACTACTTTAAAAAGTGGTCATTTAAAGGGCGGTCTCTTCGTCTAGTCTGGTCAGGACGTCAGGTTTTCATCCTGGTAACAGGGGTTCAAATCCCCTAGAGACTACAAATAAAAATCACAGAGCCACTCCAGATTCGAGTGGCTTTTTTAGTGCTTATGGTAAATCTTTTATCAATAAAACACATTCCTAAAAGAAAGAGATTTTTTTCTCTTTTGATTTCACTTTTGATAATCATCTTTTCAAGCACTAATTCCCAATCACAAGATTTATTGTATGGTTTCACCGGCGGTCTGAACATGAACACCATCTCTACAAAAAACGATGATGGCGGTCTTAAAGTCGGATTCAACATTGGCGGCATCGCTCAGTACAAACTTGACCAAAACATGAGCATCGTTGCCAACGTAAAATTCTCAGCCAAAGGACAACAATTCTCAAAGATCATAGACGACCAATACAACTATCTAAAAATCTATCACACTACATCATTATACTACATCGACATACCAATCCTCTACAAATATTCCATAAAAGACTTAATTGGACTAGAAATAGGACCTTCATTCAACTTCTGTCTCAGTGGGAAAGACAAGTCAAAAATAGGTAATACCACATCCGAAATCACAAAATTCGAAAAAGGGACATACAATCCTTTCGAGTTTGGATTAGCATTCGGCATATTCACCCGCGACCTCGGCCAAAGCTCATTCAACAATATATTCATTGAATTCAGATATTTCCTAGGATTAACCAATGTGACAAAAAACCAAGGACGCAACGTCAACGCAGGAGCGTTCCTTAACATAGGCTACATCATAGAGAACCCTTTAAAGAAATAACTTAAATGACAACTACAGAAAACAAGACCAAACTACAAATCATAATAGGAAACCAATACAACCCTTATATAAACCTAGCCGTTGAAAGCAATCTTCTTGACAACTTCCTTCCAAACACCGTAAGCCTTTTCTTATGGAAAAACAAGCAAACCGTTGTCATTGGCACCAATCAGAATCCATATAGCGAATGTGACATCGAATCTTTGCTTAACGAAGGTGGATTTCTAGCAAGAAGAAGAACCGGAGGCGGAGCTGTCTACCACGACTTAGGAAACCTCAACTTCTCTTTTATCGCAGACAAAGACATCTACGACGTTAAAAAGCAGATGCAAGTCATACAGAAAGCATTACTAGATTTCAACCTTGAAACAGAAGTAAGCGGCAGAAACGACATCACTTATCAAGGTCGCAAATTTTCCGGCAACGCATTCGCCAAGACAAAACACCAAGGATTACATCACGGAACCATCCTGATAAAAACCGATGGCGAACGTTTACAAAGATACCTTAAGGTAAAACCAGCCAAGCTTCACAAACACGGAGTCAAATCAGTAGCAAGCAGAGTGATAAACCTTTCTGAAGTAGCAGACATAACATCAGAAAACATCATCCCCCACCTCATCAGAGCTTTCGAAGATGTTTACCAAAACACTGCTACTGTAATAAACTTCGATGACTTATGCAACAACGATGCTATTGAATTAAGCCAGCATATCGGAAGTAAAGAATATCTCTTTGGAAAATGGAAAGAATTCCACACCAAGAAAAGCGCAACCTTCGACTGGGGAAGCATCGACTTAGACCTAGACATTGACGAAGACAAAGGCATCATCAGAGATATCAATATTGCATCCGACAGTCTGGAACCAGTGTCTATCAATGCCGCAATAGAATTACTGAGAGGAGCTAACTTAAAAGAAGCGCCAAGTTCAGACAACGAAATCATAAAAGATATTATAAGTCTTATCTACTAAAACTTGTCGACTTTTTTTCTTATCTTTGCAAACTAACATATAAAATATACAGAATAGATGAAATACTTCCTCCTTCCATTAGGATGTCAGATGAATCAAAGTGACACTGAACGTGTTAAAACAATATTACAAGGCATGGGATTCAAGCCCACAGACAACGAAGACGAAGCAACATTATTAGGCATTATAGCCTGCTCGGTTCGACAAAAAGGCATCGACAAGGTTTACAGCCGCATCATGAAATGGAATGAAATGAAGGATCGCAAGAACTGCATCACCTTTGTTTCTGGTTGTATTCTTCCTGCAGACAGAGAACGTTTCTTGAAATTATTTGACTTAGTGTTCACTATGAACGACTTGCCTGATTTACCAGACATGATTCGTCAATATGGCATCGTAGTACCTACAAATCCACAACCTAATTTCGAGATAGAATATCAAGAAATCAAACGCCCTCTCGCGCCTCTATTCCACAAAAATGACAAGATAAATCCTTCTGCCAATATGGACAGATTCTGGGTTATCGAACCAGATCATATCTCCGAATTCGAAGCTTTCATTCCAATCCAAAACGGATGTAACAAATTCTGCACTTATTGTGCAGTTCCTTACACAAGAGGCCGCGAAGTATCCCGCAAGTCAGAAGACATCTTGACAGAATTGAAAGAGTTAGTACAAAAAGACTACAAACTGATCACATTGCTCGGTCAGAATGTCAACTCATACGGTTTAGACAAAAAAGGTGAAGAAATCAACTTCGCAGAGTTATTGCGTAGAATCGGCGAATACGGCAACAGCGTAGACAAAGAATTCTGGGTTTACTTCACATCTCCTCACCCACGCGACATGAGCGACGAGGTGATCGAAGTCATTTCACAATACAAATGCCTCGCTAAACAAATACATCTTCCTATACAGTCTGGCGACAACGCAATGCTTGACCGTATGAACAGGAAACACACTATTGACGACTATCGACATATCATTCATACTATCAGAAGACTGATCCCTGAAGCAACGATATTCACAGACATCATCGTTGGTTTCACTGGCGAGACAGAAGAAGAATTCGAAAACTCAAGAAAAGCCATGGAAGAATTCAAATACAACATGGCTTATATAGCACAATACAGCGTACGTCCAGGTGCTGTCGCTTCAACATGGGCTGACGACGTCCCTAAAGCGACAAAGAAAAAACGCTACCACATACTCACAGACGAGTTGATGAAACACTCTTTGGTTTATAACCAAGGACTTGTTGGCAAAACTTTGAAAGTTATCGTAAACGGATTCGACAGAAACAAGTCTTATCTCACCGGTTATACAGAAGGTAAGATCGTTATCCGCTTCAAGTCAAACGACAGAAGCCTCATCGGCAAGATCGTCAAGGTTGAAGTAACATCAGCAACACCATTATCAATAGAAGGAAATCTCGTCACAGAATGAAGATAGCATTTAAGACATTAGGATGTAGAGTAAACCTTTATGAAACAGACGCCTTGGCTTCTCGTTTCAAAGAGGCCGGTTATGATATTGTAGAGACATCTGATGATGCAGACGTTTTCGTAGTGAACACTTGTACCGTCACGAACCAAAGCGACCAGAAATGTCGCCAGGCTTTACATCAGATCAGAAGACAGCATCCTAACAGTCTTATCGTTGCAACAGGCTGTATGGTCAACCACAGGAAAAATGAACTGTTAGAAAAAAAGACCGTTGACTACGCCATTGACAACGAAAGGAAATACGCACTTTTCACGATCATCGACAAACATTTCAAAGGCGAGTCGCTCGATCCAGAAGGATTAGACATTGATCTATTCGGATATCAGCCAGCATTCGATACCTTCCATACAAGAAGTCTGATAAAGATTCACGATGGCTGTAACAACTTCTGTTCTTACTGTTTAATTCCTATGGTAAGAGGCAGAGCAACAAGCCGCAACGACAAAGACATTTACGACAACATCCGTAAAGTCGTTGACCATGGATTCAAAGAAGTTGTTTTGACTGGCGTAAATATGGGCCGCTACCAATATCAAGACGTCAACTTTGAAACCTTGATTGAAAACATTTTAAAGATTGATGGCGACTTCAGATTAAGAATTTCATCCATTGAACCTGACAACTTCAGTGAAAAATTCTTACATCTCTTTGAAAATGACAAATTAGCCCCACATATGCACATCTGCTTACAAAGCGGAGCAGAAAACACTTTAAAAGCAATGCGCCGTCACTACACAGCAGCTGATTTCAGACAGATGTGCGAAAGAATCAAGACTGTCATTCCTGACTTCAACATCACCACCGACCTGATCGTAGGTTTCCCTGGTGAGACAGAAGAAGACTTCCTTGAAAGCGCAGAAATGTGCAGAACAATAGGTTTCAGTCACATACATACATTTAAATACTCTATCCGCAACGGCACTAAAGCCGCCACGATGGCAAACCAAGTTCCTGAAAAGATCAAAACTGAACGCAGCGCCGTCATAAGACAGATATCTGCAGAAAACAAGAAAAGATATTTCGGACAAATGTTGGGCAAGGAACAAAAAATGCTTATTGAACGTATTAACTCTGATGGAATTGCATTAGGATATGGTGAAAATTATATCCCTATGCAACTCAAAGGAAAGAATTTGGAAAAGAATACCTTTGTCAATGTAACCATCGATAGCATTATAAACAAAGGTGACAATTCAGAAACACGTGTAATTCAACAAGATAAGGAGCAAAAAAAATATTTTTAAAAAAAGATAATTTTTTCGTTAAAAAATGTAATTCGTAACGATAAAATAACTATTTTTGCACCCCGAATATGGTATAGAATTTATAAAAAAATAAATATAGATATGGCAAATCACAAATCATCAATCAAAAGAATCCGTCAAACAGAAAAAAGACGTTTACGCAATCGCTTCTACGCTAGAGCAATGCGCGCTGCTGTTAGAGGATTCAGAGCATTAACAGAAAAAGCTGAAGCTGAAGCAAAACTTTCAGAAATGTACAAAATTATTGACAAGACAGCTAAACGCGGTATCATCCACAGAAATAAAGCTGCTAACTTAAAGTCAAAACTTGCACATCACACAGCAAAATTAGCATAA
>JAFYUH010000153.1 GCA_017549605.1 Bacteroidales bacterium
AAAGCTCAAAGCTCAAAGCTCAAAGCCAAAAATCATGGAGATAATTAAAACTTCTATAGAAGGTCTTTTGATAATAAAGCCTGACGTATTCAAAGATGAGAGAGGATATTTCTTCGAATCTTACAATAAGGAACGTTTTGCAAAAGAAGGTCTTACGATGGATTTCGTTCAGGACAACGAGTCAAAATCATCAAAAAGCGTCTTGAGAGGACTTCATTTCCAAAAACCTCCTTACGCACAAGGAAAACTCGTCAGAGTAGTAAAAGGCTCAGTCATGGACGTTGCTGTCGACTTACGCAAGGACTCTCCTACCTACGGCAAATGGGAGTCAGTTGTATTAAGCGAAGACAACAAGCTTCAATTCTGGATCCCAGAAGGTTTCGCTCACGGATTCGTCACTTTGGAAGACGAGACTGTATTTAATTACAAATGCACTAACATCTATAACAAAGAGTCTGAAGGCAGCCTGTTATGGAACGATCCTGACATCAACATCGACTGGAACATTGAAAATCCTATTTTATCAGAAAAAGATAAAGTTTCTCCATTATTTAAAAATTTTGAAACTCCTTTTATATAGAACTTTAAAATGAAGAAGATAAAGACACTCTTAATATTAGCAATAACATCTTTAATCTTAATGATCATAATTGCTTTAGTAATGAGCATCATAGCCATACGTACAGCAAACCAACGACCTGTATCATTAGAGCAAATCGTGATTCAAAGTCACGACATAGAATTCTGCGAAGATGTTTATTTTGCCGATGAAAGAGTGCCACTCGAGATGTTCAACATCAGAGAACGCTACGAGAGAGAACTTCTATCCAACACATATTTTCATAGCAACACAATGGTATTGCTAAAACGCTCAAAACGCTGGTTCCCAGTAATTGAGCCTATCTTGAAAAAATACGGTGTGCCAGATGACTTCAAATACCTTTGCGTTATCGAAAGCAACCTGACCAACGTAGTCTCACCTGCCGGCGCCGCAGGATTCTGGCAATTTATGAAAAGCACTGCCGAAGACTTCGGACTAAAAGTAAACAAAGAAGTCGACATGAGATATAATGTCGAATTGGAGACAGAGGCTGCGTGTAAATATTTCCTCAAAGCCTACGAAAGATTCGGAAGCTGGACACTGACAGCGGCAGCATACAATGCTGGTACAACAAGAGTGTTAAAATTCATTAAGGAACAAGGAACCAACTCTTATTACGACCTGTTAATGGCTGAAGAAACAGAACGTTACGTATTCCGCATATTAGCCATTAAAGCCATCTTCGAAAATCCAGAGAAATATGGAATATATGTAAGTTCGAAACTTTCGTATGAACCATATAGATACAACATAGTCAAAGTTGACAAAAGCGTGGAAAGCTGGGCTGAATTTGCCAAAGAACACGACATCACCTATAAGCTTCTAAAAGTCTTTAACCCTTGGCTAAGAAGCAATTCATTGAAAGTAAACAAAGGCGAGGTTTACGAAATCAAGATACCTAAAAAGCCTTTCAACATAACTCACAGCCATATCATGAACCTGATAGGCAACGACTATTTTTTACTTAACGATTCTTTAGCATTAGAAGAAACACACTACGAAAATGAACTCAATTGACAGAAACAATATTTCCGAAGAAGAATTCTTAGAGATTTACGGAGCTAAAGAAAACAATCTCAAAGATATAAGCCTCAAGATTCCTCGCGACGAACTCGTCGTGATAACCGGACTTAGCGGCAGCGGCAAGTCATCATTGGCTTTTCAAACCATATACGCAGAAGGACAAAGACGCTATATGGAGTCATTGTCGTCTTACGCTCGTCAGTTCATCGGCAATATGGAACGTCCGCAAGTAGACGACATCAAGGGTTTGAGTCCTGTAATTTCCATTGAGCAGAAATCCGTCAACAAGAACCCTCGTTCAACTGTCGGAACTATAACTGAAATATATGATTACCTGCGTCTTCTGTACGCAAGAGCGGCAGAACCTTTTTCATACAACACTGGTGAGAAAATGGTACGCTACTCAGAAGAGCAGATCTGCGACATCATAAACAAGATTTATAAAAATAAAAGAATCAACATATTAGCTCCTGTAGTAAGAGGACGTAAAGGTCATTACCGCGAGCTTTTTGAAAACATACGCCAACAAGGTTTCTTGAGAGTCCGCATCAACGGAGAGATCAAAGAACTGAGCTACGGAATGCAAGTCGACCGTTATAAGGTACACGACATTGAGATTGTCATCGACAGACTTCTCGTCGGCGAAGACAGAAACAGAATCGCCAAGGCGATAGAACTCGCATTTAAACACGGCAAAGGATTATTACTTGTCTTGGAAGAAGGACAGACCGACGTACGATATTTCAGCCGTCTGCTTATGTGCCCAACAACAGGACTTTCATATCAGGATCCAGAGCCTAACACCTTCTCTTTCAACTCGCCATACGGAGCTTGTCCGAAATGTAACGGACTTGGAGAAGTCACCGTCATCGACATGAACAAGATCGTTCCTGATATGGAGAAGAGCATCAAGAAAGGAGGCCTCGCCCCTATCGGAGAATACAAGAACTCATGGATCTTCAACCAGTTGGAAACATTAGGACTTCATTACGGCTTCACCTTAGACACACCTCTTAAAGAATTGTCAGAGGAAGCCTTGAACGCCATACTTTACGGCAGCAGCGAAGGATTTACCGTAACGAAAGAACTCTATGGAACGATGTCGACATTCACAGCATCATTCGACGGAATCATCAATTTCATCATAGAACAAAATGACGAGAACGCCTCGCCTGCCATAAAACGCTGGGCGACAAGCTTCATGAACGAGACACAATGTCCGGAATGCCATGGAGCACGTCTTAAAAAAGAGGCATTATATTTCAAGATAAACGACAAAAACATCTCGGAAGTAGCAGAGATGAACATAGTGAACCTCGCCCAATGGTTTGATGAGTTGCCTAAACATCTTAACAAAAAACAAAAGGAAATCGCGACAGACGTACTGGCTGAAATAAAGAAACGCATTGACTTCCTGTTGAATGTAGGCATCGACTATCTGAATTTAAACCGTCCTGCCAAAACGCTATCTGGAGGCGAGGCACAACGTATCCGTCTCGCAACACAGATCGGATCTCTTCTGACAGGAATATTATACATCTTGGACGAACCAAGTATAGGCTTGCACCAACGCGATAACCAACGACTTATAGAATCCTTGAAAGAACTGCGCGACATCGGCAACTCCATCATCGTCGTTGAACACGACAAAGACACCATGATGGCAGCCGACTATATCGTCGACATAGGTCCTGGCGCTGGCAAACACGGTGGAGAAGTCACTTTTGAAGGAACACCGAAGGAAGTCAAGAAAGGCAAGAGCCTCACCTGCGACTATCTCAACGGCAAGAAAAACCTGGAGGTACCAAAAACAAGACGCAAGGGTCGCAACAACGAATATCTCATATTAAAAGGAGCTACAGGTCACAATCTCAAAAACGTGACATTGAAACTGCCTTTAGGCATAATGACGTGCGTGACAGGTGTTTCCGGTTCTGGAAAATCAAGTCTTATCAATGAGACACTCTACCCTATCTTGAGCAAACACTTCTATCGTTCAGTAAAAGAACCTCTTCCTTACGAATCAATAGAAGGTTTGGAATATATCGACAAAGTCATTGAAATAGATCAGGCGCCTATCGGAAGAACGCCGAGATCAAATCCAGCAACATATACAAAAGTATTCGACGATATCAGAAAACTCTATGGCGAACTGCCTGAGTCTAAGATTCGAGGCTACAAAGCCGGAAGATTCTCCTTTAACGTAAAAGGCGGAAGATGTGAGACTTGCTGCGGTGCAGGATTACGAGTCATAGAGATGAACTTCTTGCCAGACGTACAAGTGCTATGCGAGACATGCCAAGGCAAACGCTATAACAGAGAGACATTGGAAGTACGTTATAAAGGAAAATCAATCAACGACGTATTGAATCTTACAATCAGCGAAGCTCTGACATTCTTCGAAAACATTCCAAGCATCACTCAAAAAATCAAGACTTTGGAAGATGTAGGATTGGGATATCTCACACTAGGACAAGCATCTACTACATTATCTGGAGGAGAGGCACAGCGCGTCAAACTCGCAGCAGAACTTTCAAAGAAAGACACAGGAAAGACACTTTATATCTTGGATGAACCAACGACTGGACTTCATTTCGAAGACATCAAAGTGCTGATGGATGTATTGAACAAACTCGTCGACAAAGGCAACACCGTTCTTATCATTGAGCATAACCTCGACGTCATAAAAATGGCAGACTACATCATCGACGTAGGTCCTGACGGCGGCGACAAAGGAGGAACAATCATCGGTGAAGGAACACCAGAAAGCATCGTAAAAAAAGGAAAAGGATTTACAGCGAAATTCCTGAAAGAGGAATTAAAGAATTAAGGGTATGAGGAATTAAGGGTATGAGGAATTGAGGATTTAAAAAAACATTCCTCATACCCTCATACCCTCATACCCTCAAATCCTTAGATTCTTAGATTCTTAGATTCTTAGTCCCTCAACTATCTAAGTCTTATATTATCACCTATATGTAAGATTGTAGTTTCGTCCATACCATTCATTTTATACAAAGATTCAAGCTTAACAGCATAAAGGCGAGAGACATACGACAGTGTCTCTCCTTTTTGTATGGTATGATATTTATAACGACGCATTGCCTTGTTTTTCTTTGGCTCTATATATATTATCTCGTTATCTTTAAGAGTCCTGCGTTTGGCAAGATTATTATATTTAATTATCTGATAATCGTAGATACACAACATATCAGCAAGATCATAAACAGACTCACCCTCTTTTGCATAGATGAATTTCACCTTGTTATTCTCACGAATATAACGTTCGTCAGGAGTTTTGCCGACAACCTCTGCATCTGTGATCTTATATGGAATATATTCTATAGCTGTTGGCTGTTGGCTTTTAGCTGTCTCATACTTAAACTTACCATTCACAACCAGCTGATCATATTCTGTAAGATTATAATCCTCAATAAGTCTAATCAAGACATTGGCATACACTGGCAATGTCGCATAACCAGCCTGCTTCAAACCTTTAGCCCATCCATGATAGTCTGTAATTTCCAATTCAAAGAGAAATGCATAGCGTTGTCTTTCAGCAAGAAACTTCGAGTGGTCGCGATATGAAAGTTCTGGGTCGTCATAAACACGGAAGCACTCTCCTTTCTCATCATCATCGTGATAAGTACGTTCGCCAGTCCATTCCTTATGACATTTTATTCCGAAGTGATTATTGGATTTTTTTGCCAGTTCACTCTTGCCGTTACCCGATTCCAGCAAGCCCTGCGCTAAAGTTATTGATGCCGGAATCTTATACTCCTGCATCTCACGCATAGCAATATCCTTATACTGCTCGATATAATTTAAAACGTCTTGAGATTTGCTTTGAGAACAAGCCACATCATGCCATAAAAAAACAGCAAAAAACGACACAAAATATGTAAAAAGCTTAATTCTCATAATTTTTCGGTAAAAATACAAAAATAACTCATTCTCACATATTTTTATTTCGTTTGCCACGTTATTTGTTCATCATTTTTACGAATTATTTTTTAGCATAGTTAAGCATTTTTTCTTATTTTTGCTAAATTTATATATAATATGTGTATGGATTATACAATCATAAAGAAATACTTTCCTGAAATAACTGAAAATCAGTTATTACAATTCCAGTCTTTACAACCTTTATACGAAGATTGGAACAGCAAGATCAATGTTATCTCACGCAAAGACATGGACAGTTTTTATGAACACCATGTATTACATTCATTAGCCATTGCCAAATATTTCCAATTGTTACCAGGCATGAAGGTAATGGACGTCGGCACAGGCGGCGGTTTCCCAGGCATTCCATTAGCGATCATGTTTCCTCAAACAGACTTCTTATTAGTCGACAGCATTGGCAAGAAAATCAAGGTAGTTCAAGCCGTTGCTGAATCTTTAGGACTCACCAACGTGACCGCGATACAAGAAAGAGTCGAGAATGTCAAAGACAAATTTGACGTAATCACAAGCCGAGGCGTAACCAGACTGCCAGAAATCGCAGGATGGGTCGGCAACAAATTGCGTATCCACAACGACATAGAAGCCGGCGGCATCTTATACCTTAAAGGCGGCGATTTGGAACAAGAATTACGTGAAGTCCCTAAGAACTGGAAACGTAAATCAACATCAATAAGCAAATGGTACGCAGAACCTTTCTTTGTAGAAAAATATGTAGTTCATTTATATTAAAAAAATTAAAAATCAACTTAAATAACAACTTATGAAAAAGCATTTATTATCATTATTGATGGTTGTTATGTTCAGCCTCAATAGCTTTGCTCAACTTCCAATGGATCCAAACGTAAGATATGGAGTATTGGACAACGGAATGACTTATTACATCCGTCACAACGAAAAACCAGCCAACAGAGCTGACTTCTACATCGCACAAAAAGTCGGTTCAGTTTTAGAAGAAGAAAACCAACGCGGTCTCGCTCACTTCTTGGAACACATGGCATTCAACGGAACAACAAACCTTCCAGGAATGACATTAAGAAACTACCTCCAAAGCAGAGGCGTTAAATTCGGCGAAAACCTCAACGCTTACACAGCTATCGACGAAACCGTTTATATGGTGACAAACGTACAGACAGACCTCCCAGGTTTAGTCGACACATGTCTCCTCATCCTCCACGACTGGTCAAGCTTCATCGCTCTTGAAGAAGAAGAAATCGACAACGAACGTGGTGTTATCCTCGAAGAAGAACGTACAACTGGCGGCGCTAGCAGACGCGTATGGGAATCAATACTCCCAAAAATGTATCCTAACAGCCCTTACGGAGCACGTCTTCCAATCGGTACAAAAGAAGTCATCGCCAACTTCTCATACCAAGAACTCCGCGACTACTATGAAAAATGGTACCGCCCAGACCTCCAAGGCTTAATCATCGTTGGTGACATCGATGTTGACGCTATCGAAGCTCGCATCAAAGAAATGTTCGCTGACATCCAAGCTCCTGTAAATCCAGCAGAAAGAACACAATTCATGATCGAAGACAATGCTGAACCTATCGTAGCTGTTGCTTCAGACCCTGAATTACCATCAATGGGCTTGCAAATATTCTACAAACACGACGCAACTCCAAACGAATTGAAAAACACTCCAGACTACTGGATGACACAATACGTTCTCAATTTGATTTCTCAAATGCAAATCAACAGATTACAAGAACTCACACAAAAACCTAACCCTCCATTCGTTGGCGGCTACAGCTACTTCGGAGATTACTATATGGCTCCAACAAAAGCTGCTTGGACAAGCTACGCAGTGCCAAAAGACATCGCTAGCATCGAAGAAGCTGTCACAGCTTTAGTTACAGAAAACAACCGCATGAAACAATTCGGCTTCACAGCTTCAGAATACGAAAGAGCTAAAGCTGACTTCATGAAGAGAGTTGAAAGCGCTTACAACGAAAGAAACAACACAGAAAACGAAAAATATTTCGACGCTTGCTTAGATCACTTCTTACACAATGAACCTTTAATGGACATTGAAACAGAATATCAATTATACCAACAAGTTATCCCTAACCTTCCATTAGAAGCTATCAACGGTTTCGCTGCTCAACTCATCAGAGAAGACAACCTCGTAATCACATTGACAGCTCCTCAAAAAGAAGGCGAACCTCTTCCAACAGAAGAAGAACTCTTGGCTATGTACAACAAAGCTAACGCTATGGAAGTTGAAGCTTACGTTGAAGAAGTATTCGACGGCCCTATCGTAGCAAAGCTTCCAAAAGCTGGCAAAGTAAAGAAAGAAACAGTCAACGAAGCTCTCGGAACAACAGAATGGATTCTCAGCAACGGCATGAAAGTCATCTTCAAACAAACAACATTCAAAGATGATGAAATCAGAATGAGCGCTTACAGCGAAGGCGGTTTATCAGCTCTTCCACAAGATGATCCATACACACTCCAAAACTTAGACGACGTTATTAGATTAGGCGGCGTTGGCAACTTCAGCGCAATCGACCTTCCAAAAGTACTCGCTGGCAAGAAAGCAAGCGTTGCTCCTGGCATCTACACATACTCAGAAGGTATGAGCGGTTACTGCTCACCTAAAGATTTGGAAACAATGTTACAACTCACATACTTATACTTCACAGCACCTCGCGCTGACGAAGATGCTTTCCAATCAACAATGCAACGTACAAAAGCTATGGTAAAGAACATGGAATTGAATCCTATGATCACTTTATCAGACTCTTTGACAAAAGTATTATACAACAACCACCCATTACGCTTAAGAATGAGCGTTGAAGACTACGACAAGATCGACTACGCAAAAGCAATGGAAATGTACAAAGATCGTTTCGCAGATCCTAACAACTTCGTATTCACTTTCGTTGGTAACATCGACGTTGAAACATTCAAGCCACTCGTAGAACAATACTTGGCTTCTTTGAAGAAAAACAAACGCAAAGAAAACTGGAGCGATGTTGGTCTCGGCGTAACAGAAGAAGCTTACACAACACACTACAGAAAAGAAATGCAAGATCCTAAGACTAGCGTCTATATGATCTACACAGGCGATATGGAATACAACCTCTATAACAACATCTATATGGGTGTTCTTTCAGACATTCTTGATATCGTTTACACAAAATCAATCCGTGAAGAACAAGGCGGAACATACGGCGTTGGCGTTATGGGTCAAATCAACAACAGACCTTCAGAAGAATTCATGTTCTACATCGTATTCGATACAAACGACGAAGTTTACGCTACATTGATGGACATCGCTAAAGCAGGTCTCAAAGACATAGCAGAAAACGGCCCAAGCCAAGAAAATCTTTCTAAAGTTGTTGAAAACAAACTCAAGAAAAGAGTTGAACAACTCCAAGAAAACAACTTCTGGACAAGCGTAATCAGCTCATTAGAAAGAGACGGCATCGACTACGTAACAGAATACGAAAATATCATTAAAAACATCACAGTTGAATCAGTAGCTGATTTCGCAAAACAAATCGCTAACGGCAACTTGAAAGAAATCGTTCAACTTCCAGTAAAATAAGCACAGAGCTATGGGCTATAAGAGATGAGCTTTGGAAATTGCTCATGACTCATAGCTCACTTCTCACAGCATATAATCAAAATCAATTTTAAAACAAATATTTTATGACAGAAAAACTTCAAACATTACGCGACTCAGCAGCAATGAGATGGATTGCTTTGTTGCTTTTGGCTTTTGCGATGTTCTGCTCATACGTGTTTATGGACATCCTCTCTCCTATCAAGGACCTCATGCAGTCAACAAGAGGTTGGGATTCTTCAGCATTCGGAACAATGCAAGGTGCTGAAACATTCTTGAACGTATTCGTATTCTTCCTCATCTTCGCAGGTATCATCCTCGACAAGATGGGCGTACGTTTCACAGCATTGTTATCAGGCGCTGTTATGCTTGTCGGTGCAATCATCAAATGGTACGCAGTTGCTGACAGCTTCAAAGGCAGCGGTTTAGAAACATGGTTCACAAACAACCTCAACTACATTCCTATTTTTGATGAATTAGGCGTTTCTCCATTCTACAGAGGCATGCCTGCTTCAGCAAAAGTTGCAGCCGTTGGTTTCATGATCTTCGGTTGCGGTGTTGAAATGGCTGGTATCACTGTTTCTCGCGGTATCGTTAAATGGTTCAAAGGTCGTGAAATGGCTTTGGCAATGGGTTCAGAAATGGCATTGGCACGTCTCGGCGTCGCTACATGTATGATCTTCTCACCTATGTTCGCTAACTTAGGCGGTAAAGTAGACGTTTCTCGCGCTGTTGCTTTCGGCGTTGTATTGTTGATGATTGCTCTTATCATGTTCGTTGTTTATTTCTTCATGGATAAGAAATTAGACTCACAAACAGGGGAAGCAGAAGAAAAAGACGATCCATTCAAAATCAGCGACATCGGCAAGATCTTATCAA
>JAFYUH010000154.1 GCA_017549605.1 Bacteroidales bacterium
GCATGCCACACCAAACCCGGAGAACGAATATTTGATCCGTTTGGAGGTAGTGGAACAACAGGCATCGCAACGAAGCTGTGCGATAATCCGACTCAAGCAATGCTCGACTTAGCTGAGAAAACTGGATCAAAACCTGTTTGGGGGCCAAGAGAGGCTGTCATATATGAGTTAAGTCCTGTTGCTTCTGCTATAGGGGCAACAATATGCAATACTGATCCTGATAATTTCTCATTATATGCAACTGATCTTTTAAATCAGGTTGAAACTGACATTGAGGATTTATATAGGATTAAGGATGACAAAGGCGAAGTAGGTACTTTGCGACACATCATATGGACAGATATCATAAAATGCCCCAATTGCAAGAATACAGCAAGTTACGCTGATGTTGCCATTCATTATAATCCAATATCCTTTATTGATGAGTGCACGTGTCATCATTGTGGGGCATCATTCAAGCCAGAATCAGCCGAGAGAGTCTTGACAGACTCATTTGATCCTATATTAGGAGAAACCGTCAAATGTAAAAGCAGAGCTCCATTTAAAATATATGGCACAACAGGAAAACGCAAGTGGTGCCGTCATGCTACTGAGGAAGACTACATTCAGTATCAACGCATTATCAATTCTCTTAATTATAGCGATATCCCAAAAGAAAGGATTAAATGGGGTGATCTGTATCGTTCCGGCTACCATTTTGGAATAAATTACATTCATCAACTTTATTCCTTCCGCAACGCATTTGTTCTGTCACAATTATTAAAGAAAGTTGAATCATACCCACAAGACATACAAAGTGCTCTCAAAGTCTTTATATTGAGTTATAATCAAAGCCACTCGACTCTAATGACTAGAGTAGTAGCGAAAAAAGGCAACAAGGACTTTGTATTAACAGGAGCGCAGTCTGGAGTTATGTATATAAGCAGTTTACCTGTTGAAAAGAATATCATCGAAGGATTAAAACGAAAAATAAAAACGTTCCGCGATGCAATTGACTTGGTACACAAATCCCAAAGTCGTGTTCAATTTGTGAACGGGAGCAGCATAAATACTATTTTAGCAGATAATAGTATAGATTACGTGTTTACAGATCCGCCATTTGGCGATTATATCCCATACTCTGAGATAAATCAGATTAATGAAATATGGTATGGAGAAAAAACTAATTCTACAGATGAGGTTATTATAAATCACAACCAGAAGAAAGGAACTAATGAATACTCATCTTTAATGACCTCTGTTTTTTCAGAAGTATATCGTTGTTTGAAAACCAAAGGACTATGCACCGTCGTCTTTCATTCCGCAAAAGCAGAGATATGGAGATCGATTATAACAGCATACCAGATAGCAGGATTATCCATTCTTAAAACTGGTATATTGGATAAGGTTCAAGCGAGTTTTAAACAAGTAAATTCATCAATCACTGTTAAAGGAGATCCACTACTATTATTAACCAAAAGTGCTGAGATTAGACAAACCAACAACATTGATGACAAAATAGTAGCAGCGAAGATTATTGAACGTCACTCTCATGAAGCTAACTGCAAAGAAAAGTCTGAAATAATGTTCTCTGAATTTATTGGCGAATGTATTGAGCAGGGAATTACGATAACACTTAATGCAAATTACTTCTTTAAGAATGATTAATAAAGAGAAATATTTGGGTCAATTCTTTTCTGGAGGGAAGATCGCAAAACTATTGTTTGAGCTGTTAGACACATCATCCATTCAAACAGTAGTTGATCCTATGTGTGGAATAGGTGATATGTTCGAGCCATTTCAAGATGGGCCATATCAAATCTATGCAAATGAAATTGACAAGGCAGCATATAACTCATGTAAATGCAGGTTCCCCAATATTACGATTTCAAATCACAACTGCTTCAGTAGCTGTGCTTTTAACTCATATATTGCTCCCGGATACGATTTGGTCATCACTAACCCACCATACATCAGGTACCAATTAAGGGACAAAGTGCAATCCATAGTTGACAACGAATGGCTAGGACTCGAAGATATCAAGCAACAGTTAAAAAACTATTGCGAAATTGTGATTACTGATCATTATGAAAAAGAACTGTTCAAGTCCTGCATTGAAACCATTTCCGGACTTGCAGACCTAGCTGTTCCCTGCTGGATATTATGTCTGATGCTTTTGAGGCCAGGAGGACAACTTGCGATTGTGATGCCGAATGCGTGGTTAACTAGAGAATACTCTATGCCAGTAAAGAAACTCTTAGGAGAAATACTCGAACTTAACTATGTGATAAATGACGCAAACTCAGCATGGTTCACAGGTAAAGCACAAGTTAAAACAACATTATTGATTGGAAGAAGATGTAAGCCTAAGCAATCACATTTAATCTCTATTGTTGACTTATACAAAAATGCGATATCAGAAACTTCACTAATTGGCAAGATTCCAGAAACTGATCCGAAAAAAGCCTTTAAGGGAAATTATCAGATTGAGAATCTATATAAGTGCAGTTTAATATTTCAAACTGATTTCCTCAATCCTGTGTCTAGTTTATCCGCCACACAATTAACTCTTCCAACGTCCATCGGGTGGAAGAGACTCGAACTGTATGGTATAAATATCGGGCAGGGATTGAGAAGTGGCGCAAATATCTTCTTCTACCCAGAATCGTTTAAACAAGATAGGAACTGCAGCAAGTATCTGATAGAGGCAATACAAAAACAATCAGATCTTAAAGGGTACTCAATCACTGAGGGGAATAGTCATCTAATATACATTCAGGATGCGCTTACACCCGAAGATTTTGCTTTGACATACACTCAACATCAAAAGCATTTCAGCATATTACCAACAACACTTTGTGAATATATAGCACAATACAGTAGAGTTAAAAAGGGAGAAACTATGATACCGGAACTTTCTTCCGTAAAGACAAATGTGACTATACAAAATGAAATCAGGCCTCCTAGATTTTGGTACATGCTTCCTAAACTAAAGGCAAGGCACTTAGCACCTCTTTTCATTCCCAGAGTGAACGGTGGATGTCCAATTGTTAGGTATAATCCAAATACACTCGTGATTGATGCTAATTTTTGCACTATATGGTTAGATGAAAAATCAGATTTGACCGTCTTGGCTCTATTAGCCATATTAAATAGTTCGTGGTGTGCATTACAATATGAAGAATTAGGGACAGTTCTCGGAGGAGGAGCTCTTAAACTTGATGCAGCACAATTAAAAAAAGTGATTCTACCGAATCTTGAAACACAAGACATTAAGAGACTACACAATTTAGGGGCTAAGTTGTCCTCATGCACTTCAACTAATGAGAAAATAATAACAGACATTGATGAAATCATGATACGCTCCATAGGAGTATCAGGCACAGATGTTTATACTTACTCTAAAACAATAAAGCAGCGAATTGATTATCTGTTAAAACAACGGCAGCATGGAAGTAAATGAAATTAATTACTCAAAAGAATATATAGAAAAGGCTATTGACCTTAGGAACAAAGCATCTAAAGAGGATGTTCTAAGGTACAACTTTGTCTCGTATCTAAAACTCATGTTTCCACCGGATACTAAATGGATAAGAGATCACATTGATGGAAGTGAGTTCAGTTTAGGATTAAAGAGAAGAGGAAAAACAGTCATTGGATTTGTAGACAGCTGTCTAGATTCGATCGCCATAGAGTACGAAAAAGATTTGCGGATTCAATCAATATATGATGATGGATACCGTCAGGTAAAGGAATATTGTGCCGCACTAGTAAGGGATGGAATTGATATCAGTATCATTACTGGCGTTTTATCAGACACTGTTTCATGGCGAGTATTTACAGTTGAAGAAATTGAAGGGTTACCTATATCCGAGTATAACACAGAAAACATCAGGCTCAAAGAAATAGATTTTCTAGAGCTTTCATCAGCTACCCCACAAGAAGCAAAAACGCTCATTCACTTTCTTTCAAGGCATCTTGGTAAGGTAGGATCCAGATTTGTTTCAGGCAAAAATTTAAGCAATGACTTTGGCATAAATAGTCCGTATAGTACTAAATACTTAGACGAATTTGCCGAGTATGTAAAGATTTGCCGTGAGAAAAAGCCAGAATATTACAGCATGGTTCAAAGACTCTGGACAAACTTCATTGAATATACAGATACAACCAGTTCATCAGACGAAAGCTTTATATCTGAATACTACATCTCAACTTTAGGAAAATTACTCTGTGCAAACTTTATTGAAAGTAAAGCACTTCAGTCAGAAGACATAGAACTAAAGCAAATTATCGATGGTTCATTCTTTGAAAATCGTGGATATTTTAATTTTGTGGAGTATGATTATTTCGGCTGGCTTAATAATGATTGCTTAATAGAGAAACTACTTCCAACCTTACGTCTTATACAAAATGAATTGATTGTCTATGACTTTACTTCTGAGCCAAAAGAAGATCTTTTTGGAGACATCATGGTTCAGATGGCTCATAGGGCGCAGAGAATTCTACTTGGCCAAGAACTTACTCCACAGTGGCTTTCAAAAGCTATGGTCGCAAAGGTATCATCTATCATACCAAAAGGCGAACACCCTTGTTTTTTAGACATGTGTTGCGGATCTGGGTCAATGCTTATTGAAACATTAAGGTTCGTATTAGAAAATCTTCCTAAGGAGAGTCATTCAAATGAGGTTCAAAAATTAATATCAAGTGCTGCAACCGGATTTGACATTGATCCTCTAGCCATCATATTGGCTAAGATCAACTGGATTCTGACCGTTAAGAATGTAAAAAATGAATATGGCATAGATAAATTTTTCATACCTATTTATCATGCTGATTCACTTTTTATTAATACGCCTGTGACAAAAGGTACGATCTCTAGAAGTGAGGTTCAGCGAATGCAATTACATGACTGTTCAGTAGATCTTCCTTCATTTTTAATTGAGCAGGAAAACCAAGCATTATTTGATGATATTATTGACGCTTGCTATGACTCACTAGGGTCAAAAGACTTTAACCCAGATATTATTGAGACAAGATGCGATAGAATAATAAATAGTTCGAGTTGTCAGATATCAGATGATCAATGTGAAAACATTATCCGTTTTGCTATTGATTTATCAGAAAAATTACATGATCTCAACAATAGAGGACAGAATGGATTATGGTCTTTCCTTATTAAAAATTCATTTAGGCCGAATCTTATCGGTGCAAGATTTAATGGAATTGTTTCAAATACTCCATGGTTATCCATGAGCAAGATTAGCTCTAATCCTTATAAGAATGAGCTAGAAACGATTGCAAAATACTACAATATAAAGCCTGCAGGTTCATCATTTCTTCACTTAGAGATGGCTACTATTTTTCTTGTTCATGCAGTAGACAAATTCCTGAAGGAAGATGCAGCTTTCGGATGTATCATTCCTGAAACCGTGTTATCAGGAAAGCATCATGAACCATTTAGGATGAGAAACTTCAGAAGAGACAATGAATCTCTCAGGATGAATATTGATGAAATCTGGTCTCTACCGATCAGCACTTTTAAAAACAGAGCTATCGCGATTTTTGGTCACAAATCAGAGACAAATGTTGATGATTCTATTAATGGTAAGTTTTTTCATACTCCCGAGGATATCGAAGAAAGAAACTATAATGTGCTGACTGGACATAATAGATTAATTTGGTCACAAAGCCAAGTTAATGCAAAACATGGAATATATGACTCCTATTCTTTTGAGCAGGGTGCAGATATTTTACCTAGGTATCTTACTATTTTTAATCTAAGAGAGATAGGTGGCAGCTATGAGGTTACCAGTCTTGACCGCACAGGAGCCTATGGATATTTTATCCCTGATATGCACGAAGGGAAAGATTATAAATTACCAAAATCAAAAGCATCAAAAGAACTTTTCTTCCCTTTAATAGTATCCAAAATCATTTCGCCATTCCATATTGGAGATTATGCAAAAGCATTTCTTCCAATAAAGAGAGAAAATGGTAAAATACGAAAATTATCAGAAAATGAGATTTTAGTTCTTGATAGAACTGATCAAAATTTAATTTCTACAGTTCAAAATGAGTATTATAGACTCAAACAACAGGACATGTTTACTCGAAGCCTTAACTATAGAAATAAATTATCAAGGCAAGTGTTTTCAAAGGATGGATACCTAGTGGTTTATTGTGCTGGCGGCTCAAATGTTTGCGGTGCATACATAAACCTTGAGGAAATCGAAGAGTTCCCAATTATAGATCAGACTGTTTACTGGTGCGAAGTAAAATCGGAAGATGAGGCCCTTTTTATGACTGGATTGCTCAATTGTGAAACACTAAATAATAGCATTTCTGCATTTCAACCGCAAGGAGCTTTTGGTGAGAGACACATCCATACTCTTGCAGCAACTTCGCTTCCAGCATTCAATTCATATGACACCAGTCATATGGAGGTAGTGAATAAGACACGTACACTGATTGATGAAATGAAACAAGAACTTATTAAAGATCCTGATTTAACTAACCCGCTAAAGAGCGAGATGAAAAGAAGACGCAAAAGATTTAGGGAAATCATAAAATCATTAAACATTTATGAGAGCTACCTAGAAGCTTGCAATCAGGTTCTTTAACCTCTTGTTTACCTGTCTTGTTATTGATTAAATAATTCTCTGAAACATAATATGAGTTTCTTTGATACTATACTACGAAGTAGGAATGTCACATGGACACATGATATTCACCTATGGAGTTTACGCCTTAATAATGATGAATTCTATGAACTTAAGGAGGTTCTAAGACAAGGCGCAAAATACCACGAATTTTTATCATTGCAACGAGAGGCAACTTTCTACTATGCTGAATGGTGGAGAAGAGAGTTTTGTGGTGGCCATGCTAGTACAAGAGATGTCTGCTACTCACTTTTCGGAGACACTCGATTAGCCGATGAACTCTATGAAGCAGCAAAAGCAGGCGCTAGTCGCTTAGGAATACAGATCATTCGCACCAGAGGTGAAGAAAGAGAAAGGGATAACTTCCGTTACTCCATCTTTTATCAGGGCGGCCTACCTATGAATTACATTATTAGCGAAATTCAGAGAAGCAGTCATTCTCCCTGGGACAGGTTCTTCCGTAAACTTGTCTGGAAGTTACATGATTATACTGAAGTAAGTGAGAGTCTAGGAATCACTGCACCACTTAGTGATAGCGTCAAAACTTTCTGCGAAACTTTAAGAATAGCAGCGGATAGTCTAATGCCTCATATGCAGCCATACTATCATAATGAAGTGTGGTGGAACATCATTATCAGGAACTTCGAGGAAGAGAAGAGAAAACGTAAAGCCCGCACTCCATTCGAATCAATATGGTTGTTTGGATTAGATGAGATTGACAAAAAGATTAATGTCGGCTTTAAATTCTCTGGTCCTCAGACATTGTCCCCTGAATTCATCATTGAGCATAACCTCATCGGAAGACCATACACAACTTTTTCTGTGTTAGTAAATAACACGCCTGTATTTACACCTGAATACAACGAAAGGTTTTACTGCCGCAGAAATGTCGAAAAAAAGGTACAGTGTTCTATCGACGATACTGTTACAGTAATCATTAATGAAACGGGAGAGGTTATATCTAATAGAGACATTAATTTCGAGACACCTAAAATAGTCTATCTGGTAGACGAAGAGAACAACATCTTTCGCTTAGGTGACGCTCAGCACCTAGAGGATGAGGCATGCAGAATCATCGCTACAGAAGATTGGAATGGAGACTGCAAATTCGAGATATTCACTATCGGTGGAAATAATTATAAGGTCTTTTTTCCTGAACGAGGAACCAGCAGAATCGTTCTCCACTCTGAAAGCAGGAATGAAACTCGCACCTTAGATCCGGCAACAGAGTCTCTTAAGACATTTATTGATTTCAGCTGTGCTTCAAGACTTCAGGTTCCTACAAAAGAGATAATCTTTAATACTGAACAGACTATCCTCTTCTACGAGGCTTGCAATGAAGCTGACATCAACAGAGCTAGGCCTTGCCCTGTATACTATGCAGAAAAAGGAAGTCAGGCATGGATAGCCAGACCGAAATTTGGAGAGATTCGAGCAAGAGCCAGAAGATCTGATAACGAAGCTGTCGAACCAGTAAGATTCATAAACACAGGTAATCTCGACATCTCATACTTATCATCTTCACGTGACATTTGTGAAATACAGATAGAGTGGAATCACGGTAATATCGAAGCCGAAGAAGCCGAGCCAGGTTCAGAAGAAAACACCTGGATTATCAATAAGAGCAGATTGACAGACCGTAGGTATGCAAAATTCAAGTTTATCCCTTTCCCTGGACAAGGTTCTGAGTTCACGCTGACGATACTCCCCCCTTTCTTCGGATTTAGCATATATGATAAGATAAACAGAATGATGGGGTCGAATTCCATCATTCCTATGGTAGATATCAATGACTTTAGATACTACCTGCATCTAGCTGATAATGTCCAGCTGTACCCAAATGGTAATCGAGGTGATCTGAGATATGTTTATTGCGAAGACTGTGACAGCCACAGAAACAACATCTTTGAATATCTCTGCGACAGAAAGCAGCGTAGTTCATCCATTCAATATGAAGGTAGATTAGCATCACTGTTTATTGATGGAAGCGAACAGATTCATCGAATGCTTAATCATTCATGCTTATCACTCCCAGATGCAGAGGCAAAAGTTGCTTTTCAAAACGGCACTCGCACTCAAGTATTTACCTTTAAGGCATTCCCATATCGGCTCAAATATGAGCCTGGAATGGTAATCGTGAAGAATACGTCGATATTACCGCGTTATGATGCTGACCTATTGGCCATTCCTATAGACTGTCCGGAATCCGAGCCTATCATCCTACAGCAGAGCGAGGAATTGAAGAACTGCTATTTACTACCTGAGGCCATTACTAATAGCGAACATACAAGGTGGTTGATCTATGGAAGGCTACGTGGCTATGTCCTTCCTTTCGCGATTGACACTAAAGAGGTCCTTGACAAGGGGACTCGAGACGACTTCAGAGCAAGTAAAATCGAATCGCTGAAGCAGGAGTTCCTCGCAGCCTCTATATCTGACTGCCTTTGGGATCGAGCGATTAATTGGTACAAACGATTACCATTGGGACGTATTCCTGGCACTTCGATTCTTGAGCTCGTAGCTATTGCTGATGACAATATGCTCATCAAGAAATTTGCATTGCACCTTTGGCTTGATGCACTAAACAGAAATGAGTCCTTTGACACGCTAAAGGCTTCCCTCATTGAATTTAGCGAACAGATGTCATTCCTATGGGCATGGAGTTCTAACGAGTCTATAATAGATTATGCTAAACTCTTCCTCGAAAGAGACGAGGACAGGTTCCTTAAGTATTATTACACTTGGGTACTATCCCTGCCCGATAACTCGGAAAAGAAGCAGGAGCTATTGACAAATCCTGAAAAAAGAAGTGCAGTATTACTTCTATCTGAATTCGAAGAATGGCTAAACACAATAAAGCAGGAGGGTATGCCTCATCAGAATCTGGAGTTTCCAGACCTTAACACTAATGGTGATGGACTGATTACACAGGAGGCGAGAGATCAATTCTCCGGCATCAGGCACACTATCAGCAACTGGAGGAACTTAAGTCCGAATGAGCTATGGATTCAGGAAAGACATAAATTGTCAAATATATTCCAGGAGATGCTAAACTTCGGAGATATCTATGGTGATGAAAATATCAAACGCGAAATACGCAAAAGTATAATAGCGGGTCTAACTTACAATAATAAGAGATATGAATTTTAAGAGCTTATATAACGAAACCAAGGAGAACATAGAACTCGCACTACTTTCTCTTTGGTCCCCAGCGAATCATAGGATGCGCGCAGCAATGAAAGATCTGATCAGACGTGAACCCCTGTTCGCTGAGCCCGTCTTTCAATCAATGTTCCCATGGGAAAACACTACGGATCCGAACTGGCGCAGTTATATCGCACCGGAAGTCATTCAGTTGCAGGAGGGAAAGGCTTTACGAAACGGATATGTATATACCCCATTCGAACATCAGGCTAAAAGCTGGAAGGAACTTAAGGATGGTAATAGCATTGTTGTTACAAGTGGAACAGGTTCGGGTAAAACCGAATGTTTTATGCTCCCTATACTTAGTGATATTTATTCTAGACGGAATAACTACAATGGAAATGATCCTGTAGAGGCCATATTCCTTTATCCTCTTAATGCCCTTATGCAAGACCAGAAGGACAGATTGGGAGTAGATTGCCAGGAGCTGGGACTGAAGTTTGCCGTTTATAACCGATCACTAAAAGATACGACAGCTGTTGGACCTGTAAATCAGAATTATCCAAATTCAGAAGTAAGGACAAGAACAGCTGTTAGAACATTGCAGGCAAATGGTACCCCGTCATGCCCACAAATACTCCTGACAAATCCGAGTATGTTGGAGTATATGCTTGTTCGCAATAGCGATAAGTCAATATTCGAACGTTCTAAAGGCAAGCTTAAATGGATTGTAATAGATGAGGCTCATACATATACCGGCTCTGCAGCTATAGAACTTGCGTATCTCATCAAGCGAGTTCTTTCAGCATTTGATGTAGACAGAAGCGAAGTGCAGTTTGTGTGTACTAGTGCGACTATTGGTGATCCAAACAAACCTCAGGAACTATTAGATTTCATAGGAACCATAACAGGAGAGATTCCAGCTGGTTGTAAGCAGAAGCTCATCCATGTAGACGGAAATCGTATTGTGCCAACAATGCAGATAGCGGATGTTCAGATCGCACTCAATGACGCTGGATTGAGCAACATTTCCCCTACGAATGTATTAAGATTAAGGGAGGACATTAACACCATGCCTCTCAGTCTGTCATCTATATGGTCAACCCTCACCCATCTGCCATACAGCAAGGAGGATTGCCTTGATCTTCTAGATAAACTTTGCAATATCAAGATCGGCAACGATTACCTCATGATGACAAAAGGTCATTTCTTTATGAGAACCATAAATGGCCTATATACTTGTGTAAACGAGCATTGTAGTGCTCACAATCTAGGAGACGGTACCGGCTTCGGTTACTTAACTACCGAGAAAGGCACCTCTAGATGTCCTCATTGCGGGGCTCCACTATTGGAAATAGTTCAATGCGGCGACTGTAAAGAATTTATGCTGGTCTGCGAAGAAAATGACCAGCACGAAATCCGTCCTACCTACGTTCAGATTGAAAACATCAACATCGATGAAGAAGAAGACGGTAATGATGACGATAATACTGACGGCGGAATGTTTACTGATGACACATGGCAGAAACTTTATCTTGCATTCTTCGGCAATGGTCGCATCTATACAAAACCGCATCCAAATTATGACGAGTCTAATATATCTATAACATGGGATGGTTCCAGCCTGATGGCAAAAGAGCAGAATGGCTCGTGCTGGTACAGACTCGCGAACGACAATAAACTTTATTGCCCTAACTGCGTGAGCGGAAGCGGTGAGGAAGGTACAAACTTCCGGAACTTCCGATTATCTTCAAATTGGGTAAATGGCGTTATTGCACCTGCGCTTCTTCAGGAAGGACGCGACAATAATAATTATTGGGGTAAATACATCGCATTTACAGATAGCAGACAAGGTACTGCCATCAATGCCAAGCGCTTTAACATTGATTCCGAAAGGAGTTATTCAAGATGTCGAATTGTCGATGAACTTAGTGACCCAGAGAACCATCCACAGATAAGGCAGCTCAAAAAAGCCAGACTTCCTGTAGCACTTTTCAAGCAGACTGTTGCAGCACTAAACCTGGGTAATCAACTACCTACTTTTAGTCTCAGAGAATTTGCTGACTGCATTTTCAGTCAAAGCATTTTTGATCATATTGACTTCGATGCGAGTAGACATCCTGCAAGCGGAGTACACCATAAAGATGAGGAAGCATATAAAAATGCTCTCCTCCGCAGCAACGTTGGCCGCAGGCCAATGCACCTTGCCAACCACGAAAATCTTGGTTTCATTACTCTTTCTTATCCTTCCATAGACAACGCCCGGTTAAGCAATAACTGGGATAACGCAGGTTTTACTGTAGATGAGTTCCAGGCATTCCTCAAAATCTGTATCGACTATCACCTTAGGATAAGCAATCATATTCAGTGCTACTACCCTAATGAAATACAGTATATAAGAGAGGCTAATAGATCTACACCATACAATCCTGCTGATTGGCCTAAGGTGCAGGTTGAAAACTCACAGCCAAAGATTACCCAGAACAGGTTGATTCTTCTGCTGTGTGCCGCACTTGGCATAAATGATATTGCCAGCCTTGCTGCAAACAAGCAAAAGATCGACGACTTGATGAAGGATGCGTGGGATTACCTTTCAAGAAATACTCTTAGCAAGGTTGATTCAAACGACGCTTACTATGAAGAAGTTGATGACCAGGGCAATCACACATATGATGGCTGGTATTATATCGACTTCTCAATAGACTCTGACAAATGTATTATTAAGGCCGCGGAAACTTTATACGTGTGTCCTTTTACTTATTACCTGCTTGATACTACTTTCAGGGGGTACTCCCCTGCCATAAAAGGAGCTGTTTGTGCGGAAAACTTCAGTCGTTTCAAGTTAGCACCTGACGCAATGGTTTCTATGCCTATCTATAGGAGTCAGGAGTTTACTGATAAAAAGAACGAATTGATTTCTAAGGGTATATGGAACGATAGACATAAATATGCATATCAACCTTCCAAGGAAGGATATCTTACTGCCGAACATTCAGGTCAGCAGGACAGAGGTATCCTGGATTATTATACGGATCAGTTCAAGAGTACTCCTCATAGATTAAACCTCCTTCAGTGCTCAACAACCATGGAAATGGGAGTTGACATCGGTGATATTGATACTGTCCTGATGACAAGCGTACCACCAACCAGTGCAAATTATCTTCAGAGAGCCGGTAGAGCGGGAAGACGCGGCCAGAGCAAAGCCGTTGCGATTTCATTATGTCCACACACTTCCATCGGTCTTCAGGCTTTCCGCAATCCTATGAGGAATCTTATCAGCCGGAATCCTGCAATAAAACCGGTTGAAAGCGCCATTATCATACAAAGGCACATGAATTCATTCTTGATACGTGAATATGTAACCACAAATGATGTAGCATTCAATACCGTTCATGAGTGGTTATACAAGAATGGATTCTATTGCGAATTCAAGGATTGGATTGACGCCAGGAGAAATGATGTTGTCATTAATGGAAAGTTCACAAAAATATTCGGCAGCAGTAACAGTTTATCCAATGCAATTACATCTGCAATAATGGCTATTGATGCGATAGCATTGGATTATCAGGAAGTTATCGATAATATTGAACAAGAGATCAATAATGCTCAAGGTAATCAGGCAAGAATCGATGCTCTGTCCATACAGGAAACCACACTCAGCAGTCAGGAGTTAAAGGGATATCTAGCAGAAAAACAATTCCTTCCAAATGCTGATATGCCAACCGGTGTTGTTGAGTTCAATCACATCGATGCATACAACTACACCATTCTGAATAATACCATTCAAGAATTGGAGACCAAACGCAGGGATCTCAAGAATGCGACTCTTCAAGCCCAGATTAATACGCTCAGGCATCAGATTATAGAACTGGAGAAACGCATTGATGACATCAAGAACAGAACCGTGACATCTCGAGAAATAAAAGTGGCTCTTTCTGAATATGCTCCAGGTCAGATGGTAGTTATCAATGAGCGCAACTATATTTCTGCCGGCATTGATTGGAACAACAGCTACGGACAACGACAGCCATGGAAATATTTTTATCATTGCCCGACATGTGGACGTTATGAATATACAGATGACTCAACATTGACGACCTGTACATGCGGATCTCTTTATCGCAACCTCCTCAGGCCAAATCAGCGTCAACAGTTCTCTATGGCCATTGAGCCTATAAGATTCAGAACCGACGTAAACAGAGGAATAAACAGACAAGAACATACCGCCAAGACATTCTATCAGATACAAACCATACTTACGAATGTAGACTGGGGCAACTCTATAACTGGCCCTCAGTGTGATATCGTTGGATGTGATGATGCCCAGGGGGACATTGTATTCTACAACGTAGGCGCAGGTTCAGGATTCAGTCTATGCCTGGATTGCGGTAAAATGGAGGTGACAAGAGTCCGAAGAACAACAACTAACTGGGCACATAAGGATATTACACAACATAATGTTGCATGCCCTGTCAATCACCCATACAATGACATCCTACTATCGGGTAAATTCCCAACTTCATTTGTATCACTAAGGTTCTATAAGGATGCCTCACGAACTGAGTACGTAAACGATGTTGATTTACTGTACTCCCTTGGTGTCATCTTATGCAGAGCACTTGTGCAAACGATTGGAGTATCAAATGATGAAGTGGATTTTGATGTAAGACAGGAGAGGAATTATTCTTCTATTTATATCTATGACACATCAAAGGGAGGATGCGGTTATTCGACAGAACTGCTTGATATGAGCATTCTTAACAAAACATTCGACCGTGCTGAAAAGCTCTTGCATTCATTCACTTGTCATTGTGAAAATCAGGTCAACGGGGCTTGTGTCAGATGTCTTGTAGACAGAAATTCTCAGCGATATGAAAAGAATCTGTCCAAACATAAACTTCTTGCTTGGTTCGCCGGACAGACCATGTCAACAAGCACGTCAGCATCTGGTGCACTGGCTGTGCCTATGCCGTTAAAACTTCTTGCTACAAATTTATATTCAAGAGCATCAAAGCATGATTTCACTTTCTGCGTAGATGCGAATAATATGAATGCGTTGGATTGGGCGAGCAAAGATGGTTCAATGGGAAGGATCATTCACGAGTGTATCAATCGAGGTAAAAACGTCACAATCCTGGTAGCCAACGTTCCTAATGTACATAAAGGTGCCAAACTTAGTGACATCATACCATTCATTGATTTCCCTTCTAAGTTTCCAAACTGCACTGTAAAGGCAATTGAAAGTATAGAAGCCTCGCCATCAGTTCATTCCGCGTTGATCATCAACAACAGAGAACATTATTTCACCGAAACAGAAGGTGTCCTTGAATTTAATGAGTTCTGGGGTGATAAATGCACTCATCTGTTTGAGGACAATAATATCCCATCATTTATCGACAGTTCATTCCCATCGGTTAATGATGCGATAGCCTTGACGCAGCCTGACGAAATAACACGTTCAACTACAATCCAAAATACCGGGGACGTAAGGCTTAACGAAATCTATGCCCACATTAAAGATTCGCTTCTTCAGGGAAATGACGAGCAAGATATTCGGAGAATACTTTCCGGGAAGAATGTGAACGTTACTTTCAGCGACTCTTATGTAAATAGCGCACTCGCAGCTCTTATTCTCGTTAATATCATTAAAGAGATAAAAGAGACATACGACTTTGAAATCAATGAAGTATCACTTCAGATTCAAGGCCCAAAGAGGAACTGTTCTAACGACAGATGGAATCGGTATACATGGCTATCTTGGTCATTCCCAGACTCAGATACCGCGGATGATTATATCAAGGAGGTATTTGAAGAATATTTAGATATAACGCCTAATTTCTCTACAATTATCCCAGACCATTTCAGGTGGTTGCGTTTCCAACCGCTGGGCGAGGATAGATATGTGGAGCTCCGCCCCGACCATGGCATCGTTGGAGGATGGCAATCCTGTCATGTATATGGAGACCTCCAGTATATCAACGAATATAGCGAGATAGAAAGTAAAGATAACACCTCAATTGTATATTATCTCCTTATTAAGAAATAACTAAAAAGATTCTAAAAAGAAAGGGGCCGCCAAATTGGCGGCCCCTATAAAATACTTTTGCTTTTACTCTGCAGGAGTCCACTTACATCTTACCGGTGAAACGATCTCACCTGTCTTCTTAAGCTCTGCAACACCTTGGTGATCGGTTCAGTTTTCTCCATCTTTCGTATTAATGACAGTCATGGTGGTCGCAAGACTCACCATTATCCCTTATGTTTCCTGCAAGGTATGCTGCAACAAGTTCAGTCACATCACCGCTGCAGCCACGTATCACCTCGATTCTCTGGGCTTCAAGGACATTCTTGGCACCCTGGCCCATATTACCGGCAAGCATGACCACCACGCCCATCTGGCGGAGCACAGGGGCTATGCCGCTCTTGCAGCCGCACCCTTCAGGAGAAGCCATCTTACTGACATTTGTCACCTTGCCATCAATGATATCAAAGATTGTATAATAAGCGCAGTGACCGAAGTGATCATCCACGCGTCCATCTCTAGTTGGTACTGCTATCTTCATAATATATCTTCTTCTCTGCTGTATTCTATAGCTCTGTTTATATAATACAGGAACGGCTTAGCACTCTTGAAAACTTTCAGAACCTCTTCTATATTCAGGTTTGCATCGTCAAATGCTCCCGAAAGACAGAAGTTCTTCAGCTTCACGTATTCGATATACGGTCCATCCGCATTGAATCCAAGCGGAGCACGCTTGAGCTTCTGATCCTGGTCAAGTGACAGCGAAGGATGAAGACCCTTGATTATCCTGTCAAAGTCCCCTCCTCCGAGTTCGATATCCTCTCTTACAATCTTCAACACCTTCGGTTCCATATAATAATTACCCACCGCTAAAAAGCTCCTGCACGGGTAGTCTTCACCATTGCCGGTTCCTATGTGAAAATAGTATCCGCTGAATCCTGACTTCTTTCCTCCCCTGCAGATGAATGCACCGAAATGAGTCTTGTAAGGCAAACCGTCCTTTGAGAAACGCATATCCTTATGGATGCGATACGTGCTCTCCTTGATTCCCACACCCTTCACGGACGGATCAAACGCCAGTATTCCTTCTATGAGCTTCTCAACGATAGCATTGAAATGGGAACGAGCCTGAAGATACTCACTCTTATGAGCATCGAACCAGGACTTGTTGTTATTTGCCTCCAGATTACGGAGGTATGAAAGGATTGTATCCATGGACTAAATCATCAACATTATACGGCCCTCTGCATAGCAGAAAACTGAACGGTGCTGGCAAATGACTGCATACACCTGCTTGGAAGTCACAGGCTGACCGTCCTTGCGCAGATGTAGACGCTGACGGTTTATCATGTCAGCAATCTGTTCTGTGCGCATTCCACGGTTTGAGGTGGCAAGGCAATAGACTATGGCTTCCTCAATCTTCATTGTCCAAATTTAAGAATTTTTCAAGAGATGATTCTTGAAAAAGAACTTCATTTAATAGGTGTGCCATAGATAAGCACAACCCATGGTTAATTTTGCACCATGGATGAAAATATAAACACGATTCCTTACTATTTACTGTAACAATAATCCTCGGCATGAGTATCATACAATAGATTATCAAGACAAATGAGCATGAAATATCAGTTTATAGCAGAATTCTATCAGGACAAGCATAGCGAGAAGCCAGTCTATAAGACACATCTGTGGGGTGTGGAAGACGGAGAAGCCTTCATCAGGGAACACTGCTTCACAGAGGTTCCTGACTTTGATCCGGAATATCCCAAGTACATGAAGGAGATGCGCGATATTGATGTCGCAATACTTTTCCAGTTTCATAAGAACCTCGAGCTCGCGGAGATCATCATGGCAGGCAAGCCATGCAGGAAGGCTGTCGTCTACGCTTACCCAGCTGACGAAGACTCAGAGATATGGCTGAAGTTTGGAGTCGAGCAGGCTCACTGGGCGCGTTTCAGCGGCAACAGCCGCGACTCGAGAGTACAGATCTCAGAGATGTACTTTGATCCAGTTGTTGACCTTCCTCTAAGGTGCTTCAAGGAGAAGCTGGGAGTGCTTACCCTTTTCGAAGTCATGGAGAAGTTGGAGAAATATTTTCATACCACCCCTCTTGAGGATATTCAGAAGGAGTTCGAAAGCGGTATCGAGAGAGCCATAGATATCGTGGCTAAGGAGTTCAACGGGGACCTCGACCTGGACGGAAACCCTCAGCTGCTGCATATGACCGCCGTCGCTGAGGCCGGCAAGAACAAAGACGAAATCCTGGTAGGCATGCTTCATGACCTTGTGGAAGACACACACTGGAGTTTTGAAGACCTTCTGAACGAGGGCTTCCCAGTCAGGATAGTGGACACCTTGCGTCTTCTTACCCACTCCAAGGATACTCCGTACATGGACTACATCAGGAACATATGCGAGTCCGGCAACAAGGTCGCCCTGGCCGTCAAGGTCAACGACCTCAATCACAACCTCAAGAGAGGAAGGGCCGGCGGACACTGGCAGCATGTAGCCAAGCACGAGAAGGCGCTTGCATACATTCAGGAATTCATGGCAAAGCAGAAGGAAGATGAGTAAGGATAGTATCGAGAAGGGACGAGTTCTTCTGCATATGAGGATGAAGTCCTGCAAGCATCTAGGCAATCCGGATACGGACCTGATGAAGGTCCCGCTTGAAGCGCTGCACAGCCTTGCTCTGCAGCAGATCGGCGAGCAGGAGTCCTACATCGAAGAACTTGAGGCTAAGCTGAAGAGTCTTACAGAGCCTGTGACGCTTACTCGTAAGGACCACATCAGGATTGCGGAGGAGACAAGACGACAGAAGGTTATAGCTGACATCTGGAACCGCTTCATCGAGTCACAGAAGAAGAACGGAGATCTAAGAAAGAAATACAGCGAACTCTGCGCGAAGTACTGCTGCTGCCTCAATCAGATAGAGCAGCTCAAGCAGAGGCTGGATCAATATGAGAAACAAGATAAACAATAAACTATGAGAGGATTTGAAATAGAAGAGCTTTTCATCTGCCAGTGCGGCGACCCAAGTCACCAGTTCATCATCTCTGCAGACAAAGAGACTACAGAAGGAGCATGCGCCTTTGTCTCCGTGCACCTCAATAGGGAGCATAACGTCTTCAAGAGAATCTGGACAGCAATCAAGTATGTCTTCGGAACTAGATGCATCTACGGAGACTTCGATGAGGTCATCATCAACCCCAACAATGCAGACAGACTTCAGAAGGTAGTAGACTTCCTCAAGAAGCATCAGGAATAAAAAAGTGAAGCAGGGATTCTGCTGCAAAATTATGGCAACAATGTGCCATTTTGATACACATTATCTATAATTCTGGGCTGCCTGACCCAATCTTTCGGACATCGTCCTCACCAAAGACTTTGGAGACAACACTTTTATGGTCTCTCCGAATCCCAGGAGGTCCTTCTGAAGCTCGTAGTTGACTACCACTTCTATCTGAAAAATGGCAGATCCGTCCTCATTTCGCTGCACGACGAATTGACTCTTATGCAGCGGCTTTGTCTCAATATAAGGCACCTGTCTGCTCGCAGCCCAGAAACGAACCTTTGAAGCCTTTGAGTTGATTTCCTTCGTAACACCGATAACATTATCAAAAAAGGTCTCCTGATCGACTATCGTGTTCTCCACATAAGTCTCCCCTGGAGCCGCTCCCATTTCATGAATACGGTCCAAGGCGAGATTATAGAGCATGCCATCTCCTTTCTTCCATCCGTATACAAACCATCTGTTCCTGAATTCCTTCAGGAAGAACGGCGAGAAGATGAACTTCTGCATGTCAAGTGCCTTGAATGACTTGTATATGATCTTCACAGGGGTCTTGGCAATAACGGCCTTATAGAGAGGTTCAATAAACTTAAGTCCCTTGAGACTCTCATTCTTCTCCAGCAGAATGACCGGCTTTCTCTTATGCCTCATGGAAGA
>JAFYUH010000155.1 GCA_017549605.1 Bacteroidales bacterium
CCTGCAGGATACACAACAGCAATTTATACATGTCGCGCTGACCTCAAAACTGTCATCTACGAAGGTCCTATCACAGGCGGTCAATTGATGCAGACAACAGAAATCGAAAACTTCCCTGGTTACCCACAAGGCGTACACGGCGGTCAAATGATGCAAGACATCCGTCAACAAGCTGAACGTTTCGGCGTTGAATTCCGCATGGGCTCTATCATTGAAGTCGACACAACATCACGTCCTTTCAGAGTAAAATCAGACATGGGTGATGAATTGTTAGCTGACACTATCGTTGTTGCTACAGGCGCTTCAGCTCGCTGGTTAGGCGTTAAAGGTGAAGATCAATTCAAAGGCGGCGGCGTTTCAGCTTGCGCTACATGCGACGGTTTCTTCTTCAAAGGCAAAGACGTTGCTGTTGTTGGCGGCGGTGACACAGCTTGCGAAGACGCAACATACCTCTCACACCTCTGCAACAAAGTTTATTTGATCGTTCGTCGTGACGTTCTCCGCGCTTCTAAAGCAATGCAACACAGAGTTCTCAACACTCCTAACATCGAAGTTCTTTGGAATACTCAAACAAAAGAATTATTCGGCGAGTCAGAAGGTTTCATGGCAACATTACAAGGTGCAGTTGTCGTCAATAGCGTAACAAACGAAGAACGTACTCTCAACATCGATGGTTTCTTCGAAGCAATCGGTAACACACCTAACACAGCTATCTTCAGAGATAAACTCGAAATGGACGAAGCTGGTTACATCATCACAAAACCTAAATCAACAGCTACAAGCGTTCCTGGTATCTTCGCTGCTGGCGACTGCCAAGACAGATTGTTCCGTCAAGCTATCATCGCTGCTGGTTCAGGCGCAACAGCTGGTATGGAAGTTGAAAGATTCCTTATGGAAAATGCATGATTGGACAACAGACTACAGTCAACAGACAACAGACTTTGTCCATTGACTTTTAAAAATAAAAAATCGTCTCTGAAATGTCAGGGACGATTTTTGTTTTTCATGCTAAATGTTATGTAAAGATAGAGACGCATCAAATTTGAAGTGACCCCAAAAGTTTTTTGTCCAAACTTTTGGGGTCACTTCATCCCTACACGCACCAATTTTTGTGTATAGATATTATGTTTACTTCTTGCTCAAACTCAAGATGACAGTGAAAGTCTCGAAGGTCTCCATAAACTCCTTCTCCAATGCGGCAATCTGTGCGGCATTGAGTGTCAAGCCTTCGTTTTCCTTCTCTACGAGGTCAACCATACCACCCAACCAAGCAGCCTGTTTCGGGATGATGATGAAAAGGCGGTCGCCATCCTCATCGGGGAAGGTTGTTGCGTTCACCTTGTATGAACCACCTTCGTAAAGGTCGAATGTGAGGCTGTTTCCATTGTGGGTATAGCTCTTCTCTTTGGTCTCGCCATCCATCTTATGGTTGAGCTTGCCACCATCGGCAAAGGTTGCATCAGCGAAGAACTGCTTCATAGCATTGATAATGCGCTCACCATGCATAGCATCGATGGAAATAGAGTTCTGACCGTTGAAAGTTACACCTTCTGGAAGTTGAAGAGCGGTCTTTCCTTCGGCTGGAACGACTCTTGCTGCTGAATTAAGGTATGAATAGTTACCTTTAATATCAAAGGATTCTTTAACACGGTAGTTGACACGTTCTTCAATTTCAGGAGTAGCTTTATATATAAGCTTATCAGTCGTAACTTCTATAGCTTCTGATACTTCAATAGGATTACCATCATTCGGAGAGACGTGAATCAGCGCATTACCTTCTATACGATATGTACTAGAAAAATCCATCCATCCAAGAGCTTTATCATACCCTACAGCATACATAGTTTTATCAGGATTTAAGCTTAAGAACATACTTGTTTCCGGAGCAAAGTTAAACCACTTACCAACGATAAGTTCCGCATAATCTTTATAAGGGTCTTCGTCATCTGGGTTGCAGCTGCTAATTCCGAAAGCAAGCACTACGGTCATCAAGACCAAACCAATCATTCTAAATGTCTTCATAATTACTCTGTTTTTAATTGTTATGTTTATTGATATGTAAGCACAAAAAGGGCGTTACGGCTCACGATAAGCCATAACGCCAACTATAAGATGGTGTATATTCTCTAACTATTTGACTATTAAAATATTGAGTAATGGGGGGGTATTTGTGGCACACGATGCAACAACTGCACAAGAGGTGCAGTTCACAGCATTGCGGTATGTCGCCAAAAAGTTATTCATATCCCAGTCACTCAATTTTAATGTGTAAAGGTAATACTTTTTTTGATACGATGTATCACAAAAAGTGATTTTTTCCTTAATTATACTTAATTTATACTACATAGAAGACTACACACAAAAGGGCAAAATCAACGCTTAAACCATTTTTGCACAAAAAATCGTTTCACAACGCAACAACCTAATGCAATGTATATCAACAAAATCGGCGGTGAATAGTATTTCACCGCCGATGAAGGGTAGTCCGAATCGGAGACGCTTTTTTGTTTTTCATGCTAAATGTTATGTAAAGATAGAGACGCATCAAATTCTGCGAATTATGATACGTCTCTACCTCGATTCAATAGCCAAAAGCCAATGGCCAATAGCCTTAGTTTATTCTATAATAGTCAACTCATCAATGATATTTTGAGCTTTACCGACTTTCTCGATGCACCATAAGAGGTAACGAGCATCCATACAGATTGTACGTTGTACCTTTTGTTCGAATGAGAGGTCGCCGCTCATAGCTTCCCAGTTGCCGTCGAAAGCAAGACCGATGAGTTCGCCATTGCCGTTGATGACAGGACTACCTGAGTTACCGCCAGTGATGTCGTTTGTTGTGATGAAGTTAACGATCAAATCTCCGTTTTCA
>JAFYUH010000156.1 GCA_017549605.1 Bacteroidales bacterium
AGCTTTTGCTGCTTTGTAACCAACACCGTTTACTTCAAGAACTTTTGCGTATCCTTCGCTTGTTCCAACAACCATGTTAGAGATGAGTGTTCTTGTTAAACCGTGTAATGATTTCATTCTCTTTAAGTCGTTAGGTCTTGTTACAACAACCTGACCTGCTTCAACTTTGATTTCCATTTCTGGAGCTAAATCTCTTACGAGAGTTCCTTTTGGACCTTTTACAGTCACTTTATTTCCTTCTGCAACTTCCACAGTTACACCTGCTGGAATTGCTACTGGCAGTCTTCCGATACGTGACATACCTATTTCCTCCTTACTTAAATTCTCGGAAGGGTCCTCGCCCTTCTGTTTTCAGTAACTTGCTTGCAGAACATCCCCTCCCTGCAAGCTGCCAATCAGCGGGGTTTTCTTACCAAATAAATGCAAGAACTTCGCCGCCTACGTTTAACTGTCTAGCTACTTTATCAGTTACAATACCTTTGTTTGTAGAGATGATAGCGATTCCTAAACCACCTAAAACCTTTGGAAGGTTTTCTTTGCTTGCGTATACACGAAGACCTGGTTTAGAGATTCTCTTAAGACCGGAAATGATTTTTTCATTTTTGTCTGCACCGTATTTTAATGTGATGCGGATTGTTTTGAAGTTTCCGTCTTCTACGATGTCATATTTTGCAATGTATCCTTCTTCTACGAGAATATCAGCGATAGCTAATTTGATCTTAGAAGCAGGAACATCTACTGTATCATGTTTAGCAGTGTTTGCGTTACGGATTCTTGTAAGCATATCTGCGATTGGATCATTTGTCATCATCTTAAAATGCCTCCTTTACTGTAGTATATTCTTACCAACTTGCTTTTTTAACGCCTGGGATCTGTCCTTTATATGCCAGTTCACGGAAGCAAATACGGCAGATACCATATTTTCTTAAATAAGCATGTGGACGTCCACAGATTCTGCAACGATTGTATTCTCTTGTGGAGAATTTCTGTTTACGCTGCTGTTTCAGTTTCATTGCTGTCTTAGCCATGAATTTCTCCTCCTAACTCTTATTTCTGAAATGGCATATTGAATAATGTTAATAATTCACGAGCTTCTTCATCAGTCTTAGCTGTTGTAACGAAGATGATGTCCATACCTCTTACTTTATCAACTTTATCGTATTCGATTTCAGGGAAAATTAACTGTTCCTTGATACCAAGAGCATAGTTACCTCTTCCGTCAAATGCGTTAGGATTAACACCTCTAAAGTCACGTACACGTGGCAGAGCGAGGTTTACGAGACGATCTACGAATTCATACATTTTTTCGCCTCTTAAAGTAACTTTACATCCGATAGCCATACCTTCACGGATTTTGAAGTTCGCTACAGAGTTTTTCGCTCTTGTTAATACAGCCTTCTGGCCAGCGATAGTTTCCATATCCTTAACTGCTGTTTCAAGTACTTTTGCGTTGTCTTTTGCTTCGCCAACACCCATGTTGATAACAACTTTGTCAAGCTTCGGAACTTCCATAATGTTTTTGTATCCGAATTTTTTGATCATAGCAGCTACGATCTCATTGTTGTACTGTTCTTTAAGTCTACTCAACGTTCTAGACCTCCTCTCTCAATTAATCGAT
>JAFYUH010000157.1 GCA_017549605.1 Bacteroidales bacterium
GGTGCAAAGATAAGATTTTTTTTTAAGAAAAAAAAATTATTTATATCTGAATGTTATACGTCCTTTTGTCAGATCATAAGGGGACATTTCGAGTCTTACTCTGTCTCCAGGTAGAATTTTTATGTAATGCATACGCATCTTTCCTGAAATATGTGCTATAATTTGTAGACCATTTTCTAATTCTACTCTGAACATTGCATTACCCAATGATTCAACTACTGTTCCGTCTTGTTCTATCGACAATTGTTTTGCCATATAATATTCTTTTAATTATTGATTTCCTTCAATCCATTCAAAACTTGATAATATCTCTGCTTTTCCGTTACGAACTGCTACGTCATGTTCGAAGTGTGCTGCCGGTTTTCTATCTTTTGTCTTTATAGTCCATCCGTCTCTTTCTTGAATGATGTCCTTTTTACCAAAAGTGATCATTGGTTCAATCGCAATGACAATGCCTTCAGACAACTTTGTTCCAGTACCACGTCTGCCGTAATTTGGAACTTGAGGATCTTCATGCAACTTGCGACCGACACCATGTCCGACCAATTCACGAACTACACCATAACCAAATTGTTCAACATAACTTTGAATAGCATAACCTATATCACCTATTCTATTTCCAGAAACAGCTTGTTCGATACCTTTATATAAAGACTCTTTTGATCTTTGAAGGAACAACTTAATCTCTTCAGATACTTCACCTACTGTAAAAGTATATGCAGAATCGCCGACATAGCCGTCTAATATTGTTCCACAATCTATGGAAACAATATCTCCATCACGAAGTTCATAGTTTCCTGGTATACCATGGACAACTGCATCATTGACGGAGATGCATAGACTTCCGGGAAATCCTTCATAGCCCTTGAAGGCAGGTATTGCACCATGATCTCTGATAAATTCCTCAGCGATTTTATCAAGTTCTATAGTACGGATACCCGGACGTATATGCTTTCCTACCTCGCCTAAAGTTTTACCTACAAGCAAAGCAGCTTTTCTAAGCAATTCTATTTCACTATCAGTTCTATAATGAATCATTGTTAGAAATCTTATATTCTTCCTGAGCGACCTTTAATACGACCTGATTTTGTTAAACCGTCATAGTGACGCATTAAGAGGTGGCTCTCTATTTGTTGTAATGTATCTAATACAACACCAACGAGAATCAACAATGATGTTCCGCCGTAGAATTGTGAGAACTGTTGATTAACGCCGAGAATTGAAACTATTGCAGGCATGATTGCTACTACACCTAAGAATAAAGATCCTGGGAAAGTAATTCTTGAGATAACATCATCAAAGAATTCTTGAGTCTTCTTACCTGGTTTAACACCTGGGATAAAACCACCATTTTTCTTAATATCTTCTGCCATTTGAGCTGGGTTGATTGTAACAGCTGTGTAGAAGTATGTGAAAACAACGATTAAGAAGAAGAATACTGCATTATACCAGAATCCGTTCATGTTTGTAAATGCAGACATGAAACCTGACATTGATTCACTTTGGGTAAAACCAGCAATAGTAATAGGTACGAACATGATTGCTTGTGCAAAAATGATTGGCATAACACCAGCTGCATTAACTTTTAATGGAATATATTGACGTACTCCACCGTATTGTTTGTTGCCAACAACACGTTTAGCATATTGTACTGGTATTTTACGTGTACCTTGAACTAACAATATTGTCATGATGATAACAAGGACGAGAACAACGATCTCAATCAAGAAGAAGATTGGACCACCTGAGCCTTGAGTAAAACGAGATGCTACTTCAGCGAACAAAGCGAAAGGCAAACGAGCGATGATACCGATCATAATGATCAAAGAGATACCATTACCAATACCTTTATCAGTGATACGTTCACCGAGCCACATGACGAATAATGTGCCAGCTATAAGAATAATTACTGATGAAATCCAGAAGAACAAAGTTGGTGAGCCGCCTGCTACGAATGGATAAATTGCTTCAGCTGGAAGTTGAGCGCGCAAGTTAGCGATGTAACCTGGAGCTTGAGCTGCAACAATAAGAACTGTTAAGTAGCGTGTAATCTGATTGATTTTACGACGACCGCTTTCACCTTCTTTTTGTAAACGTTGGAAATAAGGTATTGCCATACCCAACAGCTGAACTATAATAGAAGCTGTGATATATGGCATAATACCTAATGCGAATACTGAAGCGTTAGCGAAAGCA
>JAFYUH010000158.1 GCA_017549605.1 Bacteroidales bacterium
AAATCAAATTTTAGGTGTTCGTAAGACTACCGATTTCTTGGAAAAAGCTACATGGACTTTGGCAATCGTTTTGGTTGTGTTATGTCTCGTTTCAGGTTTATCAATTCCTAAGAGTGGTGTTGGAACAGGCGTAAACGTTGATACAGAAATGCGTCAACAAATTGAAAACACAGTAGCACCTACAGATTATCAAATGCCAGCTGCTACAGAAGCTGAATAAAAACAGTTGAAATAAGATAAAAAAATGTCAGAATGTCACTATTTCTGACATTTTTTTTATTTAAGATTATACCTTGGTTTTTGGCAAACAATTTGACAAAAGACGGGCGGAAAATAATAATAACAAAAAATAAATAATCAATTATGGCACAATTATCAATTAAACCATTGGCAGACAGAGTCGTTATCGAACCAGCTCTCGCAGAACAAAAGACAGCAAGCGGAATCATCATTCCTGACACAGCAAAAGAAAAACCACAAAAAGGCGTTGTAGTGGCAGTTGGTCCTGGTACAAAAGACACTCCTATGACATTGAAAGTTGGCGACGTAGTTATTTATGGCAAATACGCTGGCACAGAAATCCATTTAGAAGGAAAAGACTATATGATAATGAGAGAAAACGATGTTATCGCAATCATCTGATTTCTCATTATTTTTTATTTAATTTTTTAACAATCTTTAATAAGTATATAAAATGGCAAAAGACATATTATTCAACCTTGACGCACGCGACGGTTTAAAAAAAGGCGTTGACGCTTTATCAAATGCAGTAAAAGTTACACTCGGACCTAAAGGTCGTAACGTTATCATCGAAAAATCATACGGCGCTCCTCACATCACAAAGGACGGCGTTTCTGTAGCAAAAGAAATCGAATTGCAAGATCCAGTTGAAAACATGGGCGCTCAATTAGTTAAAGAAGTTGCTTCTAAAACTAACGACCTCGCTGGTGACGGTACAACAACAGCTACAGTTTTGGCACAAGCTATCGTAGCAGCTGGTTTGAAAAACGTTATCGCAGGCGCTAACCCAATGGACCTCAAAAGAGGTATCGACAAAGCAGTCGCTACAGTAGTTGAATCATTGAAAGCTCAATCACAACAAGTAGGCGACAGCATCGAAAAAATCCAACAAGTAGCAAGTATCTCAGCTAACAACGATAACACTATCGGTACTCTTATCGCTGAAGCAATGGCTAAAGTTAAGAAAGAAGGCGTTATCACTGTTGAAGACGCTAAAGGTATCGAAACACACGTCGACGTTGTTGAAGGTATGCAATTCGACCGCGGTTACATCTCTCCTTACTTTGTAACCAACACAGAAAAAATGGAAGCTGTCTACGAAAATCCTTTCATCTTGATTTACGACAAGAAAATCTCTGTTATGAAAGACTTGCTTCCAATCCTCGAAAAATCATTACAAACAGGTCGTCCTCTCTTAATCATCGCAGAAGACATCGACAGCGAAGCATTAGCAACATTGGTTGTTAACCGCTTACGTGGTTCTTTGAAAGTCGTTGCTGTTAAAGCTCCTGGCTTCGGTGACAGAAGAAAAGAAATGTTAGAAGACATCGCTATCTTGACAGGCGGTACTGTTATCACAGAAGAAAAAGGCTACCGTTTAGAAGACGCTACATTGGCAGAACTCGGTACAGCTGACAAGATCACTGTTACAAAAGACAATACAACTATCGTTAACGGTCAAGGCGCAAAAGAAAACATCGAAGCTAGAGCAAATCAAATCAAAGCTCAAATCGCAGCAACAACATCAGACTACGATCGCGAAAAATTACAAGAACGTTTGGCTAAGATCGCTGGTGGCGTAGCAGTTATCTACGTTGGCGCAGCAAGCGAAGTTGAAATGAAAGAAAAGAAAGACCGCGTTGAAGACGCTTTGAACGCAACAAGAGCAGCTATTGAAGAAGGTATCATTCCAGGTGGTGGCGTTGGTTTCATCCGTGCTATCAGCTCAATAGAAAACCTCAAAGGCGAAAACGACGACCAAACAACAGGTATCTCTATCATCAAACGCGCTTTGGAAGAACCATTACGTCAAATCGTTGCTAACGCAGGTTTAGAAGGTTCTGTAGTTGTTAACAAAGTAAGAGAAGGCGAAGGCGACTTTGGTTTCAACGCTCGCACAGAGACTTACGAAAACCTCTTGAAGACAGGTGTCATCGACCCAGTTAAGGTTTCAAGAGTCGCTTTGGAAAACGCTGCTTCTATCGCAAGCATGCTCCTCACAACAGAATGTGTTATCTCAAACCATAAAGAAGAAAACCCAATGCCAGCAATGAACCCACAAATGGGTGGCATGCCAGGTATGATGTAATAAAAAAAAAGAGCCGTGAGGCTCTTTTTTTGTCTACGGACTGTCCCGTCCTGAAATAGCGTTACACAAAAACGAGTAAATCTATGGAAGAAAAAAGCAAAAGCTTGTATATCAAGCGCACCCAGCGGGACTATCCGATGAGTTTTAAGTTGTCAGTTG
>JAFYUH010000159.1 GCA_017549605.1 Bacteroidales bacterium
ACATATATCGATGAAGAAGAACTTCAAGCTTGCGACCACACTACATTCGAAATCGCTAACATGCTCGAAGCACGTCCTTACTCATCACGCGAATTCATCTATGAAATCGGTAAATGGTTACACGAAGGTCATGCAGTTAAGAAAGACAGCTTGATCCAAACATGTTACGAATGCGGCGTGCCTATCTTCGTTCCTGCATTCAGCGACTCATCAGCTGGTTTCGGTATTGGTAAACACCAATGGGAAAGAATGCAAAAAGGTGAAAAATACTTATCAATCGACTCAGTTAAAGACTTCGTTGAATTGACACAAATCAAGATGCAAGCTCCTGAAACAGGTTTGTTCATGGTCGGCGGTGGTGCTCCTAAAAACTTCGCACAAGATACAGTCGTTTGCGCTGAAATCCTCGGCTACGAAACACCAATGCACAAATATGCTATCCAAATCACAGTTGCTGACGTTCGCGACGGTGCTTGCTCATCATCAACATTACTCGAAGCTGGTTCATGGGGTAAAGTAAGCCACCAACTCCAACAAATGGTTTACGCAGAAGGTACAACAGTTATTCCTTTGATCGCTTCTTACGTTTACCACAACGGTCCATGGCAAGAAAGAGAATATAAAAACTGGCAAAAGATTTACCAAAAATAAGACTATAAGACTATAAGTCAATAAGTCTATAAGAAGGAGTGCTACTTTAACGTGGCGCTCCTTTTTTTTTAAAAAGACGCCAAGACACTGAGTCGCCGAGTCGTCAAGTTTTTTTTGATTGGGAATTGGTGGTGCTCTGCCCTGAAACGGTTCGATGTATCAAAACGCCATTCCCATCTCCCAATGCGTTAGGGATTGGAGCGGCATCCTTTGCGAGACTCGGACTTCAGACTTCGGACTGTGGACTTCGGCTTTTTTGAGCGAGATAGAAACTAAGCGAGCAAAGATATAGCGGAAAGCCCGACGGCTTCGCCGGAACGCCCAAAGAAATGACTAATGACAAAAGACTAATGACTAAGGTTTTGGGGGTAAAGTTATTGGTTCAACCTCCAAAATTATGTTCAAAAAAAACTTTCGTCATTGGCCATTTGTCATTGGCCTTTTTTTTATCTTTGTCAAAATAAAAACACCTCGTTATGTTAATAATAAACATCAAAGAATTAGTCGGTATCGTGGAAGACGGCAGTCTCATGAAAGCCGGCGCTGCTATGTCAGAAGTCAACCGCATTGAAAATGCGTTCTTATATATAAAAGGTAAGAAGATAGCCGATTATGGCAAAATGGATTCTCCAGAATACCAACAATATCTTCAGAAAGAAAGAAAAGTCATTGATGCTAAAGGAGGCATCGTTATGCCAACATTCTGCGACTCTCACACTCACATCGTCTACGCCAACTCACGTGAGATGGAATTCGTCGACAAGATCAAAGGCTTGAGTTATGAAGAGATCGCCAAGAGAGGAGGCGGAATCCTCAATTCTGCCAAGGCGACAGCAAACGCTACTGAAGATGAACTCTACGAATCAGCGATGCAACGCCTCAACGAGATAATGCGTATGGGAACAGGCGCTGTTGAAATCAAGAGCGGCTATGGACTTACGGTAGACAGCGAACTTAAGATGTTGCGCGTTATCAAGAGGTTGAAAGAAAATTCACCACTTACAATAAAAGCCAACTTCCTCGGCGCTCACGGAATCCCAATGGAATACAGAGGACGTCAGGAAGAATATGTCGACTTGGTCATCAATGAGATGATGCCATTGGTAGCAGCAGAAGATCTCGCTGACTTCGTCGATGTTTTCTGCGATAAAGGATTCTTCACCGTTGAAGATACAGAAAGAGTATTGATGGCGGGTATCAAATACGGCATGCGTCCTAAGATTCACGCTAACGAAATGGCGATTTCTGGCGGTGTGCAGGTTGGTGTTAAATACGGTGCTATCTCCGTTGACCATCTTGAACAAATGGGCGATGAGGAAATAGAAGCGCTCAAAGGTTCTGAGACAATGCCTACGGTATTGCCAGGCTGCGCCTTCTTCTTGAATCTTCCATTGTCGCCAGTACGCGATATGATCAACGCCGGACTTCCAGTAGCTATGGCATCAGACTTCAATCCAGGAACATCACCATCTGGTAATATGCAGTTCATCATGTCGGCAGCTTGCATCAGATATAAGATGACTCCGGAAGAAGCATTCAACGCAACAACATTAAATACAGCATACGCAATGGATGTAAGTCACGAACTCGGTTCAATTACCAAAGGAAAATTGGCGAATGTGATAATCACCCAACCAATGAACGGTCTCGAATTCATGCCATATTATTATGGAGCGAATAAGGTCGAGAAAGTGATTTTGCAAGGAAAGGTGCGTTAGTTAGGTGTTAGGAGTAATTTCGGAAACTCAAAATCTCAAAATCTCAGAATCTCAGATTTTTTTTGAGGTTTTGAGTTTTTTTATTTTGGAATTTTAAGCAAAAAAAATAATTCCTAACTCCTAATTCCTAACTTCTAATTTATTATATTTGCACTCGAAAAATAGGGCAGTGGTTCTGCCCTGATTTTCTTTATGTTTTGAAGATAAATAATTATATATAAATAAATAGAAATGAAACAAATTATCGAATGTGTTCCTAATATCAGCGAAGGTCGCGATATGAACATCATCAATCAAGTTACAGCTGAGATTGAGAAGGTTGAGGGCGTTAAGTTATTAGACGTCGATCCAGGAGCAACAACAAACAGAA
>JAFYUH010000018.1 GCA_017549605.1 Bacteroidales bacterium
GGTATTCAATATGGGTCACCGTCTTGAAATCTATACCAATGAAAATGCTGCTAATGAAATGATTCAAATAGCAAAAGAATTCAATATCGATGCTCAAATCGTTGGTCACGTTGAAGATTCAGAAAAGAAACAACTTACTATCAAGAGCGAATTCGGCACTTTTGAATATTAATAAAAATTAACCTACCAAAGATGGAAATCATTGATAAGTTAGAAGATATTAAAACCAAATGGGAAACATTAGGCGAACAGCTTAACGATCCTGAGATCATTGGCGACATGAAACGTTTCGTCAAGATCAACAAGGACTACAAAGAGCTGGAACCTATCGTTGTCGCATTTAAAGAATATAAAAACCTTTTAGCCAATATCGAAGAAGCTCGTGAGATTTTAAAGAACGAGAAAGACGATGATATGCGCGAGATGGCACAAGAGGAACTAGAAACTTCAGAACAAAGACGCGATGTCATTGAAGAAGACATCCGCTTGATGCTCATCCCTAAGGATCCTACAGACGACAAAAACGCCGTTATGGAAATCCGCGCAGGTAGCGGTGGCGACGAGGCTTCTATTTTTGCAGGCGACTTATACAGAATGTATATAAGATACTGTGAAACAAAAGGCTGGAAAATAGAACTCGTTGAAATGAACGAAGGTACTGCCGGCGGTTTCAAAGAAGTCGTATTCAACGTTATCGGCGACGGCGCTTACGGATTATTGAAATTCGAGTCTGGAGTACACCGCGTACAACGCGTACCAAAGACAGAGACACAAGGCAGAATCCACACATCTGCTGCTTCTGTTGTTGTTCTTCCTGAAGCAGAAGAATTTGACGTAGAACTTAACGAGAAAGATATCCGCAAAGAGACATTCTGTGCATCAGGTCCTGGCGGTCAGTCAGTTAATACAACATATTCTGCTGTCCGTTTGACACATATCCCTAGCGGTATCGTTGTTTCTTGCCAAGATGAAAAATCTCAAATCAAAAACCTCGCTACAGCGATGAAAGTCTTGAGAACTCGTCTTTACGAACAAGAATACAACAAATATCTTGAAAGCATAGCCTCACAAAGAAAGACAATGGTATCAACAGGCGACCGCTCAGCCAAGATCAGAACATACAACTATCCTCAAGGACGCGTGACAGACCATCGCATCAACTTGACAATATATAACTTACAGTCAATCATTGATGGTGATATCAACGAAATCATCGAGAAATTGCAGATGGCTGAAAACGCTGAAAGACTTAAGGAAAATTAAGAATTGTAGAGACGTATCAATGTTTCCTACAAAAAATAAACAAACATTGATGCGTCTAAAATTATAAAAACAATTAAAATAATATTACCATGAATAAACAACAATTAGTAGAACAGATATTTGCAAAGAAATCATTCCTTTGCGTTGGTTTAGACACCGACATCAACAAGATTCCACAACATCTTTTGGAATGTGAAGATCCTGTCTTCGAATTCAACAAACAAATCATCGATGCTACCGCTCAATATACAGTAGCTTACAAACCTAACACTGCATTCTATGAAGTTTACGGTGCTAAAGGCTGGGAAAGCTTAGATAAGACTATCAATTACATCAAGGCTAACTATCCTGAGATTTTCGTTATAGCTGACGCTAAGAGAGGCGACATCGGCAACACTTCTGCAAACTACGCAAGAGCATTCTTCGAAACAATGAAAAGCGATGCTATCACAGTAGCTCCTTATATGGGACTTGACTCTGTTGAACCATTCTTAGGTTTCGAAGACAAATGGGTTATCTTATTAGCTCTTACATCAAACAAAGGTTCAAAAGACTTCCAATATCTTAACGTCAACGACCACGAACTTTACAAAGAAGTTCTAACAAAATCAAGCACTTGGGCTGACGATAACAAGATGATGTACGTTGTTGGCGCAACACATCCTGAAGAATTAGGCGAAATCAGACAAATGTTACCAAACCATTTCTTATTAGTTCCAGGTGTTGGAGCACAAGGCGGTGACTTAGCAGCTGTTGCTAAATTCGGTCTTAACAAAGAATGTTGCGGTTTGTTAGTCAACTCTTCAAGAGGCATCATCTACGCTTCTAAAGAACAAGACTTCGCTGAAAAAGCTGCTGAAGAAGCAAGAAAATTACAAGAACAAATGGCAGCGTTTTTGTAATTCACAATTCATAATGTATAATGCATAATTGTAGAGATGTCACATCAAAGTGATGTCTCTACTTTTTTATTATATTTGCTCATTATAAATTCCTTAAATTATGTCATCAAAATTCAATAAAATATTCTTGAATGAAAAGATACTACTAATCGTAATTATAATCAACACTTTGGTTATATTCCTTCAAGAATCTAACTTCAAACTGCATACATACCTTTATCTTGACGTCGTTTGTACGATATTCTTCGTAATAGAAATGATTGTTAAAATCAAGACTTTCTCATTTAAAGGATATTGGGAAAGCAACTGGAACCGTTTGGATTTCATTTTGGTATGCATCTCAACGCCTGCAATTCTAACAACATTTTTTGAGGTTGGAATATTATCAAATTTATCTTTCTTGCTTACACTTCGTTTATTAAGAGTATTCAAATTATTCCGCGCATTTCACTTCTTTCCTAACATCAATAAAATCGCAGAAGGTCTATCAAGAGCTTTAAGTCAGTCGAAGGCTATTTTATTAGGCTTTTTCGTCATTATTGTCATCTCCGGCTTAATAAACTGCTGCTTGTTCAAAAATATCGCTCCTGAATACTTCTCCACTCCACTCGACTCTATCTATACAGTCTTCCGCATTTTCACAGTAGAAGGTTGGTATGATATTCCTGACGCAATAGCAGCGACCACCTCACCATTGATAGGTAAGATATCTCGTTTATATTTCTGTCTGTTACTTTGCGGCGGCGGTATCATCGGTATGTCTTTCGTCAACTCTGTTTTCGTTGATGCTATGGCAGAAGATAACAACGACAAAGTCATTGAACAACTAAATAGAATAGAACAAAAATTAGAAGAAATGGAGAAAAAAATAAAGCAGTAAAGATTCTTTACTGCTTTATTTTTTAGTGGAATTTAAGTTTATTTCTATTCTACAATAACTTTCTTAGCTGTAAGCTTGCCGTTATCATTTATAATATTGACGAAATACATTCCGTTTTGTAAACCTTTTACGTTCACTTCAACTGTATTGTCATCATTACATTCTATTGATTTAACCAATTGTCCCAAAGAGTTATAAATCATAATCTGACTCATACTATCGCCTTTTATTGTCAAGACATCTTTAACAGGATTTGGATAAACCTTATATGCTGAAGTTGAGATTTCACCTACGGCACCGCCTTGTTCTACAGATAGTATACTATATGCCATATTAGTAAATTCACCGCTGCCATCAATAATGACATCACCATTCTCATCGAGGATTCTATAATAGCCGTCGCCGTCTTCACCGCAGCAGATACCATTGCCATAACTGTCATATATCACGAATTTATAGCAATCACCACCTTTTACAGTTACTTTATAAGTATGTAATTCTGTATTAGCATTAGGCAAATATTTATAAGGACCATCTGATACTAAAACAGTATTATCTGATGACAAGAACTCCCATGTTGTGTGATTACCATATTTATCCTGCATAACTTCTATAGTAAGTTCTGCTGTTTCAATACATGACAATTTTAAAGTTGCCCATTCGTCACAAAGAACATTGATAGTTCTGCCATAGTTGAATGATGTGCCATTTGCCTTGACAATATTTACGTCAACTTTATTATTACCGAATGGAAGAGCCACATCAATTTCAACGCATGTTGTTGCATCTGGAGACAATTTGCCGTTCCATGAACGTTTAACCTTATCTTGTCCATTGATAACGATTTCGAAATCAAGAGACATCACATCTTTTGTTCCGACATTCTTAACGTATGTCTTTAATGTTCTTTCATTGAAGCAGAAGATACCTTCATCAACCAACACATCTGAGATATATGGAGTTATAGCTTGATATGTATTTTGTTCCTGACTTAATTTATTTGCATTAAGCATTGGTCTTGTTGGAACACCTTGATATTGTTCTGTTACGAAAGCGAGGAAGCTGATGTTATCCATATCGACGATTATGCCATTGGTATCGCCAATAATTTCTGGAATCTTATATTCGTAAGTCTTTGTAATAAGAGTGCCTTGTACTGTAGGTGCTATTTCATCGCCCCAGTCTGCTGTCACTACATCACGAAGGACATGCATGTGGCAATATTGGTCACCGCCCATATATTGTGCAGGATTTGTCTCAGCATAAGCTTGCTGACCTATGATGCTGTCTTGAAGCATGACAATTGTCAAATAGTTAAATGCATTTGCGCTATTAGCTGTATAATAAACCTCTGCTGTTATAGTAGCTGTTCTTGTAAGAGGATTTATCACAACATGACCGTCGACATTACATTCTGCAACTTGGTTGAGGACATCATCAGCGGCAGCTTCCCATTGGCTGCGTGGCATAGCCTCTGTTGTCATACGGTTGATAAGTGCTGCTGGCAAACCAAGACCACCTGCTACATCATCGTATGGATCCATAAATGTAGCGCTGATGTCTGTCTGGAAGTTAGGATAAGACTGAGGTGTGAAATATCCTGAATGTATTGCCATGCTCCATGCTCTATTAGGATTGTCTTTTGTTATACCGCTAGAGATGATATGACCACTAGGACAGTTTGGACAGTTTCTACCAGTAAACTCTTCTATGATGACATTTCTGTTTGACACCTCTGTTGAAACGTATTCAGGTTCTTCAACGATATCACCTTCATTAATAACAGACAAATTGTGTGTTGCTTGACTGCCGAATTTACCGTCACCGTAAACGACGACATTACCTTTGCTATCGATGATTTTATAATAACCTTCACCATAACCGCAGTTGATACCATCACCATTTGAATCATTGATAGTAAATTTAACGCAGTCTCCTGCTGACAAGACGACCTTATCTGTATGTACCTTTGTTCCGCCGCCACCACTAATCAAAGCTTTATATGGACCTCCGGAAACGAGTACTGTATGGTCAGAAGCTCTAATTTCCCATGTAATTTGGTTACCATGTTTATCTTGTGCTACTTCAACAGTAAACTCTTCCTCTTCGCCTTCTATTATCAAGTCTGACCATTCTTCACTTTTGTAAGAAATAGATTGCTCGATATCGAATTTAACGCCATTAGCTTCTTTGAGTTTGATTGTCACAATATGTTCTCCAAGTGGAACTTTGATGTCATGTTCAACGATTTGAACTTGATTTGAAGGTATTACGCCTGTCCAGACATATTCCTCAGGATTTCTGTTATCTATAGAAATTTCGAATTTCATTGTAGAGATATCATCCTTACCTGAATTTTGGATAACCATTTCAAATGTCTTGTTATTTGAACATGATGTTGCATATTTAGGACGTATTTCTGTCATATAAGGAAGTACGCTTTCGTCTGTTCCTATAAGCGTATGCAACTTATTGGCATTAAGGATAGGATATGAACCGCCTTGATATTTCTCTGTTACGAAAGCCATGAAACTAAGGTTTTCCAAAATGACATCTACGCCATTAGGATTGCCTATGACTTCAGGAATTTCATATTCATAAGTTTTAGTAACTAATGTACCGGCTGTTGTTGTAGCGATAGGATCACCCCAGAATGGAGTTACATTGCTACGCAATACGTGCATATGACAATATTTACCGTTTACTATTTGGTCTGGGTTGTAACCATCACCAGTCTGATCACCTAAGATGCTATCTTGCAACATAAATACGTTAAGATAGTTAACATCTTCTGCACTATTTGATGTATAATACACCTCTACTGTGACAGTTGCTACGCGTGTGACTGGATTTATCGCGACCTGACCTGCAATATTACATTCTGCTGTTTGAGGGATGAGTTCATCAACAGCTGCACGCCATTTTGAATAATCAATAGTAGAAGATGTCTGACGATTGACCAATGCTGATGGGAACATATTAGGGTTATAGAATGTTCCAATTGTATCACAAATCTGAGTATTCATGTTTGGATACGTCGTTGCAGAATAGTAGCCGCCATGAAGATTTATTGACCATACTCTTCCAGGATAAGCCTCTTCTATTACTTTTGCCTCGACATGTCCAAGCGGACAGTTAACGCATTTCTTTCCCGTGAACTCTTCAATAAGAACGTTTCTTTTGGTAACTTCCTTTGTAACAAAATCTTGTGCCTTAAGTCCAGCAAAAGAAATCATCAACAAAACTAAAAGTAAAACATTTTTTTTCATAGATATTTGATTATAATTATTGCTTTGTCTTTGTTTACAAAAATACAATTTTTATTCAAAGACAATTTAAATATTATTAAAAAAATAGAGATGCCACAAATGAAGTGACATCTCTATTATTCGTTAATTATCAATTGTATTAATGTAACACTGATACTTTCTTTGATGATACAACACCATTAGCGTCGATGACGTTTACGATGTACATTCCGTTTTGTAAATCGTTGACATTTACATTAACTGTATTGTCATTGCAACTTACAGATTTCACCAACTGACCCATTGTATTATAAACATTTACTTGTTCTATGTTTTCACCATCAATTGTAAGAACGTCTTTAACTGGGTTTGGATAAACTTTATATGTTTCGTTTGTCATTTCTTCAACAGAAGCATAACCTTCTTTTGTTGAAATTGTATGATGTGCTTCTTTTTCAAATTTGCCATCACCTTCAACGATTACATGACCTTTGCTATCTGTGATTTTATAGTAACCTTCACCTGCACCATTGTTGATACCATTGCCTGCTTCATCATAAATGATGAATTTAATACATTCATTATTTGGAACCTTAACTTTTGTTCTGTGTAATTTAGTGCCGTTTGCAGCAAGTGTTGTGTATGGACCACCTGAAGCCAAGACATCTTCGTTTGAGTTTATCAATTCCCATGTGATTTGGCTACCGAATTTATCTTGAAGGATATCGATTTTAAATTCGTCTTCATCACCTTGGAAATAAGCATCCGCCCATTCTTCACTCACCAATTTAACTTCTTTATTATAGCTATAAGGTTTTCCATTAACTTCTGTTATACGGAACTTAACCATTCTTTCGCCAACATAAATGTTCAATTCTTCTTCAACAGTTACTTTTTCGTGTGAAGGGAGAGAACCTTCCCATGAATATTGTGTTGTAACACCCCATACTTCAACTTCATATTTCATTGAGGTGATATCTGCTGTACCGCCATTGATGAATTCTATTGTTGCTGGTTTTATTGTTGAACAAGAGACATTGCCCATAAGATTTACTTCACCTAAATATGGATGGATTTCTTCATCGTATGCTAAAAGGCAATTCAAACCTGTTACATTCATTACTGGAGCAGTTTTTGTACCTTGTTTTTTCTCTGTTACGAAAGCGATAAAATGGATGTCGCTTAAATCAACATTAACACCATTAGGATCACCTATGACTTCTGGAATTTCGTATGTATATGTTTTTGTAACTAATGTACCAGCTGTTGTTGTTGTGATTTCATCACCCCATGTTGCAGTGACATAATCACGAACAGTATGCATATGAACATATTGATTACCTATCATTTGATCAGGATTGAAAGTCTCCGCACCTGCTTGTTCTCCCAATATACTATCTTGTGACATCATGATAGTGAGATAGTTTACATCTGAAGCGCTGTTTGCTGTATAGTAAACCTCAACTGTAATAGTTGCTGTACGTGTTTCTTCATTGATAAGGACTTCGCCACCGATATTACATTCTGCGACTTCTGCCAATAAAGGTGTTACTTCTTCCGAAGCGTAATATGGATGGTTCGTTTCACCGCGATTTATTGTAACAGCAGGAATACCACCGCCATTATTAAATGCCATATATACTTCTGCACCTTTTGTTGTATTGAGGTTAGGATAGTTTGTTGGTGACAAACTGCTTGGTGCGTGAATGTTAACTGTAAAAACATCACCAGGATATTTAGCTAAAACCTCATTAACAAAAACTTGACCGTATGGACAATAGCCGCACAATCTTCCTGTGAACTCTTCAATAAGAACGTTTCTATTTTCTTGCTCTGTAGAAACAAACTTTGGTTCCTGTGCATTAGCATTAAATAAAGATGCTAACAACACTACTAATAAAGTAAATTTTTTCATCTTTTTAAATATTTGTTATTACTTATTTCCTTGTATTTATTAATGACCTACAAAGGTATAAAAAAAGACCACAAGTCTACAAGTCTACAAGACAAAAAGTTTTTGTCAGTTTGTAGCTCAAAGTTCAGAGTTCAAAGTTCAAAAAAAAGAGATGCCACTTTTCAGCAGCATCTCTTTTTCATTATTTGTCAACTTCTATTATTTAACAACTGAAACTTTGCTTGTTGTCATTGTACCGTTATTGCTGATAACGTTAACGAAGTACATACCGTTTTGTAAATCGTTTACATTGATTTGAACTGTATTGTCGTTGCAATTTACAGATTTAACCAATTGACCTAAAGCATTGTAAACTGTTACTTGCTTCATATCTTCGCCTGTTACTGTGAGAACATCTTTAACAGGGTTTGGATATACATTGTATGATGTTTCATTTACATCTTCTACTGACATAGCGCCGTGAACGAAGATGATATGATATTCGCCGAAGCCGAAGTTGCCGTCGCTGTCGATGAGCAAGTTACCTTTGCTGTCATAGAGTTTGTAGTAACCTTGACCGAAAGTAGGACTTGTAATACCATTACCTACGTTGTCTTCGATAACGAAAATCATACATTCGCCAGCTTTTACTGTAAAGTATTCTTCGTGAACTTTTATACCAGATGATGGTAACATTTCGTAAGGACCACCTGAAGCGAGAACTTTATCGTTATGGCCAATAACTTGCCATGTTGTTTGGTTACCGAATCTATCTTGTGCGAGTTCGAGTTTGAATTCTTCTTTTGCGTCTGTGTCGCCTAATTCAACTTGAATCCATTCTTCACTTACACCCATTACTGAATTTTCGAATGTGAATGGAGTGCCGTTTGCTTCAACGATCTTAACTTTAACGAGTGCGCCACCGAAAGGAACGTCTGCGAACATATCAACGTTAATGTTTCCATAAACTGGAAGTTCGCCTGTCCATTCTTGTGCTACTGGAGCTTCTTCACCAACGCTAACTTCAAATTTAATTGAAGTAAGAACTTCTGTACCGCCATTAACGATGTTAGCAGTGAATTTCTTTTCTGTTGTACATGTAATGAGGTCTTCTTGTACAAAAGATTTGATGAATGGGTAGATAGCTTCATCTGTACCGTCAACTCTGTCTAATGAACATACGTTAAGGATAGGTTCTGTTGGTGTACCGTTTTTCTTTTCTGTGATGAAAGCGAGGAAATGAATGTTGTCCAAGTCAACTTCAATGCCATTAGGATCACCTATCATTTCTGGGATGTTATAAACATATTGTTTTGTAATCAATGTACCAGCTGTTGTTGGAGCTATTTTATCTCCCCATGTATCAGTGATGATGTCACGGAGTGTGTGCATGTGGCAATATTCATTACCAACTACTTGTTCTGGATTTGAAGAAGCACCTGATTGTGAACCGATGATGCTATCTTGCATCATGATAACTGTAAGATAGTTGTTTTCAACTTTGCTATCAGCTGTATAATAAGCTTCAACAGTGATAGTTGCTGTACGTGTTACAGGGTTAACAACAACTTGACCAGCCATATTAACTTCTGCAGTTTCTTTCAATTGTGCATCAACGTAAGAAGCACATTGGCTTGGGTGAAGTTTTAATAATTTACCATTGTCTTCCATACGGTTAACAACAGCAGCAGGAATACCGCTTTCAATAAAAGCATTGAATAAAGATGCACCTTTTGTTGTGTTAAGGTTAGGATAGCTTGTTGGTGACAAACTGCTTTGTGCGTGAATGTTTACTGTGAAGATCTTTTCTGGATTCTTTGCTACGATAGCGTTAACTGTCTTTTGACCGCCTGGGCAGTAACCGCATAATCTTCCTGTTAATTCCTCAATAAGAACGTTTCTTGTTGATTGTTCTTTAGAAACAAATTGAGGTTCTTGTGCGCTAACTCTGAATAAACAAGCTAACATCACAACCATTAATGTAAATTTCTTCATGATTTTAAATTTGATTTTAATTGTTATTTATTGATTTATTTGTATTTATTCTAAAAACTCCTAACTGAGTAGACGCTTCATTGTTTGTTTATTTTCATAGGTATCATTGAAACGTCTCTACAAATATTTGATTATTTTAAAACTGATACTTTGTTTGTTGTAACATTTCCGCTATTGTCAATGATATTAACGAAATACATTCCGCTTTCCAAGTCTCTGACATCAATACTTATGTTTGCATCATTTGACTTAACATTCTTGACAATCTGTCCTAATGAGTTATACATGACAACTTGCTTAACATCATCTGCTGTTATTGTAAGGATATCTTTAACAGGATTTGGATAAACCATGCTTGATGTTTCTGTCACTTCCTCAACTGCCTCGCCTTTTTCAATATGTTCCAATTTGCAGACATTGAGGATTGGCATTGTCTTGGCTCCGCTGCCGCGAGTTTCCGCTACGAAAGCAAGGAAATGAACATTGTTCAAGTCAACATCAACGCCATTAGGAGAACCTATACTTTCTGGAATTGTGTATTTATAAGTCTTCTTGATAAATGAACCTGCTGTTGTTGGAGCAATCTCATCACCCCATTTTTCTGTTATGATGTTACGGAAAACATGCATGTGGCAATATTGTCCATCGACAATTTGTTCTGGGTTATAATCAGCGCCAGATTGATCACCCATAATGCTATCTTGCATCATCAAGACTGTGAGGTAATTGTTTTCTGCTTTACTGTCGCCTGTGTAATAAACTTCAACTGTTATTCTAGCGAGACGTGTATCTGGATTTATAGTGACAGTACCTGCGATATTACATTCTGCAGTTTGGTTCAATTGTTCCAATGTCATGGTGTTCCAGTAGTTTTGTACTGTATTCAAGCCAACGGCCTCATCTTCTGAACGGTTAACAGATGCTCTTGGCAAAGCTCCAGATTTATTGAAAGCTGTTGCGATGTCGGCGCCTTTCAAAGTGTTAAGGTTTGGATATGATGTTGGAGACAAGCTGCTTTGTGAGTGAATGTTTACTGTAAAAACTCTTCCTGGGTTTTCTTTTATTGTCTGGTTAACAAAATATTGACCCCATGGGCAATATCCGCAAAGTCTACCTGTGAATTCTTCAATAAGGACGTTACGGTTAGATGGTTCTGTTGAAACGATTTGTGGTTCCTGTGCATTTGCCTGCAACATGCAGAAAAGCACCAAACACATTGATATTACTAGCTTTTTCATAGAATAGTTTTTAACGCTTTCTTTATCTTGATAAAATATTATTTTCAGTCTACAAATATACACTTAAATCAGCAATTTCCGACAATGCTTTTAAGATTTTTTTCAAAAAAAGAGACGCCATAAAATTATGACGTCTCAGTTTATATCAGTAGTAAGAATTTTTATTAGCAACCTTCTACCATTGTAATCCAACCGTATTCATCTGGTTCTGTACCGCATTGGATACCACGAAGTTTGTTATATAATTTTTCACTTTGTGGACCTGGTTTGCCGTCACCGAATACGTATGATTTATTGTTTTCGAGGTCGTCGATGCGTGAGATAGGGCTGATAACAGCTGCTGTACCGCAAGCGCCTGCTTCTTCGAATGTAGCGAGTTCGTCAACGTGGATTGGACGACGTTCTACTTTCATACCCATTTTTTCTGCTAAGAACATCAAGCTCTTGTTTGTGATTGAAGGGAGGATTGATGTTGATAATGGAGTGATGTATGTGTTATCTTTAATAGCGAAGAAGTTAGCTGCGCCAGCTTCGTCGATATAGCATTTTTCTTTAGCGTCGAGATAGAATTCACAAGCGTATTTACCGCCTTGGCATGCTTCCATGTGAGGACGCATACTTGCTGCGTAGTTACCACCGACTTTGTATGTACCTGTTCCGAGAGGAGCTGCACGGTCATATTTACGTGTGATAACGTAAGGGTTAGCTTGGAAACCACCTTTGAAGTAAGGACCTACTGGTGTTGCAAATACTAAGAATAAATATTCGTCAGCGGGGCTAACACCAACGCGGATACCTGTACCGATGATCAATGGACGGAGGTATAATGAAGCGCCACTGCCGTATGGAGGAATGAAATCAGCATTGAGTTGAACACATTTCTTCATAGCTTCTTCAAACTTCTCGATTGGGAATTGTGGCATCATGATACCGTCGCATGATGATTGCAAACGTTTAGCGTTTTCTTCCAAACGGAAAATACGAACTTTACCGTCTTCGCCACGGAAAGCCTTCAAACCTTCAAAAGCTTCTTGACCATAGTGCAAACATGTTGCAGCCATGTGGATGTTGATAGTTGTTTCTGAACTGACTTCAATTTCACCCCATTTTCCGTTTCTGTAGTAACAACGAACATTGTAATTTGTTGGTAAATAACCAAATGGGAGTGTTGACCATTCAATGTTTTGCATGATATTTATTTTTTTATAACGTTAAATACTTTAATTTTTTTCAAGTCCACGAAATTACGCATTTTTATTTAGATAAAAAGCGTTTTTTAAATTTATTTTTTTGCCTTCGGCTGACAACGGACAACAGACAACGGACAACAGATTTTTTGAACTTAGAACTTTCAGTTTTCAACTTTCAACTTTCAATTCAACCAAGTACTTTCTCCAAATAGTGTCTCTCTATTCCGTATTGTTTTTTCAGATCTTCTATCTGTTTCAGGATTGCCTCTTTATCAACTGGAGCATCGCTTTTTCTTCCTACCAGAAGCACATTCTTAGGAGTATGTTCCATCTCGATGAACTCCATCACCTGTGTCTTGTATCCGAAATATTCCATTATCAAGGCACGTATAGCATCGGTGATCATGACAGCCTGACGTTCCATGAAGATGCCGTAACGTGTGATAGGATCGACAATCTTTGACTTCTCCATCTCCTGACGGATCTGCTTGTGACAGCAAGGAGCGCAGATGATCAACTTGGCATTTGACTCTATACCTTTTATAATAGCATCGTCTGTGGCAGTGTTGCAGGCGTGGAGAGCGATCAAGACATCAAGCTGGCTTTGGACTTTGAACTCTGAACTTTGAACTCTGAACCGTTGTCCGCTGTCTGTTGTCTGTTGACAGTCAAAGGCTTCTATACTGCTTTCCACGAAACGGAAGTCTTTCAGATTAGATTCCTTTATAATCTCATTGATTTTAACGACTAAGTCTGAGCGTATCTCGACGCCTTCCATCATAATGTCGTATTTACATCTTTGTGTCAGATATTCATATAAGGCGAAAGTAAGATAACCCTTTCCTGCTCCCATGTCAGCGATGCGGATCTTGCCATCGAACTTCACATTCTTCATAATGCCGTCGACAATCTCGACATATTTGCAAATCTGCTTGAACTTATGCTGCATATCGGCTGTGACCTTGCCTTCGCGTGTTGTGAGACCTAACTTAAACCACCAAGGATTGTCGGTATTTATCAGACGATTCTTGACTTTGTCATGCTGCACGTTCTGTTCTCTCTGTTCCTTGACAGCCTTGCACATCACTGTTGTCTTGCCTTTCTTGCTTACAAGAAGAGTGACATCTTCTGTAAGAGTGAACAATGAAGCATTGAGGAATATTCCAGAAAGCAATTCTGTGATCATCTCGAGAGTCTGCTCAGCGTCATAGTTTTTGGTTTCGTCTCTTCTTTCGTAACGATATGTGAAAGAATACATCTTCTCGTTTTTGAGAATGATTGGTTTGACGTAGACATTATTCAAATCAGCTGATTGCTGACGGCTGATTGCTGACGGCTTTGACAATGTCAGCTTAACGAAAGATCCTTCTTTTAATGATGATTGTAGTTTATTTATGAAATTCTGCATATTTTTTATGTCAACGGACAACAGACAACGGTCAACTGTCTTTGTCCAGATTTTATTATGTTATTCTTTTGCCTTTAGCCATTAGACTTTTCAATTTGCAAACATAGTAAAAAACAGCGAAGATTCATTATGCTATAAGTAATCTTTTTTATAGCATTCATCGTGACTGATTCTCTGTCGCTCCTACGGAGCTTTGATAATCGGACGGTCGCTGTTTACAGGCGCTGCGTGCTTCGCACTTGCACCTGCCTATGATCTGTCGTCCCTACGGGACTATTTGAATAAAATCACTCCGTGATATTTTAATCTCTCAATTGTGAATTTAAGGTTTTATGTTAAAAATTTCAAAAAAACACATACAGTTGAAATGAATTCTATATCTTTGCAATGAGAACCCCCAAAAAGCACCGTAGGTGCGATAGAATATAGGCAGGTGATGAAGTGCGAAGCACGGAATCCCTGTAAAAAGAGAATCCAATAAAAATCAAAGCGCTGTAGGCGCGACAGAAAAACCAAAATTATGGCAAACACATTTACAAGTATCAATGTCCA
>JAFYUH010000160.1 GCA_017549605.1 Bacteroidales bacterium
GGGACGTCAACGCCGAAAGGATTAGCTTTTACTGTAGTTTGTTCTGCCTTGACGCGGAACAATGCTGTACATGTAAGGTCTTTGACGTCGCGGTAGCAACCAGGGATGTTAAGTTCGTGTGAACTTAAGCCTGTACCAGCTGCTGGTGAATAAGGCTGGATTGTGTAGCCTTTGTAGAGGAGACCTTTCTTGTAGATCACAGACAAGAGATACCATAAGGTCTCGATATATTCGTTTTTGAATGTGATATAAGGATCGTCTAAGTTGACCCAATAACCCATGGTACGTGTGAGTTCGTCCCATAAGTCTTTATATTTCATGACTTCTTCACGGCAGGCTTTGTTGTATTCATCAACGCTGATCTTGACGCCGATGTCTTCTTTTGTGATGCCGAGTTTCTTCTCTACGCCGAGTTCTACTGGGAGACCGTGAGTGTCCCAACCTGCTTTACGAGATACTCTCTTGCCTTTTAAAGTTTGGTAACGGCAGAAAATATCTTTGATGGTACGTGCCATAACGTGGTGAATACCAGGAGTTCCGTTTGCTGATGGAGGACCTTCGAAGAATACGAATGCAGGACCATCCTTGCGGTTGTCTAAACTCTTTTGGAAGACATCATTTTCTTCCCAGTATTTACGAACCTCTTTTGCTATATTGGTGAGGTTCAAATTTTTATACTCTTTGTATGAGTTCTTCATATATCTATAACTTTTGTTTAACTTTCGTTTTTTAATAAGCGACAAATATATAAAAAATTAGGAATTAATAATTAGGAATTAGGAATTATTTTTTTCAATATCTCTTCGCATAACAAAAAAATCCGCTACAATTTCTCGCAGCGGATTTCTTATAACTAAAACTCATTTCTGAGTTCTAAGATTTTAAAGTTCTAAGATTCTAGAATTTTATTTCACTCTCTTAGGAGCAATTTTATTTCTGATGATTGTGTAGAGTTCGTCAGCATTTACGCGGATTTGTTCCATAGTATCGCGGTCGCGGACTGTAACTGTGTTGTCTTCCAAAGTCTGGTTGTCGATAGTAACACAGAGTGGAGTACCGATAGCGTCTTGTCTTCTGTAACGTTTGCCGATAGAGTCTTTTTCTTCGTATTGGCACATGAAGTCTGGTGTGAGTTGTTCCATGATTTCGCGTGCTTTTTCTGGAAGACCGTCTTTCTTGACGAGAGGCAAGATAGCGACTTTATAAGGAGCCAATGCTGCTGGGAATTTCATCACAACGCGTTCTGAGCCGTCTTCGAGTTTTTCTTCTGTATAAGCGTGGCTCAACATAGCGAGGAACATACGGTCCAAACCGATTGATGTCTCGATAACGTAAGGAACGTAGCTTTCGTTTGTCTCTGGATCGAAATATTGGAGTTTCTTGCCTGAGAACTTAGAATGGCTGCTGAGGTCGAAGTCTGTACGGCTGTGAATACCTTCCAATTCTTTGAAGCCAAATGGGAATTCGAATTCGATGTCGGTAGCTGCATTAGCATAGTGAGCCAATTTTTCATGATCGTGGTAACGATATTTTTCAGCTGGGATACCGAGTGAGAGATGCCATCTGAGACGTTCTTCTTTCCAGTGTTTGAACCATTCGAGTTCAGTGCCAGGGCGTACGAAGAACTGCATTTCCATTTGTTCGAATTCTCTCATTCTAAAGATAAACTGACGAGCCACGATTTCGTTACGGAATGCCTTACCTGTCTGTGCGATACCGAAAGGCACTTTCATTCTACCAGTCTTTTGAATGTTGAGGTAGTTAACGAAGATACCTTGTGCTGTCTCAGGACGGAGGTAGATTTCGTTTGCGCCTTCTGCTACAGAACCCATCTGTGTAGCGAACATAAGGTTGAATTGACGAACATCAGTCCAGTTGCGTGAGCCAGAGATTGGACAAACAATGCCGAGGTCTTCGATAAGCTGTTTGATGCCAACGAGGTCGTTGTTTTCCATAGCAACGTAAAGACGATGGCTGATGTCTTCTATTTCTTGTTTATAACCAAGAACGCGAGCGTTTGTAGAAACGAACTGTTCCTTATCGAAAGCTTCGCCGAAACGTTTCTTTGCTTTCTCTACTTCCTTGTTGATTTTATCTTCAATCTTAGCGATATGATCTTCTACGAGGACGTCAGCGCGATAGCGTTTCTTGCTGTCTTTATTGTCAATCATAGGGTCGTTGAATGCATCAACGTGACCTGAAGCCTTCCATACTGTTGGATGCATGAAGATCGCTGCGTCAACGCCAACGATGTTTTCGTGCATCTGCACCATGGCTTTCCACCAGTATTGGCGGATGTTATTCTTTAATTCAACACCGTTTTGACCGTAGTCATAAACAGCTGAAAGTCCGTCATAGATATCACTTGAAGGGAATACGAAACCATATTCCTTAGCGTGAGCTGTTATCTTCTTGAAAAATTCTTCTTGATTCATGTTTTTTATGCTATGAGCTGTGGGCAATGAGCTTTGAGCTCAAGTCCATCATTGTTAATTACAATTAAAATAATTCCTAATTCCTAACTCCTCATTCCTAATTATAAAATGAGCATAGCGTCGCCGTAGGTGAAGAAACGATATTTCTCTGCTACAGCTGTTTTATATGCCTTCATAAGCAATTCATAACCAGCGAATGCTGCTACTTCCATCATCATTGATGACTTAGGAAGGTGGAAGTTTGTTATGAGAGCGTCTGCTGTGTTAAAGTCGTAATGAGGGAAGATGAACTTGTTTGTCCATCCTTTATAAGGATTTATCTGACCTGAGATTGTTACAGATGTCTCGAGAGCTTTGAGAGATGTTGTTCCAACTGCGAAGATCTTGTGACGCTCAGCCTTAGCTGCGTTGATGATATCGCAAGTCTCTTGTGTGATTTCCATCTCTTCTGAGTCTGTCTTATGTTTTGTAAGGTCTTCAACCTCGATATCGCGGAAGTTACCCACGCCTGTATGGAGAGTGAGTTCTGCAAACTGAACGTCACGGAGTTCGAGGTGTTTCATAAGAGATTTGCTGAAGTGCATACCTGCTGTTGGAGCAGCCACAGCGCCTTCGCATTTAGCGAATACTGTTTGATAGTTTTCAGCGTCTTCTTCTACATTTTGTTCCTCGCCAGCTTTCTCACGAGCGTGTTGTATCTCTACAGGAATAGGAGTGTTACCTAATTCTGTGATTGTCTTTTTGAATTCTTCGTGAGTTCCGTCAAATAAGAAACGTAATGTTCTACCGCGTGATGTAGTGTTGTCGATGACTTCAGCTACTAAATCGTCGTTCTCGCCGAAATACAATTTATTACCGATACGGATCTTACGTGCTGGGTCTACGAGTACGTCCCAGAGACGGCTTTCGTGATTGAGTTCACGGAGCAACATAACTTCGATCTTAGCACCTGTCTTTTCCTTTTCGCCATAAAGACGTGCTGGGAAAACCTTGGTGTTGTTAAGTACGAATACGTCACCAGCGTCGACATAATCCAAAATATCTTTAAATGTACGGTGTTCGATGGAACCATCTCTACGGTTAACGACCATCAAACGAGATTCATCTCTGTTTCTTGCCGGATGTTGGGCAATGAGTTCTGCAGGAAGGTTAAATTTGAATTGAGATAACTTCATTATATAATGATTTTATGTTATTTCTTGGGAAAGTCACAAATATAATATCAGAATGAAGTTTTGTCAAGACCTTTTTATAAAAAAATTAGGAATTTTATTTTCAATTAAAAAGACGTGTCAACGTGTGTTTATTTTTAAGGTAACGTTGACGCGTCTCTACATCAATTCCTAACCCCTAATTCCTAATTCCTAATTAACAAATCCCCTTCCTTGATCCAGTTCAATTTTCTGAATATCTCTCCGAAGATCCATGTGAGGATTGCTGGAAGTATGAAGCACACTAACAATATTCCGAGCCACATTCTTGTTCCGCCGTCCGGCATCGCTGTGATTATTCCGAATGGACCGACGAGTCCGCATGTTCCCATACCAGCGCCAATCGGCACGTTTTCGAGTTGGAACACACATGTCGCTATCGGACCAGTGATGGCAGCTGCCAATGTAGGTGGAATCCATATGAGAGGATTTTTTATGATGTTAGGCATCTGTAACATAGATGTTCCTATGCCCTGTGAGACGAGTCCGCCCCAACGGTTTTCCTTGAACGACATAACTGCGAATCCTACCATCTGAGCGCAGCATCCTGCTGTGGCGGCGCCGGCAGCAATTCCTGACAAGCCGATTGCGATACACAAAGCAGCGCTGCTGATAGGCAATGTCAAAGCCATTCCGACAGACACCGATACCACAATTCCCATTATGAAAGGACGTAACTCTGTTGCATTTTCTATGAATCTTCCGAAAGCCTCCATAAAGGCGTTGATGCCAGGACCGACGAACATAGCGAGGAGCACGCCGCTGATTATCACGACAGATGGCGTGACGAGGATGTCGACTTTAGTTTCTTTGGAGACAATTTTTCCGAGTTCCGTGCTGATGACAGTAGCGACGTATGCTCCGACAGGACCGCCCAATGCGTTGCCCGCGATGCCGCATACTGTTGCAGAGAACAAGACAAGAGAAGGCGCATTGAGCGAATATGCTATCGCGACCCCTATCGCGGCGCCGGTAGCCTGCTTGGCATATTTCGCGATCTCAAGCAAAAATGGGATGTTTAACTTATCACCTAAAGTAGTGAATATCGTTCCTATCAATAATGAAGCGAACAGACCGAACGCCATCGCACCAAGAGCATCGAGGAAATACGCCTTGGCTGTGATATTGACGGATTTTTTATCAAGGAAAGATTTGAAATTCATGATATATTTATAATGCCATGAGCATTGGGCTATGAGCCATGAGCATTTATTGAATTGCCCTTAGCTCTTGGCTCATTGCTCAAAGCTGTTTTACGAATCTCTCATACCAGTCCTCGCCGAAGCGACGGATCATAGGACCTTTTAAGAATTTATATAAAGGTATTCCTTCTTTCTCGCCTTTACGTTTTGCTGGGACGCATACGCTCCACTCGTGATAATTCACATAGATGAAGCCGTTTTTCTCTTCGAGGCGAATAGGATAAAGATGGCAGCTTATAGGTTTCCAGAAGTCGATCTTACCTTCCAGATAAGCTTTTTCTATAGCGCATAATGCAGTGCCGTTTTCATGAAAATAGACGAAAGCACATTCTTCGTTATTGATAAGACGTGTGACGAGAGCGCCTTTTTCGTCGTAGTCATAGACGTCGTCATTTTCGATTGCCTCGATGCCTTCCGGACGCATGTAAGGTTTTATCTCTTCGATATACTCCTCTATCATACCGACCTCATCAGGTTCGAGAGGAGCACCAGCGTCGCCGGCAATACAACATTCACCTTTACATCTTGCGAGATGACAGCAAAAACGAGCATTGATGAACTCGTCAGTGACTATTACATTATCTACTATTACCATAAGAATTCTCCTTAAACTTCATTAATGAATTGAGAATGCAAAGATAGAAAGAGAAATTGAAAAAGGAAGAACTGAATAAAAAATATTACGATATAGTCTTGTCAAGATTTAATGACGATAAACTAGAAACGGAATATAACGGAACATTTACCATCCAATCTTGATCTGCATATCCAAGCATAGAAAATCTGCAAGCTTTCAATCCAGGATTATCATTTATAAACTGTCTTAAAGAACGAGCTCTAACATTGACTTCCGCCTTCACTTCAATAGGAATAATCTTATTGTCTGCTTGAATAACGAAATCTATTTCAGAAGGTGTTCTGTCGCTACTCCAATAATAAGGTTTCAAATTCTGACACACAAGTTGTTGGAGAACATATTGCTCAGCGAATGCGCCCTTATATTCAACGAAGACATTATCGCCAATAAGCATTTCTGCAGCCGGCACATCACACATGCACGCAAATAGACCCAAATCAAGGAGAAATAATTTGAACGCAGAAATATCCTCATAAAACTTTATCGGCATCTTTGCTTCTTTTATTCTATTGACTTTATGAATTATTCCAGCATCAATAAGCCATTGTATCGCCAGTTCATATTCAGAAGCCCGCGCACCATTTTTAATCACTCCGTAAATGAATTTCTTATTTTCTTTTGCCAATTGGGAAGGAAGAGAATCAAGCACTTGACCAATCTTTACTGATTCAGTTTTTGTAGCATGTTTAGAAATATCATTACGATACGCTTTCAGTATATTATTTTGAATGTGTCTTACTTGCGCGAGGTCTTTATATTTACAATATGAATCTACAGCTTCAGGCATCCCTCCAACATAATAATATTGACGAAGATATTCAATGTATTTTGAACTTAACGATTCTATCAACTGCCAATCTTGCGAATCTAGGATCTTTCTCAATTGCTCCTGCCCAACAGCATCAAGGAATTCATTAAAATTCATCGGATGCATATCAATCATATCGACTTTTCCAACGGGAAATGATGTCCCTTGATTCAAAGTTATGCCCAACAAAGAACCAGCAACCATAATATGATAATTTGGAGCTTCTTCGTAAAAATATTTTAACAGATGAAGTCCACGAGATATCTGCTGTATCTCATCAAAGACAATTAGTGTTTTACCCTCTTTAATGTTAACGCCAGAAATTGCTTGAAGTCCTAACAAAATACGATCGATGTTATAATCGTCAGACAACAGCTTTTCCACCCTGCTTTCGTTATCACAATTTATATAGACGACATCATCATATTCGTTCTTTCCAAACTCTCGCATTATCCACGTCTTCCCGACTTGTCTAGCACCAGTAATTATCAATGGTTTACGATTGGAATCATTCTTCCATGATAATAATTCACTATATATTTCTCTCCTCATAATGCAATATTTTTATGCAAATTTACACTTTTTCGAGGATAAAACAAGCATATTATTACATTTTTTCGAGGATAAAATTAGTGATTTGTTACACTTTTTCGATGATAAAACAACACTCCTAACTCCTAACTCCTAATTCCTAACTCCTAACTGAAAAGACGCAACGACATCTTGTTTATTTCATATGTGTCGTGTGATACGTATCTACTTGGTGTCTCGGTGACTCAGTGACTTGGTGTCTTAAATCTCCAGACATCTCAGCATGGAAACTCCGCCGTAATGAGTGATGTTGTCGTGTATCATTCGTGGAACGAGCAACAAAGTCTTGCAATCGGATTTCTCGTGCCACACGAGATTATTATCTTCCTTGTATTTATAAGTCTGTTCGAGCGACCATCCTTTGGATTTAGCGAGTTTGTCGAAAGCGAGATTATGCAAAACAGAACGTTCGTTTTGCTGCAATCTCAAAAGCTCATCACGACCGATGTCTTCATATCGCAGAACGACTTCCTCCCATGCCAAATCATCAAATACAGGTTCACCTTCTTTAAACAAAATACCGTTTTTAACCTTATAAAAATCCAATATCTCGCCCCAACTTTTCCCTTCAGGATTGCTGTACATATTTCTCTCAGGAACTATGTTTCTGGCTGGTTGCCAATAAGAGTTACCAGTTTCTCCAGACCACTTGCCATTTGACTTAGGAGTGTTGTTATATCCTCTATTGGAATATTTTATCTCGAAGTAAGTGTCGAGACTTATCAAAAGGCGATTCCGTAGTGTTCGAATGGAATCCTAACCGCTGTTGCCTCGCAGAATTCTTAGGCAACGACAAATTTCTCGTCATAGACGCCCAAAACTGCAAACTGGAAATCGGCGATACCTTCACAACAACTCAGTTTATCCTCAACAATCCGTTAATAATAACAGATTTAATTCAAATCAGAATGCCTGAAAACTCACCTAAAAAATATGTAGCGGGGGGGGCAAATCTGGATTGACAAAACTGAGAGAGATAAAGAAGAAATAGTTAGGAGTTGAGACTTAGGAATTAGGAATTGATGCGTCTGATTAGTTAGGATTTGAGGGATTAGCAACCATTAGTCTTTTGCCATTAGCCATCACATCTTGCAAATCGCCGCTATCAATTTCTTAGTGTAATCGTTTTGCGGATTGTTAAAGAGTGCGTCGGCTTCGTTCATCTCCTGAATCTTGCCGTTATACATCACCACAACTCTGTCGGACATGAATCTTACAACGCCGAGGTCGTGGGAGATAAATATATATGTGAAACCGAATTCTTTCTTTAATCTGTTAATAAGATTTAACACCTGAGCCTGCACTGAGACGTCGAGAGCAGAAACCGACTCGTCGCAGATTATCAGTTTCGGATTAACAGCAAGTGCGCGTGCAATACAAATGCGCTGCCTCTGACCTCCAGAGAACTCATGCGGATAACGCTGATAATGCGACGCCTCCAATCCTACTTCCTCCAAAAGATGGCGAACTCTCTCTCTTCTCTTCCTAGCGTCTTTTTCAATGCCATGAACCATCATCGGCTCAGCGATAGAGTCGCCAATACAAATACGAGGATTCAATGAAGAATACGGATCCTGGAAAACAATCTGCGCCTGCTTGCGGTATTCTCGCAACTCCTTACTATTTAACTTCGTGATGTCTCTTCCTTCAAAAATGACATTTCCTGAAGTAGGTTCCACCAATCTTAAAATACTGCGTCCTAAAGTCGTTTTGCCGCATCCCGACTCGCCCACAAGTCCGAGCGTCTCGCCTGGATATACGTCGAAACTGACATCATTCACGGATTTTATGTAGTCGTAAGTACGTCCGAAGACGCCTTTACGAAGCGGATACCAAGTCCTGAGATTCTGCACTTTAAGAATTGGTTCCTGAGAATACAATAGTTCGTGATGTTTTTGTCTTACATCGTAAGTGATAAGCAATTCGTTCTTAACCTGCTCATTGTTGCTCCACTTTCCATCGAGGAATTCCTTCACAATAGGAAGTCGCTCCAGACGATAATCAAGCGGCGGGCGACAAGCGATGAGACCTTTTGTATAAGGATGCTGAGGATTATTCAAGATATCGTGGGTCTTGCCTCTTTCCACGATGACGCCTTTGTTCATCACGATGACATCGTCGGCGATTTCGGAAACCACGCCAAGGTCGTGAGTGATGAATATCATTCCCATTCCGTTCTCGCGTTGCAGTTCCTTAAGAAGTTTCAAGATTTCCTTCTGCACTGTCACATCGAGAGCCGTCGTAGGCTCATCAGCGATAAGCACTTTCGGATTGGAAATAAGAGCCATCGCTATCATAACTCTCTGCTTCTGACCGCCAGAGAGTTCATGAGGATATTTATCGAAAATTATCTCTGGATCAGGAAGTTTCACCTTTTCGAAAAGTTCTAGAACTTTTCTCTTAGACTCCAAGTCACCAAGACTCCTAGACCCCTTGGTGACTCGGCGACTCGGTGACTCGGTGGCTTTAAAGCCGAAGGCTTCCATCACCTGAAATCCACATTTATAAACCGGATTGAGAGACGTCATCGGTTCCTGGAAAATCATCGCGATTTTCTTGCCGCGTATCTCCGACATCTGATCGTCGTTATAACGAGAGATATCTATATCTTCCAATAAGATGGAATCTGATTCTATTCGTGACTTACGGCTGTCGAGAAGCTGCATCACTGCGAGGTTACTAACGGACTTACCAGATCCCGACTCTCCAACTATACCGAGAGTCTTGCCCTCAAACACTTCAAAGTCGACGCCATGCACCGCCTCCTGCCATTTATCATCACGGCAGAAAGAGATATGGAGATTATTGACTTTCAGAAGTGGGGCCATTTTAAAGTTTATAGTTTGTAGAGACGCGTCAATGATGTAGCTTATATATAAATACGAACCTCAATACATTAAGTCCATCATTGACACGTCTGTACTAATTTGCAATTAGTGTATTTTAAGTTTACAAAGATAGGAAAAAGTTTGAAGCTCACTACTCGCAGCTCATAGCCAAAATTTATTATCTTTGTCCAATAATCTCATTCTATGAAAAACTTCCTTGAATTATTAAAAAGCAGACGTACATGCCGTCAGTTCACTAACAAATCCGTCAGTAAAGAATCTATAGAATATATCTTAGAAGCAGCGCGTCTATCGCCATCAGGACATCGCATCAGACCTTGGGATTTCATCGTCGTGGAAGACAAGGAAACTCTTAAGGCATTGTCGGTCAGCAAGGCATCAGGAGCTGCTCTCATAGAAGGAGCTGCTGCCGCTATCGTAGTCGCTGCCGACATCACAAAGACAGATGTCTGGGTTGAAGACTGCTCCATCGCGACAATCATCATACAGCTCGCAGCAGAAGAACTAGGTCTCGGCAGCTGCTGGGTACAGATCCGCATGCGTAAAGACGCCGAAGGCAATGACGCCACCGAAAACGTCAAGAGAATACTCAATTTACCAGAAAATTATTCTGTGCTTTCAATAGTAGCGATAGGACATAAGTTAAACTCTGAACGCTGAACTTTGAACCTTGAACTTCCTTAGCGACTCGGGGACTTGGTGACTCGGTGTCTTATCATCCCGAAGTACACGCCGCTGTCGCCACACTTATTTTTATATCCTCGATATTCGACAATGTTCTTCCTGCCGCTAACAATGTCGATCCGGTAGTAAGAACATCGTCAATCAAGAGAATATGCTTACCCTTAAGTCGTTCCTGATTTTTCACATCAAAGATATCTTTCACATTATCCCAGCGTTCTTCCCGCGACTTCTTTGTCTGCGTTGAAGTGAAAGTCTTTCTATAAAGACAATCGTTCATTATCGGTATATTCGTCTTTTCCTCCACTCCTTGCGCTATTATGTAACTCTGGTTATAACCTCGCAGATGTTCTTTTTTAGGATGAAGAGGAATTGGTATGATATAGTCAATTCCTTGGAATAAAGCAGCGTCTTTTATACTTTCGCCTATCTGTTGTCCCAGAAAAAATCCAGCGTCTTTATTTCCTTCATATTTCAACTGATGAAGCAGATGCTGCACCTTGCCCGTCTTGCTGAAGAAAAACTCTGCCGTGACAGCATTGAAATCGATTTGTCCATAAAACATCTGCGCTAAAGGATTGTCGGCATTTTTCTCATATTCTGTTTTAGGAAGAAGATAACGACAGGAAAGGCATACTGATTCCTCGTTACGCATCAAAAGATTACCGCAAGCGGAACATACCGAAGGATAGAAAAGATTGATAAGATGGTTTAAAAATTTCAGTTTCATTTTTAGTTTTTTTGCAATGAGTAATGAGCATCGGGCAATGAGCTAAATTGCTCACATCTCATAGCTCACTGCAAAATTACAAATAAAACTCGTAAGTGATTAAAAATTAACACTTTTTAACTCAAATGTTAATTTATGTTAATTTCATAAAAATCCTTAACATATCTAAACAAAAAAGGACGCCATAAGACGTCCTTTTGTTTGAGGTACCAGACGGAGTCGAACCGCCGTACAAGGTTTTGCAGACCTCTGCCTAGCCACTCGGCCATGATACCTTTTTGCGAGTGCAAAGATACAACTTTTTTTTAATGTACAAACATTATTTTCAAAAAAAAGTTTTAAGACCAGTTTAAGGTTTAAGGCTTAAAGTTTAAGGCAGTTTATAGTGTATTTAAAACCATCGTCTTTAGCCATTTGCCCTTAGCCTTTAGCCTTTCAATTCCAGAGAAACAAACGCCATCTTTCCACCTAATGGTGGATTCATTTTTCTGACTTTCAACTGAGCGTTTTTAACGTCTGGGAATCTCTCTTTTATGGTATCTAATATACGTCTTCCTACATGTTCCAACAATTTGGAAGGTATCATCATCTGTTCTTTAACAACTTGATATACTGCTGAATAATCTACAGTATCTTCGAGTTCGTCAGACAACTCAGCCTTGCTTGTATCGACTTCCATTGTCAAGTCCAAACTAAACCATGTGCCTATCTTCTGCTCTTCTTCAAAGTGACCATGATAGGCGTAGAATTCCATATTTTCTATTGTGATGAGCGACATATTTTTAATGACTAAAGACAAATGGCTAAAGAATAAAGTACCTTCGGCCATTGTCTTTATTTTATTTCAAGATTCTATTAATTTACTTTTATTTCCAACTTTTGTCTTTAGCCTTTAGTCCTTAGCCTAGCACTTCTAATCCTTTATCAATTCTCTTAACAGCTTCTTCTTTGCCGATAAGCTCTAAGATTTCGTGGATGTGAGGTCCTTTGCCAGCACCGACGAGCATCAAACGCAAGCCGTTCATGACTGGTCCCATTCCGAGTTCGTTAGATGTAATCCAATCGTTGAGAACCTTTTCTATATTTTCTGCTGAGAAGTCTTCGATACCGTTGATGAGTTCTTTCGCCATTCTCATCAATTCTGGTGAGTTTTCTTTCCAGCGTTTCTTAACTGTTACTTCATCGTAAGTTGTTGGAGCTTCAAAGAAGAAGAAACTTTGATCCCATAATTCTTTTACGAAGTTGACGCGGTCTTTTACCAAACCTGCAACCTTAACGACGTAATCTCTATCTGCTTTGATGCCTTTTTCTTCTTCAAGCCATTGGAGATATTCTTCGCCGACTTCTTCCTTGTCTTTCTTCAAAAGATATTCGTGGTTGAACCATTTTGTCTTGTCAACATTGAAACGTGCGCCTGACTTAGTGCAGTGTTCAAATGAGAAAGCTTCAATAAGTTCTTCCATTGAGAAGATTTCTTGTTCTGTACCTGGATTCCATCCGAGGAGAGCCAACATATTGATGAAAGCTTCTGAATAATAACCTGATTCTCTGTAACCTGAAGAAACTTCGCCGCTCTTAGGATCAACCCAACGAAGTGGGAATACTGGGAAACCGAGACGATCGCCATCGCGTTTGCTGAGTTTGCCATTACCATCTGGTTTTAACAATAATGGAAGGTGTGCGAATTCTGGAGCTTCCCAACCAAATGCTTGATATAAGAGAACGTGCAATGGCATTGAAGGCAACCATTCTTCACCACGGATGACGTGTGAAATCTTCATCAAGTGGTCGTCGACGATATTTGCCAAGTGATATGTAGGCATTCCGTCTGACTTAAACAAAACTTTATCGTCTAATGTATTTGTGTTGACTTTGATATCGCCGCGGATGATGTCGTGCATTCTTACTTCATAATTTTCAGGCATTTTGAAGCGCACTGTGTAAGGGATGCCGTCGTTAATCATCTTTTCAACTTCTTCAGCAGCAATTGTCAAAGAGTTGCGTAAAGTCTTGCGGCTTTCTGCATTATAAATGAATGTCTTCTTTTCTGCTTCAGCTTCTGCGCGGTATTTGTCAAGTTCTTCTGCTGTGTCGAAAGCATAGTAAGCGAAACCTTTTTCAATAAGCTCGTCGCTGTATTGTTTGTATAAAGGCTTGCGGTCACTTTGTCTGTAAGGACCATATTCACCACCAACGATATCGCTTTCATCGAATTTGATTCCGCACCAATCGAGTGATTTTACGATATATTCTTCTGCACCTGGAACGAAACGGGTTTGGTCTGTATCTTCAATACGAAGAATCATCTTACCACCGTTCTTCTTGGCAAACAGATAGTTATATAAAGCTGTCCTGACGCCGCCGATATGAAGCGGACCTGTTGGACTTGGAGCAAAACGTACACGTACTTCTTTCATATAATAAATTTATTTTTTGCAAAAATAAGAATTATTTACTTACAAATCCCGACTCAATTACACATTCCTAAGCCCTAATTCCTAATTAAAAAAAACCGTAGTCCGTAGTCTATAGTCCATAGTCTTTTATTATATTTGCAGATTATTAATTTAGGTATAATGTTTTCTGATGGTAAATCATATAATCGCATCTTGTTGGACAAGATAGAATCTTTCATAAAGAAATTCTATCTCAACAAACTCATTCAAGGCGCATTGATAGGCTCCGTCATACTCATTTTATCCTTCCTGATTTTCAACGTAATAGAATACATTTCCTGGTTTCCTGGAAAAATAAGACTGATGCTTTTCATAACATTAGTCTCGATATTCTCCATCATAATCGTTTCTTACTTCGTCATTCCTTGCATAAATCTGATTCGTTTCAGAAAAAAGATGTCCAACAAAGAAGCCGCCGTCTTGATCGGAAAATTTTTCCCAGAGATAAAAGACAAACTTCTCAACACGCTTCAGCTTACTGATGAGATAAGTGGCAATCAGGATAACGAGCTGCTTATCGCCACCATAGAACAAAGAACACAAAACCTACAAACCTTCAACTTCAGCGATGCCGTAAATCTTAAAGGCAATTATAAATACCTGAAAATATTCGGAATATCATTTATAGTCCTAATCGCGCTCATATTGTTCTTCCCTGACTTCTCACAAAAACCTGTCGAAAGAATTATCAACTACGACAAATTTTACGAGAAGCCTCTTCCTTTCCAAGTGAAGCTCCAAGCCGAAGAGATGGAAGTCACACAAGGCGACGACCTAGAATTCAGGATTTACGTAAGCGGCGAGAAAATCCCAGAAGCGTTTTATGTCAACACCTCCGTCGGAACAAGAATGATGTCGAAAACATCGACAAATGAATTCTATTACATTTTCAACAATATTTATCAATCGGAGACATTCCAGATCAAAGGCGGAGATTATATAAGTCCGGAGATTAGGATTATCGTCAACCCATCACCTGCTCTTTTGTACTACGAAACTGAACTTGCTTTCCCCAAATATATCAACAGAAAGAACGAGACTTTGTCGGGCAAGACTCGCATCATGGTTCCGCAAGGCACCGAAGCGAAGTTCATCTTCCACACCAAAGACGTCACAGAAATGAATATCTTGCACGATTCGACAAATCACGTATTGAAATCGGAGGGCAATAATTACGTCTATAGTTTTAAGACTTTACAGACTTCAAAGTTTTATGTAAACATTTCAAACAAATGGAGCGAAAGCAACAACCCTATTCCATTTACGATAGAAGTTATACCTGACGCTTATCCGGAAATCCAGGTTCAAGCCTTCAATGAAAATTTCTCGAAACAAACATATTATTCAGGTCTCATTGCCGACGACTATGGATTTACAAAACTTCTTTATCATTTTGAAGTCGAGAACAAGCCAAATCAGTCTTTCGCCAAACGCATCGACATAAACAAGAAGGCGACACGAACATCATTCTATTACAGCATCGACCTTGACACTCTCACAATATTCCCTGGCGATGAAATAAAATCTTATTTCGAGATTTGGGATAACGACGGAATAAACGGCGCCAAATCTAGACGCTCAGAATTGTTCCACATCAACATTCCGACTCGAGAAACCCTTGACTCCATCGCAGACGCTTCAGAAGAAAATATCATCTCTAATCTGGAAGAAAAGACCAACAACTTAGAGCAGCTTCGCAAAGACATCGACGAGATGATCAAAGATCTTATGTCAAAGAAAGAACTCGACTGGACCGACAAGGAAAAGATAAAAGAACTTCTTGAGAAAGAAAAGGAGATACAAGAAGAATGGAAAAAAATCCAGGAGGAGCAGAATGAGCTTCAGGATTTCATGAAAGAAAATGAGCTTACTTCAGAAGATTTGCTGAAGAAACAAGAAGAGATCAACAAACTCTTCGACGAAGTCATTCCTGAAGAAATGAAGAAACTCATGGAGGAAATCGAGAAGATGCTGAGCGAGATGCCTCGCGAGAAAATGCAGCAGATGATGCAGGATCTCAAGAAAAGCAACAAAGAACTCCAAGAGATGATGGACAGAAATCTAGCTTTATTGGAACAATTAAAGGTAGAAAAAGACCTTAACGATTTGATTAACAAGATAAACGACTTATCGGACAAGTTACAAAACACTGACAAGAACAACAATTCTTTAAAAGCAGAAGACGCTAAGAATCAATTCGATAAGTTATCGAAAGAATTAGATTCCATTATGGAAAAGAACAAAGGCTTACAAGAACCTTTCAATATTTCCAAAGATGAGAAAATGGAAAACGAGATAAACCAAGATTTGGAAGAAGCCGGAGAGATGGAAAACAATGGCAACGACTCTGGTTCCAGCCAAAAGAAAAACGCTGCCGGCAAGAAGATGAAAGAAATGGCCAACAAACTCAGTTCAGACATGATGATGGCCGGCATGGAACAACTCGGCGAGGATGCACATTTGGTACGTATATTATTAGAAAACGTAGTGCGTTCTTCTCACGAAGAAGAAAAACTTATGAATGAAGTCGGCAAGATGAAGAAAGACGACCCTTCATTATCGGAGAAGATCAGCCGCCAGAAAGAAATAACCGACAATTTTGTCATAGTAGAAGATTCTCTAAGAAAGATGGCAATGCGTCAACCTAAGATTAAAAACTTCATTTTCACAGAGTTGCAGTTGATAAATCAACAACTAAATCTCTCTATGAAAGAGATGAACGAGATGATTTTACTAACTGCAGCCTCGCGTCAACAAAGAGCGATGATGTCGATGAATAACTTAGCGTTGATGTTGTCAGAATCTCTTAATGACATGAACGAAAGCATGATGGAAGCCAGCGGATCATGCTCAAAGCCTAAGAACAGCAAAAAGCCTAGCAAGAGTCAGCAGAATATGAAAAACATGAAAGACCTGCAAGAACAGCTTGGCAAACAGCTGGAGCAATTACGCAAAGAGATGCAGCAACAGCAACAACAAAAAGAAGGCAAGCCTCAGCAATCGATGAGCGAGGAGTTTGCAAAAATGGCTGCTGAGCAAGAAATGCTGCGCGAAGGCATGCAGAAGATGCTGGAAGAAATGAAGAAAGAAGGTCTGACAGGCGATGACGGCATCAACGAAATCATCAAAGATATGGAAAAGCTGGAAGAAGATCTCGTCAACAAAAAGATCACCAACCAGACCATGCGACGCAACAGAGACATTTTATCAAGAATGCTAAAAGCACAGAATGCACAAGAGGAACGTGAGAAAGAAGAAAAGCGCAAGTCGGATGAATTCAAAGGTTCATACGAAAAACGCAATATAGACGAATTAGAATATCAAGAAAACCTGAAAAAGCAACAAGAGTTTTTGAAGATGAACAGCATCGAATACCAGCCGTTCTACAAATCAAAAATCAATGATTATTTCTTCAAGAAAAACATAAAAACAAAGGAGTAAAAATGATCAGTTTACAATTCATCGACACTGAAGTTTTGTCCGAAGAAATGGCGGGCGTAAAAGAATGGATCAAAGACTTTGTCAGAAGTTACGGCAAAGAAGTTGGAGAATTATATTATTCATTTTGCAGCGACGAATATCTCTATAAAATGAATGTAGATTTGTTGGGCCATGATTTTTACACCGACATTATCACCTATCCTTTGAACGAGTGCGAAACAATTTTATCGGCAGAGTTCCATATCAGCATAGACAGAATAAAGGACAATGCCGTGACTTTCGAACGCAGCTTCAAAGACGAATTACATCGAGTGATGGCACACGGAGTCTTGCACCTAATCGGTTTCGATGATCTATGTGAAGAAGACGAATTAGAGATGCGCAAGCAAGAAGACAGATGTCTTGAAATGAGACACTGAGACGCCAAGTCTCCGAGTCACCAAGGATAAGAAAAGATATTTGAGATTCGAAGTTAATTAATGACAATTAAGAAGTTATATAATACGTTTCACGTGAAATAATAAAACAAGAGATATGATTTTCGACAAGTATGATGTTATTGTTGTAGGAGGCGGACACGCCGGTTGTGAAGCAGCTGCAGCTGCGGCTAATATGGGAAACAAGACACTTCTCATCACAATGAACATGAATGCCATGGCAGCGATGTCATGCAACCCAGCAGTAGGCGGCATCGCCAAAGGGCAGATAGTCCGCGAAATTGACGCTTTAGGCGGACAAATGGGCATCATTGCGGACAAGACAATGATCCAGTTCAGAATGCTTAACAAATCCAAAGGACCTGCTGTATGGAGTCCTAGAGTTCAGAGCGATAAATTCGAATTCGCAACAGAATGGAGAAACGTTTTGGAAAGAACAAACAACCTTGAATTCTGGCAAGACCATGTCGACTCTCTCATCGTAGAAGGCGACATAATAAGAGGCGTTCACTGCTCTATGGGCGGCGACATTTACTCTAAAACCGTAATCTTGACAAACGGCACATTCTTGAACGGAAAGATATTTATCGGCGAAAAATCATTCACAGGAGGTAGAATTTCAGAAAGCGCGAGCTACGGCATCACAGAACAACTTGTCTCTTTAGGTTTCGAAGCCGACAGAATGAAGACAGGAACTCCAATGCGTATCGACGGCAGAAGCATCGATTTCAGCAAGCTTTCTGAACAAAAAGGCGACGATGAGGTAACTGGATTTTCATATCTTGAAGTAGAAAAACCAAAAGAACAACGCAGTTGCCACATCGCTTATACATCCAAAGAAGTACACGACATCTTAAGAACCGGCTTCGAAAAATCACCTCTTTTCACAGGAAGAATAAAAGGCATCGGACCACGTTACTGCCCAAGCATCGAGGATAAAATCGAACGTTTCGCTGATAAAGACATGCATCAGTTATTCGTGGAACCAGAAGGCAGAACAACTGTAGAATACTATCTCAACGGTTTCAGTTCTTCCCTTCCAGAAGACATCCAATATAACGCATTACGCCGCATAGAAGGATTTGAAAACGCCAAGATATTCCGTCCAGGATACGCTATCGAATACGACTTCTTCCCTCCAAACCAGCTTTACCACAGCTTAGAAACACACCAAATCCATGGTTTATTCTTCGCTGGACAGATAAACGGAACCACAGGTTACGAAGAAGCCGCCGCTCAAGGATTGATGGCGGGTATCAACGCACACCGTTTAATTCACGATTTAGAGCCTGTAGTCTTACGCAGAGACGAGGCTTACATAGGCGTTTTAATCGATGATTTAATCACAAAGAGCGTTGATGAACCTTACAGAATGTTTACAAGCCGTGCTGAATATCGTATATTATTACGTCAAGATAACGCTGACGCACGTCTCACAGAAAAAGGATATGAAATCGGACTTGCAACAGAAGAACGATTAAATCATTATAAAAACAAGTACGAAAAAGTACACGAATTAGTCGATTTCTTAAAGACAACTAATATCAGTCCAGATAGAATAAATGGCTTGTTAGAATCTAAAGGCACACCAGGAATCGCAAATAAAATGCGCCTCGCTCAGATTTTGACACGCCCACAAATCAATCTCACAGACATGATCGGCGTTATAGATAGCCTCAAAGAAAACTACGATTTAAGCATAGAATCTGTAAGAAACATCGTTGAAGAAGCTGAAATCATAGTAAAATACGAAGGATATATCGACAAAGAACGTGAAGTTGCAGATAAATTAAACAGACTTGAAAACGTAAAACTAAGTCCTGACTTCGACTATTATGCTTTAAATTCTCTAACTATGGAAGCAAGAGAAAAACTGACCAAGCATAAACCTCAGACATTAGGACAAGCAAGTAGAATCAGCGGCATCTCCCCTGCCGACATCTCTGTCATCGCTGTTTTCTTGGGAAGATAGTTTCACGTGAAATTGAATTATAAATTACTGAAATAAAATATTATGAGTAAAAAATGTCCATGGTGTAATTCAGAAAACAATCATCAGTTTTTGGAATTGAAAGATTATTTTCTCACTCAAGAGCAATTCGAGATATTAGAATGCAACGAGTGCGGACTTCTATTTACCAGCCCATGCCCTACTCCTGATAAAATCGGCAGTTACTATAAATCCGAGGATTATTTAAGTCATAACGAGGATAAAAAAGGACTGTTCGCAAAGATCTATAATGAGGTCAAAAAGATAAATATTAAAAATAAATTTAATATTGCAACCAAAAGCCAAAAGCCAAAAGCTAAAAGCTTATTAGATATCGGTTGCGGCGTTGGCGATTTCTTGCTTTATGCTAAAGAAAACGGATGTAATATCACCGGCATCGAACCAAGCGAAGACGCAAGAAAAATAGCAGAGAAAAAACTCGACTGCAAAATCTTGCCTCCAGAAGAACTTCAGAACATTCCTGATAACTCTTTCGATATAGTAACAATGTGGCACGTCTTAGAACACGTCGCCGATCTTAAAACAGAAATTCATCACCTTCAAAGAATTCTTAAAAAAGACGGCAAACTGGTTCTGGCTCTTCCAAACTATAAATCATACGATGCCGAATATTATAAAGACAAATGGGCGGCTTATGACGTTCCAAGACATTTAAGCCACTTCTCCAGGACATCAATCAATAATATTTTTAAAGAAACAAACTTGCAACTTATTGATATTAAACCGCTTAAATGGGATAGCTTCTACATTTCCATGCTCAGCGAACAATATCTTAACAGCAAGAACAGCTTCCTTAAAGGCATATTAACAGGTTGGAAATCAAATAGAAAAGCAAAGAAATCAGGAGAATATTCAAGCTTGGTATATATATTTGAGGTCAACGGACAACAGTCAACAGACAACAGATAAATTTGTAGAGACGCGTCAATGATGTAATTCAAAAATAAAATAGTGTAATTAAATAATAAGAACATCATTGACACGTCTGCACTCAATTCAGGATCAATTTTTCTGCAAAAACAGTAAAATTCAAAATAATGGGGATTTTAGGCGTTTTAAGCGATTTTTGAGACAAAATGAACAAGAAGTCAAAAAATCAAAAATCTCCGCTTAAAACGAAAGAAATTTTCAAGACGCTTCAACGAACAACAATTCGCTGATTTACAATAACTAACATATAAAATCGTATTTTTATGGATAAGAAAGGTATTTTTCGTGAATCTCTATGCCTGATTTTACTGATCATGTTATTAATTTTTAGCAATATCATCATAAAATCAAAAAACAGCGAAGAAAGAGTCATCAAGAAAATTTCAGCATCTCTAGAATCGATCCAGGCCAAACACGACAGCCTCGCCTTGGAATTCCAAAATAATTTCAAGTCCATAATTGAAAAGCCCGAGGATTTTTATCCAACAAACGAAGAAAACAGTTTCGCAATTTATCTTTTCAAAAACGACAGCCTCATCTACTGGAACTCCGATTTGAACGATCCGAAAAGCCTGCTGAAAACCGATTCTGAAAAAAACATCTTCTCGCAAGGAAACAATAAATTTTTCCTGACGCTTACCAAAAACGATTCCCTAAAACTTTTCACCTCTACCCCACTCTATTATAAAAATCCAAATATCGCGGACAACAACATTTTTCTTCCAGAAAAAATCAACGGAGAATACGAAATCGATTTCCTTATCGACGACAACAAAATCAACTTTAACATAAACTACAAAGCGAAAATGAACGACCTAGATTCCTATCTGCTCGGAATCTTGCTAATCATCATATTCATCTGCAGCCTAAGTTTCGCTTACAAAAAGATACAAAGTTATAGAAGTAACAAGAATAAATACGTGCTGTTTCTTATTGCCAGCAGTCTTATCTATCTAATCATCACATTATTACAAAATAACCTATTCATATCTACATCCGATTTATTCGGCACCTCCTGCCTCAACCAAGGTTGTAGATTTTCATTCAGTTTAGGAAGTCTGGCTGAATTCACAATATTCTTCTTCGCAAATATAATCGCCCTGTCTCCAAACATCACAAAAGAAATATCATTAAAAAACATCGGTAGAATAATAATAAGCTGTTCGATATTTATCTTTATATTATTGACATACACATACTTAATCTACGAACTCATATCAAGTATCAATATTCCTTTTGCATTTCTTGAGATTTACAACACAACCGTCAACAGTTACATACTCCTTATATTAATAGCAGCGCTCACCTGCGCCGTCATTATCATACTGCAGACCTTAATGAAAATTTTCATAAATGAAAAGCAGTCGTATTTATGGTCAATAGCAGCGTTTCTGATAATAGGTGCCATTTATGAAATAATCGCGAATCGATTCATCGGATTAAGATTCTCGTTAATCACAAACGTCGTTGGAATATTATTCTACCTCAGCCTCCTCTGGGAGAAAAAATCAAAGTCAAAAATCAAGGACATAGTCAGAAATATCATCGTCATCACATTGATGACAACACAACTAACATACATTCTTTATTTAATAAAAGAAAACAAAGAATACGAAGAAATGTCGTGGTTTGCCAATGTTGTCGGCGACGAATCCGATAAGGATTTCGAGAACGCCATGATAAAAACAATAGAGAAATTAAAAAATGACGATAACATCATCATCTGGCAAAAGAGAAACGACTTCCCTTCTGACGACAGCATCTTAAATTATCTTAACGAAAAATATTTTAACATAAAAGAAGTCGAAGACTATTATAAAGTCGTCACACTCTGCGACACATCAACAATACTTATAGTCGAGAGCTTGAACGATTACGAATATAATTGCAACGAATTATTCAACGAAATATTAGAATCTAATCCTAGCAAGAAAATCAGCGAGGAGCTGACTTTAGTCGATGACCCGACAACAGACAGCTACTACATTCTAAAACTCGACCTATCCCCTATTGACTCTAACTATGCAAACACCTGCTACATAGAGTTTTACAAAGAATATATCTTGAATCACATCGGCATTCCCGAAATCATCACATCATCAGAAAACGTAATTCTGCCTAAACTCGTAAATTATTCATTCAGCTGCTACGAAGAAAATATCTTACAGTACAAATACGGCAATTACAACTATCCTAATGAATTCAACAACTTCAGATATAAAGATGAAGAATACGTCAAGACCAAGATTTTCAAACATTTAATCAAGAAAATAGACGAACATAAAACCATCATCGTCACTATCGAGAAACCACGTTTCATTGATATAGTAGCACCATTCTCTTATATCTTCATCATCCTGATACTGATGTATTTCCTTAACATAAAATTCTACAAGAAACAGGAAATCATCAACTACCAGCAGACATTACATGCAAAGATGCAGCTTACAATCATATTGACATTAGGACTGTCGTTCATCGTTGTAGGCATCACTTCTTTCATATTTATGCGTAACTCATTAAATGAGAAAGCATTTGAGTTTCAATACGAAAAGAATAAAAGCATAGTCAAGAATCTGGAAAAAGACCTCGACAAGGAATTGATTACAGAATATGATTATCTTAAAAATTATAAAGAAAACAACTTCATCGATATCAACATTTACGATTTAAACGGTTATCTTATAAACACAACACAACCTAAATTATTTGATGGATTTAAGTCAAAGATAATCAATAGAAAAGCATACGAATATATCAAGTTAAGAAACCGCTTCTATTATTCAAATGAAGAGAAAATAGACGGAACAAAATACAATTCATCATATTTCCCTTTGAAGGACAAAGAAAGTAACACACAGGCCATCGTCAACATACCATATTTCAACAATAACATAAAGAGCAAGATCAATATATCGAATTTCGTCATCACATATCTGAATATCATTTTAGTCCTAATGGGCGTTTCTGCTTTAGTTATCATTATCGTCACCAGAAACACCATCAAACCTCTGAAAATCATTCAAGATAAGATGCAGAAGATCAGCCTTACAGGCAAGAACGAAGAGATTGAATGGAACAGTCAGGACGAGATCGGCGATTTAATCAGGATTTATAATAACCTTATTAAAGAGTTAGAGATAAGCGCGAACAAGCTGATGCGTTCAGAGAGAGAGACAGCATGGAGAGAGATGGCTCGTCAGGTCGCACACGAAATCAAGAATCCATTGACGCCAATGAAACTCAACATACAGTTCCTTCAAATGGCTTGGGATGAGAAAAATCCGGACATCGACAGAAAACTGAGAGAAACGACAAACACCTTATTAGAACAGATCGACATTCTTTCGAATATCGCGACGGCATTTTCAAACTATGCGAAACTGCCTCAAAAGAATATCGAGATGTTTAATATCAAAGAGTTAATACTTAATACAATAAACCTATACGACAACAATCAAAATATAAATATTGTATTTAAAGAAGAAAACGAAAGCGATTACATCATCAATTCCGACAAGAACAATTTGAGCATCGTTTTCGGCAACATCATCAAGAATGCAATTCAGGCTATTGGCAAGAAAGAAGACGGCAATATCTTAATTAAAATTAAGGATATTAAAAAATATTATAATATCGAGATCAGCGATAACGGCTGCGGCATCAAGGAAGAGGAAAAGAAAAAGATTTTCATGCCTAATTTCACGACAAAATCAAGCGGCATGGGTGTCGGATTATCGATAGTTTATGACATTTTAGAGACATTAGAAAGCGACATCAGCTTTGAAAGTGAAGTCGGCGTAGGAACCATTTTCAGAATAAATATTAAGAAATAGGATAAAGAGTAAATTATTATATTTGCAAAAGAGAAAATTCATTAGATATGAGAAAGTTAGTTTTTTGTTTTATCATAATGCTTCTTACATGTGGCATTAGTATTGCACAAAATGTGATTGATCCTGAATTACAGGCTATTATAGATCAAAAAGGAAACGAAAAAATCAGCGTAAACATAATTTTCAAGTCACAGCCAAACCGTGACTATTTAAGAGAACGCTCAAACAATTTCATCGACAAGGAAACAAAACGTCAGGCTGTGATTCAAGAGCTGAAGAATTTTTCAGAAGAGTCACAACACGATGTTCTCTCAATCATAAAATCCGCTGAAGGCAAAAACCAAGCTTCAGACATCGTCTGTCACTGGCTTTCAAACGCCATCACATGTACCACCACAAAAGCCGTCATTGAAGAATTAGCGAAACGCGACGACATCCTTTTGATCGGACACAACTGCGACAAAGACGTGCTTCTTGGAGCAGTCAGCGGCGAAGCAAGATCAGGTGCAGAATTAACAGAAAACGTCATCCAGGTCAACGCTCCTAAAGTTTGGGAGATGGGTTACACTGGAGAAGGCATTTTGGTTGCCATATTAGACACCGGCGTCAACTACGAACATCCAGACCTCGCCGACCACCTCTGGGACGGCGGTTCACAATATCCAAATCACGGATTCGACTCATATAATAACGGCAAGGAAACGATGGACAGAAGAGGACACGGCACACACTGCGCTGGCATCATATGCGGCGATGGCAATAGCGGCGAGAAACAAACAGGCGTCGCTCCAAACGTAACGCTAATGTGTATCAAAGCATTAAGCGATGAAGGATCTGCCAATGCCAACTCAATATGTTCAGGCATGGAGTTCGCAGTAGAACACGGTGCTGATGTCTTAAGCATGTCATTAGGCATTGCCAACGCATCAGTAACAGACAGAACCATAATACGTCAGACATGCGTCAACGTTTTGGAAGCAGGCGTGATTGCTTCTGTGGCAGCGGGCAACGAAGGCGAAAAGCTAAACAGCAACCCTGTTCCTGACAACGTCAGAGTTCCAGGCAGCTGCCCAGCACCATGGATTCACCCTGACCAACAAGGCAACGCCGGCGGCACTTCATGCGTCGTCTCTGTAGGCGCTGTCGACAAAAACGATAAAGTAGCTTCTATATCATCACGCGGTCCTGTCACATGGCAGAACACTTCTTACGCCGACTATGCATACAACCCAGGCATCGGCTTGATCCGCCCTGACGTATGCGCACCTGGCAAAGATATCGTCTCCCTCGACTATAACAGCAACGGCTATGTGAAGATGACAGGCACATCAATGGCAACTCCTTGCGTTGCAGGCGTCATCAGCCTTATGTTATCAAAAAATCCTGAACTGACACCAGCAGAGATAAGCATGTTATTAGAGACAACAGCCGTGAAACTCGCTGATACTAAAAACAATGAGACAGGATCGGGCAGGGTAGACGCTCTAGCTGCAGTAAACGCTATCGACATGGGTAACATAATATTCAAAGAACTTGCCTTCACCGATGAAAACAATAACGGCAACATAAACACTGGAGAAGAAATAAAGCTTAACGTCAAATTCGAAAACACTGCAGACGTAGCATACAATAACATCACTGCTAAGTTAACTTGCACCAACGACTTGGTCAACATCACAAAAGCCAACGCAGAGATAAACAATATCGCTGCAAATCAGATATTTGACATCAATAACGTATTTACTTTCGCAGTAGACGAAAAAGTAGAAGACCAAGAAAAACTCCATTTCGACGTTGAGTTTTATGATGGCAGCAAGAGAATCTCATCAACAAGATTTTCAGTCACAGTGACAGACAAGGCCATCAAGTTCTCTACTATCATCATCAGCAACGATGACAACGGCAACGGAATACTCGAGGCTGGCGAGACTGCAGATTTCGGCATCGTTTTGAATAACGCAGGAAACGAAATAGCAGTGAAATTAAACGGAACATTGAAGAGCAACAGTCAGTTGATCACCATCGACAACAACAATGCAGACTTCGGTTCTTTAGCGCCAAACAGCTCATCAACAGCATATTTCAAGGTGACATTGTCAAATAGCGCAACAAGCAATACCGACATTCCATTCGAATTGGAATTAACAGACAAATATAATGACGTAAAGAAAATCAGCTTCGATTATGTAGGTTCATGCGACATCATCTACACCTTACGCGACGACTACGGCGATGGCTGGATGGGCGCCAAAATCATTGCTCATTATAACGACAATTCTGAATCAGACACTTACACACTTACAAGCGGATCTGTCGGAACTTTCACCAAGACATTAAACACAGGCGTTGAAGTGTCTCTCGAATGGAAGAAAGGCAGCATGGACTCAGAATGCAGATACAGCATCAACTACGCAAACGGCGCTGAGATATATAACGGCAAAGGAACACAAAAAGGCACATTCTTCAGCTGGGTCAACAATTGTTCTACACAAGACATAAGCATAAAGACAGGCGAAGCCGTCAAGAAGCTCGAACTCAAAGCAGGAAGCAAGTCAGTGACATTACACTGGGAAGCTCCTGAAACAGAAGGCGTAGTAGCTTATGAAATCTATCGCGAGACAATACTCCTCGGCACAACAGAAAACCTCTCTTATAATGACAATAACTTAAGCAGCGGAACTTACACCTATAACGTAAGAGCTGTCTACGAAGACTGTAATGGCGCTACAGCTTCACAAGATATCGCATTCTACGAAAGCATCAACGATATGTTCGTTCCAAACGTGACGATATATCCAAATCCTGCTAACGACAAAGTATTTATCGAAGCAGAAGCTGAGATAGAAGAGGTTGTTGTTTATACAATAACTGGCGTTATTGTTGGTCAACGGACAACAGTCAACGGACAACAGACATTGAGCATAAATGTCTCTGATTTAAGCAAAGGCGTTTATTTTATAAATGTCAAGACTGGCGCTGGCAGTGTCGTCAAGAAAATAATAAAACATTAAGAATTAGAAAATGAAGAATCCTATCAAGGCACTGGCAGGACAGACTGTCATTTACGGATTAGGCACCATAGTGCCGAGGCTGCTCAACTATCTGTTGACGCCTTTCTACGTCCGCGTCTTCTTATCAGGAGAATACGGACAGATTTCTGAGTTATACGCCTGGATTGCCTTGCTGCTCGCGATCTTGACATTCGGGATGGAGACGACATTCTTCCGTTTCTCGCAAAAAGAAGACAGCAGGAAAGTATTCAACAATGCGGAGACTCTAGTGCTTCTGATAAGCTTTGTCTTCATTCTATTCTATAGCATTTTCTATAAGTCGTTCGCGGAACTCATTCATTACGAATTCAATACTCATTACGTCCTTTTGTTGGGAATCATCGTTGCCATTGACGCAGCGGCAGCCATTCCTTTCGCGATGTTGAGAAAAGAAAACAAAGCAGGACGTTTCAGCCTGATAAAGACCGTCAACGTCCTGACAAATATCTTCTTCAACATTCTGTTCCTTGTCATCATTCCTGAAAAATCTATGATGATCGCGGAACGTATCTTCGGAGAACAGACTTCATTACTCATCTGGGTATTCATTTCCAACATCTTAGCAAGTCTCTTAAACCTAATATTACTTGCTCCGCAGCTCTCGCAGCTGAAGATAAGTCTCAACAAAGACCTCATCGTTCCTATGTTGAAATATTCATTCCCGATCTTATTGATAAGTCTCGTCGGGATGATAAATGAAGTAGCAGACAAGATTTTAATCAAATACCTCGTAACGATTCCAGATGCCAGCGTGTTGGCAGATATGAACATAACAGGCGAGGAGTATGCCATGCGGCAGCTCGGAATCTATTCGGCTAACTTCAAGCTCGGCGTGCTGATGACCATCTTCATACAGATGTTCCGTTTCGCCTCAGAGCCATTTTTCTTTGGCCACGCCAAAGACCGCAACGCCCCAGCTTTATATGCAAAAGTCATGACATATTTCGTCATCTTCTGTCTGCTCATCTTCTTGGGCGTGATGTTCTATATGGACATACTACAGCATTTCGTCGGAAGAAACGGAAGCGACTATCGCGAAGGATTACGCATAGTGCCTATAATACTTATCGCCAATATGTTATACGGTATCGTCTTCAACCTCTCGATATGGTTCAAACTATCAGACAAGACATATTACGGAACGATAATAGCCATCATCGGCTCGATAATAACCTTGATATGTTTCTTCACCTTGATACCAAGAATCGGTTATATGGGCGCCGCCATCGCTCACCTTGCATGTTATAGCGTTATGATGCTGGTGTCGTATTTCTGGGGACAACGCGTACTCCCTATACCTTATCAAATAGGAAGAATAGCAGTCTATTGCATCCTAGCCTTTGCCTTATTCATCGCAAGCAATTTCATAATAGATTTTAACATCATAGTAAAACTCACGATAAATACTTTGATGTTGATATCATATATCGCAATAGTTTTCGTTTTAGAAAGAAAAAATCCACTTAAAATAGAATAAAAAACAATAGTTATGACAGTAAAAATCGTTAACAAATCAGACAATAACTTACCTGCATACGAGACAAGCAGCTCAGCAGGCATGGACTTAAGAGCTTATTTACCAGAAGGTCCAATCACTTTGAAACCAATGCAAAGAACACTCGTTCCAACAGGACTTTTCATGGAAATCCCTGAAGGTTACGAAGGACAAGTAAGACCACGCAGCGGCTTGGCAATAAAGAACGGTATCACCGTGTTGAACACTCCTGGCACCATCGACGCCGACTACAGAGGCGAGGTTAAGATTATCCTCATCAACTTATCAGACACCGACTTCGTCATCAACAGCGGCGAGAGAGTAGCACAAATTGTTTTCGCTAAATGTGAACAAATGGAAGTCTTAAGTGTAGAGACACTTAGCGAGACAGAAAGAGGCGCCGGTGGTTTTGGACATACTGGAAAGAAATGACTCTGAACTTTGAACTAAGTACAGACGTGTCAATGATGTAGTTTTTATCAAAATCAGATTACTTTATTTATAAATTACATCATTGACGCGTCTCTACATTGAACTTTGAGCTTTGAACTTTGAACCAGAAATGGACAAAGTCTGTTGACCGTTGTCTGTTGTCTGTAGACTTATAATCATAAAAATGCGAAGAATCTTATTCATATTATCATTGTTATTGGCGAATTCCGTGGCGGGATTCTGTCAGGATACGATACAACCTAAAATGAGCTTGGCTCAGAATGCTGAGGCTTTTTCCAAGGGATTAGCAGAGAAATACAATGAGAACTTCGACATGGCGATAGCTTATTTCGAAGAGGCATTGAAGGCTTTTCCTGAAGATCATGCGAGCATGTATGAACTCAGCGCATTATACAGCAGAAAAGGTCTGCCGGAAAAAGGTTTCGAGATGATCAAGGCAGCCGTCGAACTCGACAGCACAAACAAATGGTATAAGATTCGCCTCGCTGACTTCTACAGCCAGAACAACGACTACGATTCGTTCGTGAACATCTACGACGACCTGCTCAAAGATGAACCTAACAATCTGGAATATCTGGAAGTATATATCGACGCCTTGCTTCATCTTGAAAGATACGAGCAAGTGACAGAGAAGCTCGATGTCTTTGAAGACAATATCGGTGTAAATGAATATATCTCACTACAGAAACTTGAGATTTACAACCTATTAGGCAATAAGGATAAAGTCATTGAGGAAATGGAGAAACTTTCCAAGGCATATCCTTATGAAACCAGATATATGTCAGTCTTGGCAGAGATGTACATGCAAGACAAAAGAGATCAAGACGCATTGAACGTATATCTCAAGATCAAGGAAATCAACCCAGAAGACCCTTATATCAACACTTCATTGTTGGAATATTACCAGAAACAAGGCGAACTCGACAAGGCTTTCGAGGAGTTTATTTTGGCCATAAAGAACAAGAAGCTTGATTACAACACCAAGGCACAGATTTATGAATATTGGTTCAATCTAAAGGATGACGGAGACAACACCGTCAAGGAAGCCGAGATAGCAGGCAATGCTTTCATAGAGACACATCCAGACAAAGAACTAGGATATTATGTGATTGGCACTGTGCATTATAACAACGAGAACTATGCAGAAGCGAAGAAATATTACATGGACGCGATAGCTCGTGACAGCAGCAGTTTCATATCATGGTATCAGCTCATCTTCACCGACCTTGAACTTAATGATACTGAAGGTTTATACGAACACACGATGAAGGCGCAGCGCTTCTATCCTGAGCAGCCTATCTTCTACCTCTTTAACGGCGTGGCTCTAATTGAAATGCAAAAATATCAAGAAGCCGCCAAAGTCCTTGAGAAAGGAAGATATTTGTCAGCCGACAAAAAACTCACAGTAAACTTCGACACCTATCTCGCTGACATATATCACGAACTCGGCGAGAAAGACAAGATGTATAAGCAATACGACAGAGTGCTCAAAAACGATCCTGAAAACATTTATGTGTTAAACAACTACGCATATTTCCTTTCTGAAGATAACACACGTTTGGAAGACGCACTGAGAATGTCGGCCGTAACAGTAGAGAAAGAACCTAAAAACACTACATATTTAGACACTTACGCCTGGGTTCTTTATAAATTAGGCCGCTACAAAGAAGCAAAGAAATGGATGGAGAAAGTGTTCTCCTATGACAAAAACGCCAGCGGTGTCTACTACGAACATTATGGCGATATTTTGTATAAATTCGGCGACACGCAGAAGGCCGTACAAAACTGGAAGAAAGCCAAGAAACTCGGCGAGACATCAGAGTTTATTGACCAAAAGATAAGAGATGAGAAACTCTATGAGTAGACAACGGACAACAGACAACGGACAACAGACATTTTTGGCCACTGAGTTCAGGCATCATTCATTGCTCATTGCTCATTGCTCATTGCTCATTGCCATTATCTTCGTTCTTGGCTCCTGTTCTACAAATAAAAGTATGTCGGGTCTCAGGAACTTATCGGCGAATCATATCTTAAGAGAAGTCGAGAGAAACCAGTTTGAGTTCGACAATCTCGCGACGAAGTTCAATGTTAAAGTCAAAGGCGATAACAGCATCGGACTTAAAGGTCAGCTGAGGATGCAGAACGACAGCGTGATATGGGTTTCAGTATCGTTGAAATTAGGTATTGAAATGGCGAGAGTGATGATAACCGAAGACTCCGTGAAGTTCATAAACAGGACTGAGAAGACATATCTTGCTGAAAGCATAGATGATTTCAAGTCGCGACTTCCAAGCGAGGCGACGATAAGTTTCTTGCAGGATATGCTTGTCGGAAACGACATCCAATTCAATGACAACGAGAAATTCAAAGTCAGCATTGAAGACAACAGCTACAAACTCGCATCAGAAAAAAACACCTTCTGGGTCACGCCGAAGATATTTAAGGTCAACAGACAACGGACAACGGACAACGGACAACAGACAATCATAGACCTTATCTACGATAATTTTCAGGAAATCAATGGTAAACTTTTACCAACGAAGATCATCTTAGATACTAACGACGAATTTGACATAAACATAGAAATAGATTATACAGAAGTAAAAGTAGGAGAGAAGTTAGAATTTCCTTTTAACATCTCAAAAAAATATAGTAGAATATGAAATTCAGAAATCCAGAAACTCAGAAACTCAGAAGTTCAAAGCCTCAGAAGTTTTGGATTTTATTATTCCTATTAATTCTGGCTATTTCTGCTAATTGCCAAAGCGTTGAGTCTTTGGAGAAGAAGATCAAGTCTATCCAGAAGGACATCAAACTAGCAGAAAAGCTTTTGAAAGAGACCTCCAAAAACAAGGAAGCCACCATCAACCAGGTGTCGTTGCTTCAGACTCAGATCAATCAGAGAGAGGCACTCATCAAGACATACCAGAGTCAGGTCAACACGCTGAACAAGGAGATTCAGAAAAACAAGAACGGCATAACAGCTGCCAAGAAAGACCTCGCTCTTTTTCAACAAGAATACGCTAATCTTTTGGTCATAGCCTATCGCAACAAAGGCAAGACCAACAATCTCTTATTCATATTTTCTTCAGAAGACTTCAACCAGGCGATGCGCAGAATGCGTTATCTTCAAGAACTTAACGACTTGGTGAAAGTCAAGATAGAAGAGATAAAAGCCACACAGGACAAAATCAACAGGCAGTTGAACAAGAACGAAGCCAACAAGAGAGAGATTGAGAAAGTACTGGCAAAAGAAAAAGAAGAGAAAGCCTCTTTGATGAAAGACCGCGACAAACTCAACAAGGACATCGCGTCTTTGAAGAAGAAAGAAAGTCAGATTCAGAAAGACATCAAGAACAAGGAAAACGAGACCAAGAAACTCAAGAAGGAGATTGAAAAGATCATAGCCGAGGAAATCAGAAAGGCCAAGGAAAGAGAAGAACTGGCGAAGAAAAATAACACCAATTCTGTCGATTACAATCTCTCTAACAGTTTCGCCCAGAACAAAGGCAAGCTCCCTTATCCTGTAGAGCAAGGCATCATCACAGGACGATACGGATTGACGCCACACCCTACACAACCTAAAGTGACTGTCAACAACAACGGCGTCGACATCAGCACGACAAGAGGAGCAAAAGCACGCAGCGTCTTCGAGGGCGAGGTCTGTTTCGTCACAAGCCAAGGCAACAACAACGCGATACTCATCCGTCACGGATTATACTTCACCTTATATTCCAACCTCGAGAAGGTATTCGTCAAGACTGGTGACAAGGTCGCGACAGGACAAGAGATAGGACGTATTCACACAAACGTCAGCGACGGCAAGACAATATTGCACTTCGAGATCTGGCAGGAAAACAGAACTACGGTAAATCCGGCCTTGTGGATTAAGAAAAATTGAAAGTTGAAAATTGAAAATTGAAAGTTATGGACAAAGTCTGTTGACCGTTGTCCGTTGACTGTTGACTAATTATTATGAAAAGAAATCGAATTTTTATTATAGCAGCGATAATAGTTGGAATATTATTATCCTCATGCAGCAGGGCATATCAACCTGCTAACATTCAGAAGAAAAAAAACAACTGCAGAACCTGTTCAAGATGGTGAAAAATGAGGTATGTCTGTTGACCGTTGACCGTTGTCTGTTGACTATAAAATAAATCTCCCTCATTTGAATCAAGTTTGAATTATTTTTATATTTTTGCACCATTAGAATTTACAAACAAATAAAAACATACAATTATGGCATTCAACTTAAGAAACAGAAGCTTTTTGAAGTTATTAGACTTCACTCCAAAAGAAATTCAATACTTTTTAGACTTAGCTCGCGACCTCAAACGTGCTAAATACGCAGGTACAGA
>JAFYUH010000161.1 GCA_017549605.1 Bacteroidales bacterium
CGTGATGTGAATGACATATTACGCATTGCATCAACTAATTCTGTTGAATTGTAACTTTTTATGTCGATGTGTTTAATAACATCTTTCAATAAATCTTTTTTCTCCATTGTTATTAAATTTTAATTTGAAACTCAATTTTATTGTGCAAAGATACATTTTATTATTAACATTTACAAACCATATTTTGCCGATTTATAAAAAAGATGTAATTTTACAGCCTAAACAAGAAAACTATATAAAAATGAGAAAATCACTAGTATTATTCGCTATCGTATTTTTATTATTCAGTTGTGGTAATGCAAAGAAAGACAACAAGAAAGCACAAGAATCCGCAACAGTCGTTGAAGAAAACGAAATCGTCAAGACTTTAGATTATAAAACTTTTGTAAAAAAAGTATGGGATATAGAAACATATCCTGATTCATTTGCTTATAAAAGCAAGCTTCCTTGCATGATCGACTTCTACGCCGACTGGTGCGGTCCTTGCAAAAAAGTGGCTCCTATCATGGAAAGCATAGCTCAAGAGTATGAAGGCAAGCTTATCGTTTACAAAGTAAACGTCGATGTCGAACAGAAACTACCTATGGTTTTCAAAATCAAGAATATCCCAACAGTATTTTTCCTGCCCACAGAAGGTCAGCCTTTATCTCAGGTCGGAGCATTAAGCAAAGAAGAATATATCAGTATTATCAACAAGCACCTTATTAATTAATGTCACAAATATTTCCTACCGCATATCTTCCTTCAATAGAATACGTCTCATTGTTTTTAAAAGCCGAAGACGCATCTATTGAATTGTTCGAGACTTACCAAAAACAATCATGCCGCACAAGAACCAATGTCATGACAGCAAACGGCATTCAGACATTGACAATTCCCGTGATAAAGACAAACGGCAATCATACATTGACCAAAGATATCGAGATAAGTTATAAGGAATCATGGCAACAGATTCATCTTCGCTGCCTAGAATCCGCTTACAGAAAATCCGCTTATTTCGATTATTATTTTCCTTATTTCGAAAAGATTTACAAGCAGAAATTCAACACTTTAGTTGAGTTAAATGAATTCTGTCTAAAGACAATTCTAAAGATAATGAAAGTCAAGAAAGATTATTCTTACACCACCGACTTTGAAAAAATAGTCGATGAAAACGATTACAGGATTTCATTATCAAAAGGCACAAATAAAATAGAGATGAAACCTTATTATCAAGTCTTTGCCGACCGACATGGCTTCATCCCTAATTTATCAATAGTCGATTTACTCTTCAACGAAGGACCTAATTCAATTAACAATTTACAATGAACAATGTACAATTAACAATTAGCTCAATCCAACTGTTAATTGTTAATTGTTAATTGTCAATTGTCAATTCAAACCGGGTAAGCGATTCTTACGTGATAGATATTCTTTAATTTCTTTTTAAACACCTTCTTGATTGTTGTAATATCACGGAATGTCAAGTTTGCATTATCAAACTGATTGTCCTTCATTTGAGTATCAATAATATTATCTACAAGTTTATTGATAGCCTCTTCTGTCTTATCGACGAGACTACGTGAAGCCGCTTCCACAGAGTCTGCCATCATCAAAACAGCTGTTTCTTTAGTAAACGGAATCGGTCCGTGATAACGGAAATCTTGTTCATCGACTTCAGCAGCATCAACGCTATCACGAAGCGCCATCTGATAGAAATATTCAGTTCTTCTTGTTCCGTGGTGAGTTCTAACAAAGTCAATAATCTGATCTGGAAGGTGATATTTTCTACATATTTCTATTCCGTCAATAACATGCTGAATGATAATAGACGCGCTTTCCTGATACGACATATCTTCATGCATATTATATTTACTACTTTGGTTTTCTGTAAAATACAATGGATTTTTAATCTTTCCGATATCATGATACATTGCGCCTGTACGAGCCAAGAGCATATTGCCCCCGATAGCAAACAAAGCCTCTTCGCATAAATCAGCAACCTGCATCACATGTTGGAATGTACCTGGAGCCTCTGAAGCCAATTTCCTCAACAATGGAGTATTTGTATTACTTAATTCCAAGAGTGTCATATCTGTAACGAAACCGAACAAACGCTCGAACAAGAATATCAAAGGCAATGTCAACATTGTGAACAAAGCATTCATAGCAAAGACTCCTATATCGTTCCAACTTACATTTTCCAAACCTGAATCAAAAATCAAGGCAATGCCAAGTCTAAGAACTATATATGCCAAGAAAACAATAGCAGATGTGAAGAAATATTTAGAACGAGATGTCTTGTTAGCCAAGACAAATATAGACACTAATGAAACAAAAAACTGAATCACAAAATATTGATACGAATTCGGAACAGCCAAGCTTATAATGAATAATGTCAATGTCTGTATGTAAATAGAAATTCGTGCGTCAAAGAATGTAACCAAAAGCATGGACAATACTGTCACTGGCATTAGGAATATCATATCCGGCACAAGCTTGATTATGATAAAAGAAGGAAGTATAACCAACAACATCATAACAAGAATCATTGTTATAGATCGAGATTCTTTCAATAAGTCTGGACGTATCAATCTGATGGCCATAAACAAGAACAAAAACACCAATGAAACTATAAGGATCTGACCATAGAGAGTGAAGTTCCTATTAAACAAACCTCCGTCAGAATTCATAGCGTCATATTCTCTTCTTAAAGAATTGATTATATTATATTTTTCATCAGTTATAAGCTCGCCTTCTGATATGATCAGCTCATCTTTCTGAACCATTCCGAACGTAAGAGAAATAGCTGCCAAAGCTTGTTCTTCAGATTGTTTTGTCAAATCTTCAGAATAAACGACATTCTGATTAAGATAAGCCAACAACAATTTATTTATCAAAGACTTATCGACATCAGCATCTAGATTAGCCAAATAATCAGATGCAAACTCAGTTGCAGTCTTCATCGTATAAAAATCACGGAACGACTTGGTTTTAATAACTCTCTCTCTAACCACGTCTATCATTGATTCTGGTTTCAACTCAATTGTAGATATATTGGTAATAATACCTTTATTCGTTATAGTGTCATACAATTTTTCCAGAACAGCCTTATTTCTCAGCTTATCATTTTCAGAACCATACCACTGACTTTCAAACTCTTGGAGCATTGCTGTCTTATTGTTTTTAGACACATTGACGTCGAAAACAAATATTGGATAAAAATCCTTAAGTGAAGCTTCCTCTTCTATCTTCAACTGTTCCGCGGTCTTATAAATCGGGAAATTAAACGGAGCATACAATGACTCATATTGCCACGGACGCATTTTCTGATATTCATATTTGAATTTGGCAGTTCTAGGCATTTGCCACACCACCAAAAACAATGCTAGCATAAAAGCCAAAACTGTAAATATAACTTGGTAAGAATGGCCTACCTTTGATAAAAAAGAAGATATTTTACTCATTGTCAGTTTTTTATAAGGTAAATAAAAAATTTATGCTTTAAAACAAAACTCTTGCTAAGATACAATATTTTTTCATAACTTAGCAATCATAATAATTAAAAAATGAGATACGGAATTTGCAAATTATCGGTAGTTCCAATGAGAAAAGAAGCTTCACACACAAGCGAATTAGTCTCAGAACTATTATTCAACGACATTTATTCAATCATTGACGAAAACGAAGAATGGCTGAAGATTCAATGCCTGTACGACTCATACGAAGGTTGGATAAGAAAACTTCAACATGAGGAGATAACAGACAACGAATTACAAGACTACATTTCAAGAGAGAAATATATAGTCAATATGCCTACAATATATCACGAAGACATGATATTGAGCTTCGGCAGCAAAGTATTCGAAAAGATTGACGGCACCATTCCACTAAGCAAAACTTTCAACTCTGATACAATCACAGAATCAGCATTTAAGATGCTCAACGTTCCGTACCGTTGGGGTGGTAAAAGCATAATGGGAATCGATTGTTCTGCTTTTGTCCAGCTATGCGCAAAGATTGCAGGCTACAAACTGCCGAGAGATGCGTCACAACAATACGATTTCGGAGATACCGTAGATTTATCAGAAGCCCAATCCGGCGACATCGCTTTCTTTGAAAACAAAGAACATCGCATCATACATGTAGGCATTTTGTTATCCAGAAATATGATAATTCATGCTTCAGGAAAGGTTCGCATCGATGCAATAGACGAAACTGGCATATTTAATACGGAACTAAACACATATACTCATTATCTATGTAAAGTCAAAAGGTTAAAATAAACAGTTAAATATTTTTCGGCTTTTTTAACTTTTATTTTCAACATATAATAATTATATTTGTTGCGATATATTAGAAAAATCAACAATCAAAAAGATAGTATTATGAACAACGCATTATTTCAATTTGCCAAACCTGCTAACGAAGCAGTAAAGGAATACAGACCAGGCAGTCCTGAACGTATTGCTTTAGAAGAAGAACTCAAAAGACAATCTAATGAAGTTGTTGAAATCCCAATTATAATAGGTGGCAAAGAAATTCGCACTGGTGACATGGGCGAAGTCGTAATGCCACACAACCACAAACATGTCGTTGCAAAATATCATAAAGTCACTGAAAAAGAAGTGAACATGGCCATTGAAGCCGCATTGAAAGCCAAGAAAGAATGGGAGAACATCCCTTGGGTTGAACGCGCTTCCTTATTGGCCCGTATCAGCCAACTCCTTGCAACAAAATATCGCGCAAGAATCAACGCTGCTTGCATGTTAGGTCAAAGCAAGAATGCTTTCCAAGCAGAAATAGACGCAGCATGCGAGACAATAGACTTCTTCCGCTTCAACAATTATTACGCAGGCAACTTATACTCCGAGCAGCCATCATCATCACCAGACCAATTAAACAGAACAGAATATCGCCCTTTGGAAGGCTTCATTATGGCAGTGACACCTTTCAACTTCACATCAATCGCATCTAACCTTAACATGACCCCTGTATTGATGGGTAACACAACAATCTGGAAACCATCCACAACAGCCTTGTTATCAAACTACCATATGATGCAGATCTTCATGGAAGCTGGCTTACCAGAAGGCGTTATCAACTTCTTGCCTGGCAAAGGCTCGCTCATCGGCAATGTTGCATTAAGCAATCCTAACCTTGCCGGCATCCACTTCACTGGTTCCACAGGTACATTCCAAGGTTTATGGAAAGGCGTTGGCGCAAACATTAACAATTACAGATCATATCCAAGATTAGTCGGAGAAACAGGCGGCAAAGACTTCATTTTCGCGCATAGCTCTGCAAATCCTAAAGAAGTAGCGACAGCTATCGTCCGCGGCGCATTTGAATTCCAAGGACAGAAATGCTCAGCAGCATCACGCGCTTATATTCCTGCATCGTTATGGAACGACATAAAACAATATGTCGGAGAAATGTTAAGCACAATAAAGATGGGTGATGTCACCGACTTCACAAACTTCGTAAATGCCGTCATCGACGAAACTTCATTCGACAACTGTAAAGGCTATATCGACAGAGCAAAAGCAGCAAGCGATGCAGAAGTAATATTCGGTGGAAACTGCGACAAATCAGTAGGTTATTTCGTAGAACCGACTGTCATATTGACATCAAATCCTAGATATGAATCAATGGAAGAAGAGATCTTCGGACCAATTATCACCATCTATGTTTATGACAATAAAGATTTCGTAGAAACACTTGAACTCTGCGATAGCACATCACCATACGCATTGACAGGAGCGTTCTTCGCATACGACCTCAAGGCACAAAAGACCGCTGATGAAAAACTTAAATATGCAGCGGGCAACTACTATATCAACGACAAGCCAACTGGAGCCGTCGTCGGTTGCCAGCCATTCGGAGGATCACGCGCATCTGGCACAAACGACAAGGCCGGAGGCTTATGGAACCTAATCCGCTGGACAAACCCTCGCTCTATCAAAGAAACATTCGTACCTGCAACAGATTACGGATATCCTTTCTTAGCAAAATAAGTTTAAAAAATATTAACGTTTGAGGCGTGCTATCTCAGTGCGCCTCATTTAATTTAAAAGACATGAGAAAAATACTACTACTTACAATTGCAATTCTTCTTTTCAAAACATCATTTTCACAAGAAGAAATCAGAGTTTTATTCTTAGGCAACAGTTACACTTACGTCAACGACTTGCCTAAAATCATCGACGACATAGCAACTAATGAAAACAAAGTCTTCACACATGCATCTGTCACCCCCGGAGGCTGCACCTTATTCCAACACGTTGAGAGTCAAACATCATTATCAAAAATACGCCAAGGTAACTGGGACTTCGTCGTATTACAAGAACAAAGCCAGCTTCCTGTAATCGATTATTACCGTCACAACACATTGAAACCTTCCTACAAGGCCTTATATGACAGTATCATGCTTTACAATCCAAATGCAAAAGTCGTAGGTTATATGACATGGGGACGCCGTTACGGCGGACAGCAATGTGTCAATTTTGGAGAAGGATTATATTGCAGTGCCGACTTTGTCGATTTCAACCATATGCAAGACACTTTGACAGCAGCATATTGCGAAAATGCATACGCAACAAACTCTTACGTAGCGCCTGTCGGTGAGGCATGGAAAGCAGCGCTTGCAACGGATCCAAGTCTTGTCCTACACAGCAGCGACAACAGTCATCCTTCATACGACGGAAGCTATCTAGCTGCATGCGTTTTCTATTCTGTCTTCTGGAACAAAACACCGATAGGCATTTATCACGACAAACAAATTGATGAAGCAAAATCAGAACTGTTGCAGTCAATAGCCAATGACGTATTCTTTAACAATCTTGAAAAATGGAATTTCTCCACAGAAAACATCATCGAGAACTTAGACAACAAAAACTACAAAATCATCAACAATCCTAGCGACAACAAGGTCATTATCGAAAACAAAAGCGAGTCATTTCTCAATGTCAAAATTTTCAACATCAACGGCACATTGATCAACGAAAAAGACATCAACGATTGCGACAGCATAGAATTAAATGACACAAAAGGCATCTACATTATCCAAATAACCGAAAACATCAGTAAGCTCAAGTTTTCAGAAAAGATTGCCAAATACTAATATTTTACGCAAATGCCACTTTTAAGTCTAAAAATCCATTGATTTTTTACCCCTGAAAGTGGCATTTTAACCACATCTCACCTAAAAGGCCCAAAAATCATAAACCTTATTTTAAATTTTAATACCACAATTCTTTTTTCAATATCATTTCACCCCATATTTATATTTTTTATAACATCTTATTTATTGATTTATTAATTTTGTATCAAAACAAATACAAAACGAATCATGGAAGTTAAAAGACTTTTTGACATCTTAAAATCATACGTAGAAAACTACCCTAATCAAGATGTCGCATTAGCAAGAAAAGAAAATGGCGGCTGGAAAAAATACAGCATTCAAGAATATGTTGAAACAACTAACAACTTAAGTTACGCTTTCATAAAGTTAGGCATCAAGAAAGATGACAAAGTTGGTATCATCTGCAGCAACCGCCCAGAATGGAACATGCTTGACATGGCAATCATGCAACTCGGTGCCATCTCAGTTCCTATCTACCCAACAATCAGCCAAGAAGATTATCGTTACATCATCAACGATTGCGGAGTTAAACTCGTTGTTTTAGAAGGCAACGCTGTTTTGCAAAAAATAGAATCCGTTAAAGCAGACACTCCTAATCTTGAAGCAATATATGCTCTTTCAACAAAATGCGACTATCCTACTTTCGAAGAATTAGTCGAGTTAGGAAAAGAGAACCAAACCCCCGAAGCATTAAAAGCATTTGAAGAAAATGTAGACGAAAAAGATTGCGCTACAATCATCTACACTTCAGGAACAACAGGCAACCCTAAAGGCGTAATGCTTTCTCACTACAACATCGTAAGCCAATTGAAGAATTTACAACAAATTCCTTCTCCTGAGTCAAAGAAAGCTTTCAGTTTCTTGCCTATTTGCCACGCATACGAAAGAATGTTGGTATTCTTATACCAATACCTCGGAATGTCAGTTTATTACGCAGAAAGCCTTGCAACAATCGCTTCTGACCTAAAAGACGTTCAACCAACAATGATGAGCGCCGTTCCTCGTCTTCTCGAAAAGATTTATTCAAAAGTAAAACAAAGCGGAAGAAACAACAAAGGCATCAAGAAAGCTATCTTCTTATGGGCTTTGAACTTAGCCGAAAGATATAAGATTGACCCATGCAACAGAACATGGTTCTACAACCAAAAACTTAAAATCGCTGACGCTTTAGTATACAAGAAAATACGTCAGACTCTCGGCGCTGAAAACTTCGACATCGTCGTTTCTGGTGCTGCAAGTATCCAACCAAACATCGCTGCATTCTTCTCAGCAATCAAGATGCCTATCTTCGAAGGTTATGGAATGACAGAATGTTCACCAGTTATCGCTGTATCTAGCAGATTGACTCACGGCCGTGAAATCGGAACAGTAGGTTTCGCACTCCCAGGCGTTGAAGTTAAAATCGCCGACAACAAAGAAATCATCTGCCGCGGTCACAACGTTATGATGGGTTATTACAACCAACCTGAATTGACAAAAGAAGTCATCGACGAAGAAGGCTGGATGCACACTGGCGACCTTGGTGAAATCAATGAATACGGACAAGTAAGAATCACTGGTAGATTGAAGAATTTATTCAAGACTTCTTTAGGTAAATATATCAACCCAGACGTTATCGAAGGCAAGTTCGTAGAATCAGGTTTCATCGAAAACATCGTTGTTCTCGGAGAAAACCAGAAACACGCTGGTGCTATCATCGTTCCTGATTTCGCATTCTTGAAAACATGGTGTCAAAAACACGAAATAAAATACACCAATCCTAAAGACATGATCAACAACAGCGACGTTAAAAGACGTTATGCTGAAGAAGTCAAGAAGATCAACCAAAACTTCGGCGACACAGAAAAGATCAAATGCTATGAACTCGTCGCTGACGAATGGAGTGTTGCTAACGGCATCTTGACCCCAACATTAAAAGTCAAGAGAAGCGTTGTAAAAGAAATGTACAAAGACCTTATCAATAAAATGTACAAAGATTGATTAAGCAATTTAATCAACTAAAGACATAAAAGCTCTTCTACTGGAGTTTTTAGTTCATCATCAAAGTTATTAGTAGACAAAGGCTGCGAAAATTCGCAGCCTTTTTTATCTTCAATATTTGGCAATTATATACAAAAAAAGACGCCACATTGTGACGTCTACATTTATTATTTTCTATTTTTCTTTGCGGCCTGCAATGTGTTATATAACAAAGAAACGATTGTCATTGGTCCTACACCACCTGGTACCGGAGTGATTTTTGAAGCTTTCTTATATACTTCATCAAAATCCACGTCACCGATGATATGATAACCTTTTTCTGAGTCATCTTGAATACGATGGATACCTACGTCGATAACGACAGCACCTTCTTTCACCATATCAGCTTTAACAAAATGAGGTTGACCTACAGCAACGATAAGGATATCTGCACGACGTGTTATCTCTTCGATATTCTTTGTCTTTGAGTGGCATATTGTCACAGTGGCATCGACGCCTTTTCTTGAGAGCATAACGCTGATTGGTGTACCAACGATATTTGATCTGCCGAGAACCACAACATTTTTACCTGCTATTTCAACATCGCTACGCTTAAGGAGTTCCAAGATTCCGAAAGGTGTTGCTGGATGATAGCAAGGCTCGCCAAGTTGCATGAGACCTATATTATATAATGTGAATCCGTCAACGTCTTTATCAGGACTGATAGATTGTATCACCTTTGTTTCATTGATATGAGCTGGAAGTGGTAACTGAACGATGTAGCCATCTACTTCTGGATCATTATTCAAGAAATTGATAGTGTCAAGAACATCCTTTTCTGTTGCAGTAGCTTTCAATCTATAGACTGAAGAAATCATACCTACGCTTCGTGAAGCTTTTTCTTTAGAAGCTACGTAAGTAAGACTTGCACCATCTTCACCGACTATAACAGCTGCGAGATGAGGAGCATCTTGTCCATGATCTATCATATTAGCAACCTCAGCTGCTATTTCTTTTTTTATTGTTGCGGCAATAAGTTTGCCATCAATGATTTTATTATCCATAATATTATGTTTTATTATGTTTATCTTCTTCTCATTTGTGACATCATCTGCATCATTTTCTTTGCACCGCCTGTTGTCATAAGTCTCATCATTTTTGATGTTTCTTCAAATTGTTTTATCAATCTGTTGACTTCAACGATATCGGTACCGCTACCCATTGCAATTCTTCTACGACGGCTGCCGTTCAAGATTTTTGGGTTTTCGCGTTCTGCAGGTGTCATTGAACCGATGATAGCTTCGATGCTCTTGAATGCATCTTCATCGATATCCTCGTCACTGATTTTATTCATTCCTGGAATCATTGCAGCAAGATCTTTGATATTACCCATACGTTTGATCTGCTGAATTTGTTTCAAGAAGTCGTTGAAATTAAATTCGTTTTTAGCGAGTTTCTTCTTAAGCTTAGCAGCTTCTTCTGCATCGAATTGCTCTTGAGCTCTTTCTACGAGTGTTACGATGTCACCCATACCGAGGATACGGTCCGCCATACGTTTTGGATAGAAGATATCGAGAGCATCCATTTTTTCGCCGAGACCGACGAACTTAATTGGCTTATCGACAACAGAACGTATTGTAAGAGCAGCACCGCCACGAGTGTCACCATCTAACTTTGTAAGGACAACGCCGTCAAAGTCGAGGCGATCGTTGAATGCCTTAGCTGTGTTGACAGCATCCTGACCTGTCATTGAGTCAACGACGAATAATGTTTCATGAGGATTTACCTTAGCTTTAACTGCTGCGATTTCATCCATCATTTGCTCATCAACTGCAAGACGTCCTGCGGTATCTATGATAACAACATTCTTGTTATGTTCTTTTGCATATTTGATAGCATTATCAGCAATGCTTACTGGATCTTTGCTTTCAATCTCGGTATATACTTCAACTCCGACTTGTTCGCCTAAGACCTTCAACTGGTCGATAGCAGCTGGACGATAGACGTCACCTGCTACGAGGAGAACGCTCTTGCCTCTCTTGCTCTTCAAGAAGTTAGCAAGTTTAGCTGAGAATGTAGTCTTACCAGAACCTTGGAGACCTGCTATCAAAACGATAGCTGGATTAGCCTTGATGTTAATTTCCGTATGTTCACCACCCATCAACTCTGCAAGCTCATCATGAACAATCTTAACCATAAGTTGTCCTGGTGATACAGATGTCAATATCTTCTGTCCTAATGCTTTTTCTTTGATGTTGTTGGTAACATCCTTTGCTATTTTGTAACTAACGTCAGCATCCAAAAGGGCTTTTCTAACCTCTTTCAATGTTTCTGCGACGTTAATTTCTGTTATATGACCTTGACCTTTTAATATCTTGAACGAGCGTTCAAGTTTCTCACTTAATCCTTCAAACATGTTCTATTTTATTTTTGCGCAAAAGTAATGATTTTTTTCCAAAAACTCAAGTATCAAAACCTCAAAAATTCAAAAACATCACATCAATAAGAATTGAATAAATCGAAATGATACTGCATATATGCCTTGCCGTCCAAAACAACACTATCTGCTATATTTTTCGGCAGGTTGTTCTTTATAAAATTGCCGGTATTTGAATACACAAACTCACCATCTGGCGTCTTCCAACCAAGACCATTATTCAACTCGAAAAACGCAAATGGTTTGTAACACTTTCCAAACACATCTTTACTCCAGAAAAACTCGTCGTGACTTTGGTCCAATTGTGCCAATATCGTTGCTGGCAAATCCGCATTTCCACAAATTTTATCAAATGTCTTTCCTCTCAAAGAATCTTCCAAAGGTTCACCATAGATCAGCATAGGAATCTTATGATGAGCAAATGACTCCAATCCATGATTCTTATACGACGTATGACTATGGTCTGCAACAAACACAAACAAAGTATTGTCATACCAAGGCTGCTCTTTTGCCTTATCCATAAACATCTTTATAGCGATGTCAGTATAATGTCCGGAATTGACATATTGCTTTTCAATTTCAGGCCATTCCAACTCCTCGAAAATTTTAGGATAATCATAAGGAGAATGTGTGCTTTGCGTAAACAAAGTACTGAAGAAAGGCTGCGGATATTTTGATATCTGATCAACATACCAAGGCATAATATCAGTATCATGATAGCCGAGTTTTCCTTTATGGAAGCCTTCGTGTATATCCTTCGCCTCTACAATATCATCGAATTCATTATAACGGAGATACGACAAAATATTACCATAATTCAACTCTCCGCCGAAATAGAAACTAGTATGATATCCTATAGTGTCCATCTTTTTGACCAAAGAAGGAACAGAATAATATTTATCAGGATGATTTGTCATTGTCGTCACTGGCATTCCAGGGAGTCCGCCGAACAACGACGTCATGGCGTGCTGCGAGCGATTTGCACTAGCATAGATATTCGTAAACAGCAGACCATCTTTCTCCAGTTCACGGAAATTCGGAGTGATTCCCGGTTTACCGCCCAACGACTCTATCAAGTCGGCAGACCAGCTTTCCAGAAGAACAACGATTATATTAGGTCTATCTGTTTTCAATATTGAGAATGTAGAATCACAAGATGTCTCATGTAGCACAACAGTTCTTTTCTTAGCAGAATCTGAATCCATATAGTTGAAATGCGCACGCGACTCCACCAACTTAGAATTCAAGATATTTTCCACGAGGTAATAAGCAGGATTAACACTCATCTCATTAGCAAGCTTATGGCTGCTATAATACACCTTACTCGAAGAAATTGGTATCTCATTTAATCCACCTCTCATCCCCAAGAAAAGGAATCCTAGGGCCAAGACGAAGCTGCCTGAAAGCACCATCTTATTCGGCACCGGAGCCTCTCTGTTAGGAGCCAGACTTTGAGGCTCAACAAATTTGGTATAAAACCAACAGAACAATATCGTAAAGAATGTCCACAGAACTATCAGCAACAGAGTCTGTTCTGTCTCGGCTGTATTTATAACCTCGGTCGGATTTTCCAGATACATCAAAGCCCTGTAAGACAATTTCGTCCTCCATTCGCCATAAATTCCGATATCTCCGAATGCCACAAGATTATACACCGCAACCATTAAATAAAAATACCAACGTAATGGAGCAAAAAGCGTCTCCTTATCGACAGCCAAAGAGATAAACATACATATAACCGGCAAGGCCAAAATAAAGCAAGCAGTGGATATATCAAGAGGCAAAGCCGACCAGAAACCTTTTAATATTTCAGTAAAAGGAATTTCCTCAATCCTCACCAACGGCCAATACTTTACCAAAAAAACAATTCTTATTGTTGCAAAAAGCACCAACAAGAAGAGCAACATTTTTAATAATGTGAAAAGAAGTTTCTTCATATTTTTATTGACTAAAGACAAAAGTCCAAAGGCTGCTGACCTTTAGACTTTAGCCATTATATGTTATAATTTCTTGCGCCAAAGATTTTACTTCCGACTCTTACCATGGTAGCGCCTTCTTCTATGGCAATAGGATAGTCGTCAGACATTCCCATTGAAATCTCCTTGAAAGAATCCTTGTCTGCGAAGTAATTTTCTTTCAATGTATCAAATATATTCTTGAGATTTTTAAACTCGTTTCTTACCTGGGCGGAGTCATCGGTGAATGTAGCCATTCCCATCACGCCCACAATGTTAACATTTTTCAAATCTTTAAAGCTATCAGATTCCAACAAAGTCTTTGCCTCTTCCATATCAAGACCGAACTTTGTGTCTTCTTGAGCTATATGGAACTGAAGCAGACAATCTATGACACGATTGTTTTTAACAGCTTCTTTATTGACAGCTTCTAAAAGAGAAAGGCTGTCTATAGCATGAATCAAGGTCACGAACGGCGCGATATATTTTATCTTGTTTGTCTGAAGATGACCGATGAAATGCCATTGGATATCATCTGGCAAAACCTGATGTTTATCACGCATCTCCAAGGCCTTGTTCTCACCGAAGATACGTTGTCCCGCATCATAAGCCTCCTGTAAATCAGACACTGGTTTTGTTTTAGAAACTGCAATAAGAGTGACATTTGAAGGAACTGTCGCTCTGACAATATTTAGATTTTCCTGTATCATTGTTTTTTATTTTTAAGAATTACAAAGATAACAAAAGACCAAGGACAACAGTCAACGGAAAACAGATTTTTTTGTCATGATTAATCAAGACTTATTGCCACATCGACTTATTGACCTATATATTAAAAATAAAGCCAAAATATAGACACCCCAAAGGATTATTGTCTTTGGCCAGTTGATATGATCCAATCTTTGTTTTACGACATCACTGCTTTCGTGACGTGTTATCGGATTGAGATACAATGTCGTTCCGTCTTTAAATTCGACTTCCGTTCTTACGTAAGTATCTTCCGCTTTAACGACATAAAAAGCCGTACGATTATCCTTTTGCACATCAAGTTCTTTACCATCTTGACCGATGAATCTTAACTTTGAAAAAGATCTAGAAGCGGATATTAACAATGTATCTCCACAAAGATCAACCTGTGTTATATAAGGAAGGTCTCTTTCAAGGCGTTTCTTCTTTCTTTCCAAACGTTCTCCCCATATCAACGAAAAGTCGACGCCGACGGTTTTGCCATTTTCCAAAGCCTGAAGCAATTGCTCCGCCTCATTTTCAGGAGAGTTAACCATAGTAAAACGGAATCCCACTTCCGTAATATCAGTAACATCATGAGAGTCGTCGTTACCTATAATATAAACGAGATGACCGTTGGAAAGAGCTGCATCCCAGTGCGCAGTTGAAATTGCGAATCCATTCAGTACCTCCATCAGTTTATAATTGCTGAGATATTTCATATCTTCAACACGATAACCTTGCTTCACGAAAGAAGGATGCGCTGCTACAACAAGGCGAGTCTGTTTCGCAAGACGATTCAAAGTATGCTGCTTCATGCTAAGATTTTGGAAAGCGAAATAATCGAGACATCGCACTTTTTCAGCACCTATACAAAGCTGATGAATCTTAAATATTCCGTAACCATGTTCATAAGTTGGAATAAAACTTGGATTTACAGAATCGTAATAATTTATCTTGTTATAATCCGAAATGCCGATATGCTCAAAACCAAGAACCGAATAAACACTATCCACCATTTCATTAGTGTTCACTCTTCCGTTTGTAAATCCACCGAACTGACGCGTATGAGCGTGAAAGTTAGTTTGTATCCAATTATCCGGATTCATATTCTCATAAGGATTATGGAGATAAGACCCTTGAAATGGCTTCGGTTCATCAAAAGAATAAGACGGTCTGAAAAGGCTCACTGCAACCACAATCGCCACAAAGCCCAAGATTACATATAGTATATATTTTAAAATCCTTTTTATCATTTTCAGTTTTAAAGCACAAAGCAGTTCTTAGTTCTAGGTTCAAAGTTCAAAGTTCAGAGTCAACATAGTTGCAAAGATAAAAAAAAGAGGCGTATTATCTAGACGCCTCTACTGAATTTTGAAATAAATTTTCTTCTGCTGTTATATTGAAAAGTTTCTTGACAGTCTCATAATTTGAAAGGTCTTCATTCTGATATTTTGAATATAGAACTGCATCTATGAGGACCACTTTGAATTCCATATCTGAATTATAGAAGTCGCAAGGATTTTGATGTTTCTGAAGATCTGAATTTGTCCAATAAATCGTTACTGCATAGTCGTAATAAACAGTCTCCAATGTTGCAGAATATTGATCACTTGGATAGAGTGTCAATGGAAGTTGATGCCATGCGTAAAAATCCTTGCCAGGATTTTCCATATAAACCAAGACTGCACCATAGTCAACCATATCGTAGTCTATCGCATCCCATTCCAGATCGAGATACCAGTTACAGCCATTTCCATCCCAGACCCAGTCCTCTGCAGTAACAGTCACTGTTCCTGACTGAACATTAGCATTACCATCTTTACCTGGACGACCTGGATCTCCCTTAGGACCTTGACATGAAGTGATTACAAATAAAGACATTACAAAAAATAAAGCAAAAGATTTCAATGTTTTCATAGTATGATGTTTTTATTTATTGTTAAAAAATGACAAGCGATTTTGTTCAAATATTATACCAAAATTATGCAACGAGCTGTGAGCAACGAGCAATGAGCAAATATACAAAAAAAGCTCACCACCCATCGCCCACAACTCATCGCCTAATCAAAAAAAAGTCTTATTTTTGCAACATGAAAGACAAGAAATTCATAGTGCATCTAAGCGGCATCATCGCCATGATTTTCTGGGGGCTGTCATTTATTTGGTCGACGCAGGTCTTCGAATATCTGAATCCTACCACTACTATTTTCTTCCGTCTTATCATATCATGTGTTTTCTTGGGAAGTCTTCTATTGATTCTACGACTTTTTGAGAAAGTAAACAGAAAAGATTTAAAACTATTTGCACTTGCTGCATTATTCGAACCTTTCCTGTATTTCATCTTTGAGAGTTACGGATTATTAAACGCCGCTCCTGTAGTGAGTTCCGCCATCATCGCAACGATTCCTCTCTTCACTCCTATCGCAGCATTTTTCTTCCTGAAAGAAAGACTCACGCCTTGGAACATCGCTGGTTTCATAATATCATTCTTCGGAGTGTTATTCATGTTAGTGAATAAGAACTTAGAATTGACTGTTTCGTTAAAAGGCGTCATATTCTTATTCAGCGCCGTGCTGGTCGCAGTTGCATATTCAATCTCTTTAAGAAAATTAACATTATTATATAAACCATTGACAATTACATTCGTGCAAAACGCAATAGGCATGATATATTTCATCCCTATGGTTTTCATAATGGAAAAAGTCACGCCTTCTAACATAATGGGAATCAGTCATTATATAATACCACTGGTATCCTTAGGCGTTTTTGCAAGTTCCATCTCTTATACGTTATGGGCTTACGCTTTCAGCAAACTTGGCGCAGCGAAAGCAAATATCTACAGCAACTTGATTCCAGTATTCACTGCCATTTTCAGTTGCATCATCATCAGAGAAAGTCTCAACACACAAAAGATATTAGGAATATTATTAGTCATTGGCGGACTTATTTTATCACAGTTAAAATTCAAAAATCATGATAACAAGCAAATCTAATCCAAAGATAAAGAATGTCGTTAAGTTACAGAAGTCATCAGAACGTCGCGAGCAGAACAGAATTATCATCGAAGGAAGACGTGAGATCGAACGTGCCGTAGCCTGCGGCTTTGTCGTTGACACATTATTTGTATGTAACGACATCTTGAAAGAATCCGTCAACATCGCAGCCAATTATGTTGAAGAAGTGACACTTGAAGTCTTTGAGAAGATTGCTTATCGTGAAGGCAGCGACGGACTTTTAGCAGTGGCTATTCCAAAATACGCCGACTTGAAAAGCTTCAAGTCTAAGAAAAATCCTTTGATAATCGTCTTGGAAACAGTTGAGAAACCTGGCAACTTAGGAGCTATCATGCGTACTGCAGATGCTGCTGGCGTTGACGCCGTCATCATCGCCGACCCAAGAACAGACTTATTCAACCCTAATGCGATACGCGCAAGTATTGGAACTATCTTCAATGTCCCATTGTTTGCATGCTCATCAGAAGAATGCATCAAGTGGTTGAGAGTAAACGACATCAAGATTTATTGCACATATCTCAAAGCTTCTATTGATTATTTAGAAGCCGACTTCAGACAAGGTTCCGCCATCGTGATGGGAACCGAGGCGACAGGCATCAGCGACATCTGGGTTGAAGCGGCTGACCAAAACCTCATCATACCTATGAACGGCATCGCCGACTCATTGAACGTTTCAGTAACGACAGCGATTGTGGTGTTTGAAGCTGTGAGACAGAGAAGAAGCTAGTCCGAGTTGAAAATTAAAAGTTGAAAACTGAAAATTTGCAATGAGCAGTGAGCTATGAGCTATGAGCAGTTTTGCCCAAAGCTCACAGCTCATTACTCGCAGCCTCCAATGCGTTAGGGATTGAAGCGGCATCCTTTTGGAGCGCAGCGGAAAAAGATAGAGCGGAAAGCCCGACGCGTAGCGGAACGCCCAATTATTTAAAGAATGCCATCAGAACGACTTTACCGTCTTCTTTCTTGATGGAGAATGAATATCCACCTTCGTGTTCTTTTCTATAGATTGACAATGTTTCACCCTCGAAACTTTCGTTGATATATGAAACCTCGACGTCTTCCCATTGTTTTGATTCCAGTTCTTTTACTGAGAAAGTATCAAGTAACATTGTGATATATGTGACATTATTTGTATGATGTGTCACGTCGATGTCGCCAGAGCGGACGAGTCTTTTATAGATAAGGTCTTCTTCTGTGAAGTCGTCTTTGAATCTTCTGAACTTCTCCTCTATTGACTTTTCCTGAATCCAGTCGACATCGTTAGGATAAGATGTGGTCTCAACTTTTCTTAAAGTACGAGTCGTCGCATCGATGACGACCCATTCAGAGATAGCGTTGATCAGGACCTCATCGCCTTTCTTAATTTGGTAGCAGCGATTGCAACGCACGCCTTCTGCTCCCATTGGCCATGTTCTTACGACAACCTCATCGTCCCATACAGGAAGTTTGTTGATTTTCATTTTGGTCTTTGTGATAACCCAAAGAGCATTATCCTTTTCCAAAATCGAACGATCGTCGACGCCCAAGAAGACAGCGTGAGTTCCAGCAACATCTTGGAATGTCATAAAAGCAGATTCGGTTCTGAGGCGCATGAGAGTGTCGCACTGACCAGATAAAATGGTGGTATTTAATACTAATTCGTTTCTTTTCATGATGATAATTTAAGGACAACAGTCAACGGACTACGGTCAACAGTTGATTTTTTTGTGGTGCAAAATTAAGAAATAATACATCTAATAATAATATTTCAATTTGTTTTTAAAGATAATTTTTACTTTTGCAAAAAACATTTTTAATGAAGCATATTTTCATAGTCAATACTACAGCAGGCAAGGAATCATGCCTCGACATGGTTAAGAACGGCATCGCTCAATGTGCAGAAGTCATTGATTATGAAATATACACTCCAGACTCACCCAACGACTCTATCAATTTCATCAAGACATATTTAGTAAGCCATCCTGAAGAAACGGTAAGGTTTTACGCTTGCGGTGGCGACGGAACTGTCAACAAAGTCGCATCAGGAATAGTAGGATTTCCGAATGCCAGCATGACAGTGCTGCCTTTTGGAAGCGGCAACGACTACGTAAAATATTTCGGTTCTGATATGTTCAAAAATGTATGCGATGTAATTCATGGCGAAGAGAAGGAAGTCGACATCATGAGAGTCAACGACAGATATGCTTTAAACTCAACGCATTTCGGATTGGACAGCGTCGTTGCCAAGGCGATGAACAAGTTGAGAAGAAATGTCTTGTTCGGCAAGAAAAGAGCATATCCATTTGCTGTCGTCTGGGGATTTCTTTTCGGAATGAGAACCCAATGCACAGTCTATGCCGACGGCGAGCGACTCAATGACGGCGACATTTTATTATGTACAATCAGCAATGGCAAATACGTCGGAGGTTCATATTTCAACGCTCCCAACTCGCTCAACGACGACGGTTTGTTGGAAGTATGCTTGGTAAAACCAGTTCCGAGATTAAGGTTTGTCGGACTAATAAAATATTACGTCAGCGGCACACATTTAAACAATCCTAAGTTTGAGAATATTGTAGTCTATAGACAAGCGAGGAATGTCGTCATCGAAGGACCTAAAGGATTCTGCGTCTCGATTGACGGCGAGATTTATGAAAACCAACACATTGAGGTTGAGAACTTAGAAAGAAAGATAAGGTTTGCTGTTCCGAGGAAGAGATGAAGGACTCCGCGAATTACGGGGATTTGCACAAATTAAAGCAACATCTTCAAATCCTCAATATCTGGCAATGCATTTCTCAATTCATCAGGCATTTCTGACGATGTGTCAAATGTAGCCACGCCCATCGGTTTGTCATAATCCTGAATAACATATTTTACAAAATCTTTATTTGCATTCTTACAAAGTACAATTCCTATTGACGGATTTTCATGAGGTTTTCGTACTTTATCATCTAAAATCCTAAGATAAGTCATCAGTTGCGACAAGTATATTGGTTTAAAATCACCCGTCTTCAGTTCAAAAACGACTAAAGCATTAAGATTTCTATTGAAGAACAATAAGTCTGGGAAGAAGTTTTCTCCATAGACTTCAAGATGATATTGATTTCCGACGAAGGTAAAATCCTTACCAAATGTCATAATGAACTTTTTCACATTTTCAACGATTTGTTTTTCAACGACTCTTTCATCGATATAGTTTTTATCACGTTCTCCCATTTCTTCAACATTAATAAAATCAAGAAGATATTCGTCTTTAAA
>JAFYUH010000162.1 GCA_017549605.1 Bacteroidales bacterium
ATTGAAATTACATGAAAGACAAAAAAACACCATCGATCCTCAACATAATACTTGCGGTATTTGCATTCATTTGTGGCCCTATTGGCTGGATAATAGGTGGAATGTATTTCTTTTTCAGTTGGTCGAAGAATAACGCAATAAGAGATTATCAGTCTCAAATCGATCAAAAGAACGAAATGATAGCTTCTCTCGAAACAGCAATGGCTGAAGCCGAAGAAAGGATCGAGAAACTTGGCGTTGCGACATATGAAGAAACAATGCAAAAAGTCTCTGAATTAAACGCTCAGTACAACGAAAAAGAAAAGATTATTGTGACTAAAGATCAAAACATTACAGATCTGAACAAGAAAATTGATGCTTTGAAAGCTGAAGAAGAAAAACTTAATAAACAGGTAGAATCACAGACCAAGCGTGTAAGCAAAATAAAAGAGCTGTATTCTGCGATTTTGTATGCAATAAATAACGAAAGCAGGCTTGCTGATGCTGACGAAGAATTTTCCGGGGAATTGGTTCCGTCTATATCACTTAAATTGCATTGCATGGATTCTCGCGAGCTTCGCAAGGCATATAAGGATAATGACAAGATCATTTCTGAAAGACTTGAACAATATCAGGCGAGATACACCACTAAGAGCAACAAAACGATATATTCTCTCATGGTTATTGCATTAAAAGCCGAACTGCAGAATATTTTGTATAACCTGAAATACGAAAAGCTTGCAGATGCAGAAAATCAGGTCAAAGATGTAACAGAAAAATATCTGAAAATTGTTTCTGAAGGTAATTTAAATACAGCTGCAACAATAGGTAAGTTTATCGGTGAAATCGAATATCTCTTTATAAATGCCGTTAAGATAGAATATAACTACTATGTGAAGAGGGAACAGGCCAAACAGGAACAGGCTGCAATCCGTGAACAGATGCGACAGGAAGCTGAAGAACGCAAAGCTCTTGAAGCTGAAAAGAAGAAAGTGGAAAAAGAAGAAGAAAAATACAATACGGAAATCAACAAGCTCAAAGAGCAGACTATGTCCGCTTCAGATGAAGAACTCAACAAGCTCAACGCTCGTATTCTTGAACTTCAAGCTCAGCTCGCTCAGGTTGTTGTCAAGAAGGATGAAATCACAGCTTTACAGAACGGAAAAGCCGGCAATATCTACATAATCAGTAACCTTGGTTCATTCGGAGAAAATATGTTTAAAATCGGCATGACACGTCGTCAGGATCCGCAGGATCGTGTCAACGAGCTTAGCGATGCAAGTGTACCGTTTAAATTTGATGTACACAGCTTCATTTTCTCAGATGATGCCGTAACCCTCGAACATAAAATACATACGGCACTTAACGATAAGCGCGTAAACAAAGTGAATCTCAGAAAAGAATTCTTCTATTCTACAGTGGACGAACTCGAACAGCTTGTTTACAAGCTGGACCCGACAGCAAACTTCACTAAGACAATGATTGCGGAAGAATACAGACAGTCACTGTCGACGGATGAAATATATTCCGTCACAGCCGAATATGATAGCTTTGACGAAGGGGATGAATAATCACCCTCGCCCAGGCAACCAATGTCCTTTTGTGGGACGGGGACAAGCTGAGGGGGATGTATGGCAAATAACAAAAGTATTAAATATTAGACATCAAGTTAAAAAAACGCAAATTGCCATGTTTTGGCAGTCAAAAAAGTTGACAAACGGAGAGTGATTGCATATAATGTGGGTGAAAGATCGGGCAAGCCTCTGAGAAAACTCATGCTGAAATGGCCCGCCATGGGAACTCACCGTTTGTGGTGAGTTTTTTGTTTATACAGAGGATAGAGAGAAATTTGTTTCGGAAATTAAAACTTTTGCCAACAAATACAGTACCTATAAATCACTGTCTTTGAAAAATGCATATGGATTTACTGCAGATTGGGAAGATATTTTGATGAAACAAAAATAAAGCCCAGGGATTCAGCTCGTCCCGTATACCGGGAAGCTTACTACCAAGGGCATTATTAGCACGTTACCCGCCGTATATGTTGGCGCATATATGGCGGAAGGTCAGAGTGTATATAAACCGGAAATACAATGCCATTATAACACACTCTGCCGAAAAAATCAATCTAAGAGAGAATTATATGGCAAAGGCGAAGAAAAATGATTCCGGCAAATGGGAAATTCAGGCAACGAAGACCATCGACGGAAAGAAGATCCGGAAGAGATTTTACGGGAAAACGAAGAAAGAAGCGGAGTATAATGCCGCCGTCTGGGCTAATTCCGTTACAGAAGAAAAGGAATCCGACATAAAGCTTGCTGATGCGCTTAAAGCATATATTGAAAGCCGTCTCTACATTCTTTCACCTTCCACCATTGAGGGATACGAGAAGATAAAAAGGAACTATTTTCTTGATATACAAGAGAAAAGGATTTCAGATATTACATTTGAAATGCTACAAAAAGCCGTGAACGAGCTTTCAAAAGACAAATCTGCAAAGACGGTAAATAATGCGTTTGCACTGATAAAAAGCGTTTTGAAGCAATATGACATTTCATGCGAGAATATCAGACTGCCGAAAAACGTCAAGCAGATTAAGCAGTATCCGCCATTAGAAGACGTTTTGCGCGCAATCTACGGGAGTGATGTATTCGTTCCCTGTATCCTCGCCATGTGGCTGAGTCTGAGAATGTCAGAGGTCCGCGGAGTCAAATACGGAGATATTCACGATGGGAAGATCTACATAAAAGATACACTCCTACATGTAAACAATGAAGATATATTCATCGAGAACCGTACCAAGTCATACCAGAGCACACGAATAATTTCTTTCCCCGAGTCGCTCAGAGCTATGATAGGGGAGGGGGAACCGGGAGAATTTATTGTAAAGGATACCCGCAATTATATTTATAAAAAATTGCAGAAGCTTCTGACAGATGCCGGAGTTCCGAATATATCCTTTCACGATCTACGCCACTATAATGCGGCAGTAATGGGACAGCTTGGAATATCAGACAAGTATGCTATGGAGCGCGGTGGCTGGGATACAGAGAGTATATATCACAAAACATATCAGTTTTCATTTGATGAATATAAGGAAAAGGCGGATAAAAGTATAAACAGCTTTTTCGAAAATGCAATTGAAAGTGCACAGCAAAGTGCACAATTTGCTGAATAAATCGCATAAAAAGGCGATTGGCGATGGGTTCGACTCCCCTCGCCTCCACCAAATCAGTAATTTATTAAAAATCGCTTTTCTAAGCGATTTTTTATTTTTACTTTTATTTAAGCCGTTTTTTAACGCGTTAATTTGTATTGCATATAGTACAAAATTCCTGTATATAAGAATAAAGTACTGTAAAAAATAAAAAAAGTGCACAGTAAAGTGCACAGTTGTGAACGCAATTTGGATTATTCCATCATATGAAGGATTTTTTCTAAAGCCATTTTGTGAGTCAGTTCCTCATGCGCAATTTCTTTGAGAAAATGCGCTGATTTGTGCATCCCCATTGAACGGGCCTTTTCTGCCCATGCTTTATATTTCTGTCTGTCTTCATCTTCTTCTTTGATAGAGTTCATTATGAAAGTTTTAAATTCATCCATTATCTTTCTCCTTTAATGTACTGTTTTAACAAAATCACATCCTGATCCGAAAATGTCACAGGGCCTCCGGGGATTTTGTTGAATAATAATTTCCCGTATTTTCTTGCCGAGTCTGTAAATGCCTCCGCTACATAGTCAATGTTAATATTTCCGCCTTCATCGACAATTTCAAAAGCTTTTGCCATTTCATTCGTTGAAATTTTTTCAAATACAACATCAACTTTTTTCATTGCTACATACAATGCGGCACCGCCTGCCCATTGAATAAATGTAGGAACTTTCGGAACGACTTCACAGTCGAAATATCGAATTATCCCATTAAGGATCTGTTCTTTATTCATTAATACGCCCCCATTATTAAGGAAAAGGGAGAATTACTCTCCCTATTTCTTTTTAAGCTCCTGTTGTAGATGCCGGTGCTACTGATACCACAACATCGCCCCAACCCGGACAGACCTTTGAATTATCAATCTTAACAGATGTAAGTGACATAAACTGAGCTGCCTGCGACTGAAGAATTCCGATTGCGGAATTGTAACCGCAGTTGATAACCGCCTGAGATGCTGCATTGTCAACGACCTGACGTTCAAGACAAAGGATTCTATCAGAAACTCTGTCATAAACTTCATTGATTTTTGCATTTGTAGCGTTGTAAACCTCAACAATTTTTTTCTCAGTGTTAAGTTCCGCTGCGAGCAGAGCATTTGCCCTTTCCGCCTCGATAAGCTTATTCTGGACATCATAAGTATCTTTCGATACATACTGCTGTCCTCCACCGAAAAGACCGCCTAAAAGTGGCATACCACCGCTGAGAAGGCTTAATCCGCCCAATGCTGTGCCGACGGTTCCGAGTGCCACACCTGCGTTACCCTGAGAACGAGATGCAAATTCACTTTCCATTACTTTTCCTCCGTATTTTTATTTTTTTCACAATGTCGACTTTGTGCAGGTACACGCGCCTTTGTACCTGTTGAGCTAAGTATATCACTACCAAATTACAATTCAATATATCAGAATTATGCTTGCACAAATTTGCATTTTTTTCTTTATTTTGCAATAAAAAAAGGCGTTGTAGGTGTAAAACAACGGTTTATAAGATTCTGTGTGAGTTCTTGCAATAATGGCCTTATTTTATGCTTCAAACTGTATGTTTTTTAAATTAAAAAATAGGAGGATATTGAACCTTATTCGGCACACCTCGCAAAAATTCATATAAAACTATTAAAATTCCCCGATTTATGATAAAATAGATATGCAAGACTACCTTTTGGTTTTGATGTGATTTTTCAGGAAAATGAAAAAGGGCAGGGATCATTCCCCGCCTTTTTTCTTTACAAAAATGTATTTTTTTAACATAACTTCTTCAAGATGTGCTATAATATAAATATCTTTTTACTTCATCGCTGTGAGTACAAGAAAGAAGAAGGAACGGTATGCGGAGAACCGTTCCTTTTTTCTTTGTGCAAAATAGAAAAACAACAAAAAAAAGAGGGATTATTTATCCCTCTGCGTTCTGAAAAATGTATTGCGGTAGTATTCTTTCAGTTCCTGAAGATGCTGAGCGTCTACGCTATTCGCACCACGTTTGATATGTTCCTCGAACATCTTGATAGCGTTTTCGTACTGAATCTGAGTCATTCGCTTGCCGTTCTTATGCTTCTGATAAAAATCATTCAGAAGGAACGCTTCCTGTCCGTCAAGTCTGCTTGAAATATCTGCATTAAGCTTTTTGCCAAGCCATGCGAGAGCCTTTGAGAGGGGCTGTGCAGCGATTTTCTTGGAGCTGTCGATAATACTGACGATTACGATTAAAAGGGCTGATAAAGGCGTTATCCACTCTTTCAGGGCGGTAATTAATTCATTTGCTGTCATTTTGCCCTCATAATATTATACTTCTTGTCCGTATCCTCTCCGACAATCTGATCTTTTGCAAGATAACACATTTCAAGCGGATCGACGGATTTCGCATATCTCTGAGAAGACGATGATAAGTCAGCCGTATGACCTTTCCAGATGTCGAAGTGGAGATGGTATCCGTTTGATGAACTGCCCGTATCGCCCATCTTGCCGATCACTTCGCCCTTCTTCACCTTCTGCCCCTTTTCAACGCTTGTATCTGAGAGATGGATAAAGCGATATGTATACTTCACTCCGTTAATCGTCGCATAAGCTCTGATGTTACGACCGATGACGGCTGAATTACCAACCTCAACCACTTCCATATCAGACGGGGCAATAATCGGCTGATTCTTTCCGCCATGTTCTGATGAGAACCCGAAGTCTATAGCCGGATGCTTGGAGCTGTACGGAGTAGTAACCCCGACATAGTTCACCGGGAAGATGAGAAAGTCCTTTTCAGGCTCTTCTTTGGGTAACGGTTCAGCCTTTTCGATCATATCCGATACGCTGACAAACATTTTCCCAAGCATCCCGTCTGAAGCTTTGAGCTTTTCGTAAAAGCCCTGAGAGCCGAGCCATAAGCAGACCGCAAGCCATATGCCCTCTGAGAGGTTCATTTCCGTAAAGGTATCGGCAAAGCCAAGACCGAACCCTGCTGAAATGAGGATGCTTGCGATAAAGTAAAACCATCCTGCTTTGATTTCCGTCGCTTTGAGGGATTCCACTAAATAGCAGACGGGCAGGCTCAGAACAAAGCCGAGCATAAGGATCTGAACGAAGCTTTCAAGTTCTTTCATATAGATAAATTCAATGTTCATTTTCTCTCCTTTATATTTTTCAAAAACCCGCCCTTGCACGGGGGCTTGGGCGGTAAAAACAAATGAGTTTTTGTCAACCTCCCACCTGTGGGGAGTTAAGAGTCCGCAACCCCGAAAGAGTTGCGGTGGGTGTTGTATTGTTATATTGTTTTTACTATTCCATATCTTCCTCAAAATCAGGTTAGTCCCCGCCACCAACTGCAATGTATTGATAACCACTTCCCGTATATAGGTTTGAATTATCTGATATGATTGTAAACCCATCGTCATTAGGAACAATTATTGCATAAGACCCTGCTGCATAGAATCTTATATTCGCTGAATTACGCTTCGCAACAGCAGCTTGAGCACTTTCGGGAAGATAATATATAGCACTCAGTACATAATAAGATGTACTCGTTATTGCACTTGTGCTTACAGACAATGATACCATTATATACGACGGTTTAAATCCAAGTCCGTTTATGGTCGCAATCGTACTCCCTGACGATTTCACCCCTTCACTAAGAGATATTTTTCCAGTGGCTACTTTATATCCACCACCTGAACCACCACCTGAACCTGCATCAGGAAGGGCGTTTATCTTCTGCAAGAGTTCGGGGAGCGTTGTGTTTTTAATTGTATTTATTTTGGTTGTATTGTTTTGTAATGTCATAAGTCACCTCTTATGAGAATGTTATTGTTGCAGGTTCTGTACCTATCAAAAATACAGAACGGGTAGGTGCAGTGCCTCCCATGATGGATGTATATCTCGAAGTATTTGACGGTGTGCAAGTAAACATTGAGAAGTCCGAAACATACAAACCGAATAAACTGTTCGCTAATACATCGGAGAATGTCATAGTATCAGCGTTCATTGTACCCTGTACTATTTCTGTCCCACCTGAAACAACCTTTGCGTATTCATACTTTACGTCACCAAATTCGCCATATCCTGCCGCGCCACCTGTAAATGAAACTGTCACAGTACAAGGCTGAATACCCCCACCACTTCCACCACCCGCCGCTTTACTATCAAGTAAAGTTAACGCCTGTGTAAGTTGGGATTCGATATCGGATAAACCCATTTCCTGATTATTAACCGCTGTGATAATACGATCTAATTCTGTCTGAATACTCATATGAGTACCCCCTTAAATCGCCGCAAGTGCTTCTTCAATGTCCGATGTGAGCGATACCGTGCCGCCTGTTGTATATCCAGCAGGAATTGAGGCACTTGTTGAGGTAATACCGTCAATGGTCTTGTTCATGGCACCATTACTCGCCATAGTTCCTTCGACTTTTGTGCCTGCAACATAAGCTGTCTTACCGTCGAGGATTTCAGTAGCTTTCGCAGTCGCATCTGTTGTGGTGATATACTCAGCAGGGATCGCTTCAACCTTTACGGAAGAAAGGACTTTTCCACTTGTCGGTGTAATTGTCTGCACGCTCTTTGTCGGTGTGACAGTCTTTGTCTCTACAGTGAGTTTGACTGTGCCTGTGCCGTCGTGGTAGCCTTTCGGGATAGTAAACGATACCGTTGTAACGTCAAGTGTCTTGCTGACTGCCCCGTTGTTTGTCATTGTACCTGTGATTACTGTACCGTCTGCGGCTACAAAGATTTTACCTGTGAGAACATCACCTGCCGCCGTTGTTACACTTGTAACATCCTGATATGCGTCGGGAATTGAAGCTACTACAACGTCAGATAAACCGAAATATCCGCTGTCTGCTGTAATGGACTGCTGTTTCTTTGTCGGAGTTACTGTCTTACTCTGAAGGTTATAGTTGCCCCCACCTGCAACGCCTGAAACTGTACCTGCACCATTGTGGTATCCTGCCGGAATTGTATATGTCTCGCCTTCTTTTACGCTTACTGCTACAGCTCCCTGATTAATAAGAGCTGCAATAGCCGCTGCAAGTTTATCAATATTATCTGTGTTGTTTGCCATGCCAAGCTCAACAAGCTTAGCCCTGATAGAGTTTCTTGCCGCTTGTAAACGGCTGATTTCTGTTGAAATAGTCATGAATAAATACCCCCTTTAAATTCTTGAAAGTAATATTTCGATGTTGCCGATTTGCGTAGCCACTGCTGCGGAAGTAATAGGAAGTGTATTATCCTTATTCGCTTCTGTTGCTGTATTAACTGAAAGCACCTTTGTGACGGGATCGAGATTCAGCGTTTCATCGGTTGTAAAGTCGATACCGCCTGACGGTGGGTTCTTTTTAAGATAATCTTCAACAAGCCCGGCGATTTTTTCTTCATCAACCTCAACCGATGCTGTCACTTCTGCTATAATCTCCGCTTTCCATGCTTCTAACAGATCAGGTGGAACGTTTTTTTTTATGGATTCCGATGTGTCAAGTCTGTCAACTACGGGAATCCCGTCATATGGTTCTGTTGACCAGATATAATCGTCTCCGAAACGGAACGTAATAGCAATCAGGAATACACCAACATACGTTGTGGCTCCGGGCTTGATTGTATAAGTGAAAAACACATAATCGCAGTCTTCGCCTTCTCCGATTACTAAATCGGTAATCGGCAAGGCATCCTCATGCTTTTCTCCCGTGTCGGGGTCGATATTCTTATAGAAAATCTTTACATTCTCGCACTCCGACATATCGACACCACTTATAAATCGTGGCATCCTGAATGACAGGACAACCGAGTTTGTGTCATCCCTGACAAGCCGGAAGTCCTTGTATGGAGTAGATATTTTCTTCGACACGGGGTCGATATTAAACCTTACTCCGGCTTTGTAATTTGCCATTTCTTACCTCCTGTATGTTTTTAATCAATAAGCCTGTGTTCCCATCCATAGGTGGCTACGAGCTTCAACGAAAGGATATTTGACAGATCATAGTCAAAGCCTATGATGCTGAGAAGTCCATCGTCAATCTCGAGCGTAAGGTTGTTAATATCCAATACGATATCACCATGTCCGATGGCTGTCCCTACAAAGGAATTGTTCACGAATAAGTCATAAGCGACATTTTCTTCAAATAATCCTCCGATGTTGTAAGCAAAAATGTTAATCGGAGCTTTTATGTAAAACCCATCCTGCCAAAAATTTGAATCAAGCATCCCATATGAATACATATCCACATCGTCAGATACATTATTCTCACTCAGCACAACATTCTTTGTTGCGACATCGGCAGGTAAAAAGTTTTCAACTGGCGGACCCGAAGCACGAGTTGATGGGCGCATATTCTCAGGCAATACAATCTTTGACAGCACATATTGATTAATGAAGTAATCATCCGTCTTATTCGTCAGCGTAAGGAATCCGAGATAATCTTTCAGAAAACCGAATTCGAGCTGATATGTTCCCGTTCCGATACTTGTACCGATCAGCTTTCCATCGAAGAAAAGCTGATATTGCATCCCTTCATTAAATACTTCCGCATCCTGAGAGCCGATGATCAGCGTTCCGTCTGCTGAGTTATAAAGGTATGGTCTCGTTTTTATGTTCTGATACTCAGGTTCTTTCCCCGAAACCCACTCAAGGCTTTTTTCTCCTTCAAAATACGGTATATTCATATCGCACCATTCTTTTGAAGGCTCATTTCCTGCACCGCAACAAGCCGTTAAATCTATCAGCATTATTCCGTCAAGATATACGGTTGATTTCGGATTTACAGCGAATGTTCTGAGAGTGTACGAAGAAGCGTTTACAACATCTATTTCAGCGATACCGCTTATCATAGTCCATTGAGGGAAATTTCCCGTATTCAATCCGATAACCCAATTCAGCCCAACGCCGTCTCCACCGTAGATTTCAAAACGGCAATCTTCCGGGCTTATTTCTCCCGTGGATTTGATATACTCCCTTGCGTAATACTTATGTCCCACAATAGGCGTTGGAATTGCCTGAGAAGCAAGGTTTGATACAGCCATCCTAAACGAACGATTTCCGTCATATTTTTCCGAAGTGCTGAATGAATTTTCGCCTTCCCATGTTGTCCATGCTTCGTTGGTTTCAAAACTGCCGTTTTTGATTAAATTAACGAATGTGCTTCCTGTAGGAGCTTTTTCACTCAATGTCCCTTCAACTCCGAGGACAACTACACCTTCTCTTAAATTCTCGGGGATAAGATCTTTGACTGCATTACTCCCGATACCTACTGAGCCTGCACCGCTGTGATAGCCTTTTGGAATAGTGTATGAAGCTTCGATGGTATTCAGCGGTCTCGAAAGAGCTTCGCCATAAAATTCAATGTTCTCTACGCTCTCAACACACTTTTCCAAAGATGCTCCATCTTCAACAATGTACATACTTCTCAATTTTGTTCTGAGCCTGTTTCTAAGGTTGGTTATGTTATTTATGTTTATCAAAATGCTTTCCAGAATTCCCATCAGATACCTCCTAAAACATCATTTATCTGTTTAAACATGCTCCACAATGCACCCGAACTTACGGGTCGTGCATCATTCTGAACGGCTTCATCTGTGGTCTCGACGCTGATAACTCCATCTGACGATATGTCAATTCCATCCCCCTCTGTATACGATCCGCCACCGCCTGAACCTCCCGGATAAGTTCCCGTTACTTCGAGATTGCCGTTGATCCTGAACGTTCCTTCTTTCCATTGATAAGCGGGGACTGCACGACGGATGGTTCCTTTATATACAGTTCCGTCACTCAGGGCATCATCAACCAAGATCTCAAAGGTATAAGTCTCAAGATACGACAATTCAAAAGTGAAGTCAAACGCAAACCGGACTGCTTCCATCACATCATCTGTGGCGTTGAGGTCGCGTTCTGAGCCTTTAAAAACTTCGTTGGAGCCTTGTTTATATATCTTCACATGCAAATTAAGCGTTTTGTTGGCTACACCATCCAAAATGCCTTTAAACCAAGTTCCGATCCCCGACAATGTTATTTCTCCTTTATCAATATCTCTTTCGATATCAACACTGCCGATGCTCGGCGGAGCATACGGGATAACATTGTCAATACTGACTGTTTTAGACGAACTTAATCCTCTGCTGTCTGTAACCGTTACTCTGTAAATGTTTGAAGTTGCTTTGTCAAAAACAGCGGGATTCGTCGTTCTTATCCGTTCTCCGTCAAAAACCGAGAAATTCAACGATTCCGAAGCTCCAAGTGTAGGATAAGCATTTTTAATAGTGACAGTAACTGTGCTGATCCCATTGATCAAGGTTTGTCTATCAGACGAATCTGTCCTGATTTCAACATCGAAAGTGGGGGTTGCGTTGACATAAACGAGAAGATAAGATGTTGTTTCACCAAGCCGAGTCCCGTTCGAGTCGTATGTCGTAACTATAAGCTTACAAAGTTCCGAGGACGCATCTTCAGGAATCGCATTACGTAAACGATATGGAACAGTCCACTCTATCTGCGATTGAGCTGTTTTTTCGGCGATTGTTCCCGAAAAGCCGTTACAATCATAAGTGATATCACAAACATAATCCGGATTTGTTTTTGTAATATACAAAGTGGTCACATCGTCTACATAAGCAGTTCCCTGATGGTTTATCTGTATTAAGCGTTGAATCGGCGGAAGTGTGATCGCCGCAGTAGTCGTTACCTTCTGAAAGTGGTTCGATGATGCTTCACCTTTGATAAGCCCGACTACGCTGACTGTAGCGGATCCGTTATCGTTATGGGAAATCTCGTATTCGACATATTTATTCTCTGCATCGGTCTTTAATGGATAATCCGAGGAAACAGGATAAAGTGTTCCTACGCTCGCTTTCCTGAAGTCGAACGCTGTTCTGATGGTCTTTTCATTATCTTCGATTTTAAAAGATGATTTTTGCCAATCCGGATTTCGTGTATCATTAATTGGATCGCTTACAGCCTTATACTTTATGATATACGGTCTCAGTCTGAGCTTACTCTTATTCGTGGCTGTACGATCTTCGTCGACAACCATCCACTGAAAGCCACCGCCATATCTGCCTGATGAGGGATAAACGACACCCTCAACTGTTGTCCATACTCCTAATCCCATAATTCATCTTCTCCTATCCAAAATGCTCCGACCCACCATTCACCGTTCTGTTGGAATCGCTGAAAGAGTGTTCCCGCAGCATTCAAATTCTTCGTTGTGACATTTTTTATTTTCGCACCCTCTTTATTAAATTCCGCTACCTGTCCTCCGGCAACATTATTAATGTAAAGTCCGGAAGCGTTGATATTTGTAACAACATCTTCGTTGTACTGACCGACCGTAACACCGTTCAGGTCAATATCAACCGTTGTATTATTCAATTTAGGAAGTCCATTATTAATAGATTCAGTAATTGAAGTGATACTTGCATGAAGCCCGTCTACATCCTGTGTAAACTCAGTAAATTTACCCTGAATCCCACTGAGCTGTTCTTCGAGATTGTTTTTCAGATTATCGGAGTTGGTCTTCGCTTCATCCAAAAGCCCCCGCAATACCTCAATATCTGTGTTTGATTGACTCGCGACCATCTGGATTTCCGCATTGGCTTTATCGACTTCGATAAAGGCTTTTCTTAAAGGATTCGGCTTTTCTATATTGTAAGAAATAGACGCTTTAACATAGCTCGACGCCTTTAATATAGATTTATTTTCCCCAAGTTCACGATGCAAAACAATAGTCCGTGTTGTTACTCCCTCATTATCTGCAATATCTACAATATCTCCGCATTTGATATTCTGAACCGGGAACGCGTCCCTTAACTCAAAGCCTGCATATCCGAATCCTTTTATCTTCTCAAGAATTGCGGGTGCAAGTGCATTTTTTTTATCGTCAGTGTTGCAGAAGCCGTTATCGCTTATTTTATAGCTGTTTTCTCCGTACTGATTTACACCTTCATCCCATCGAAAAATCAGCTCTTCGCCTTCTGAATAGCTCTCATCCATGATAAGGACAGTAAATGGGGAGGTGTCTTTCTTATTCGTGAATTTCGAGTAATCAGCCGGAGTGATGTTTTTAACTTCGGATGAATGAAATTTAAGTTCAACTTTATCGTCTGCCGTGATATTCGCGTAATTGGCGGTAATTTCTGCAATTTTCCCAAGAACGGTTTGGCAGGATTCCCCGTCAAACTGGTTATCCTCCACAATGAAGTTCCCGTTTATATCAAGGTTTGCAGTTTTTGCCGAAAGACCACATTGAGAGAGCAAATCTGTGTATATCTCCTGGAGTGTGGCGGGGAAGGGGATATTCGGAGTATATAGGCGAGCTGTTTTTAGCATGTAATCGTAAGCCGTCACCTTCACTAATCCTTCATTGTCGTTCGGCTGGATATCCGTAACTATAAATGTTCCGATTCTGTCTTCAACCCATAAATGAGTGATTTCGTTATATGCCTCCCGAATATACACCACCTCTTTTCCCGCATATCTGCGGTCATTCAAAGTAGTAAAATCGAGGACCTTTGCAATTGCTGTTCCGATAAATTTACCGTCGTAATAAATCGTGTCAAGAAGAGAGTCGTTTTTTACATAGACAGTAACATCGTCGATGATAATTTTGCTTCTTTGCTTGAATATCACATTATCACCTCGTTTTCTTCAGCACCATCGAATAATCGTACAGCACATTTTTCTTTTCTGTTTTTTTTCTTATGCTGTACATTCCCGGCTCCAAGAAAAATACACCTTCTTTTGTCTCGTTTGTTTTTTCGGAGTAGTATTTTACAGTAGCTTCTCCGCTGGAAAATTGACTCTGAATGTTCAAATATTCATCGCCTTTTAAATTAGAAAACGTAAGGTGTAATTCCGTTTTCGAGTACGGAGCAAGGCGGATAAGTGATGTCCCATCCGCCATAATGATCTCCGAAAGCTTTACGGGTTCATCGTCGATTATTTCGTATTTTGTCAGCCTTGAGCTTACGTCAATGCCGTTAATTATAATCAAACTCATTTTAACCTCCGTACGCAAGATTCATTTTTCTATTGTAAGTGTTTACAATTTCCGTAAGAGTTGAGCCATCAACTTCAAGAACGATTCTCTGAGTAGAATTTAAAGAGTTTTCATCAAACGCAAGGTTGAGTTTTTCTTTTAAATTTACGCCCTTTGTTGACAATCCCAAATCAACGCCTGCTGTGTAATTGGACAGCCATGCAAGCTGAGAATCGATGTCTCTTTTCAGTGCGGGCATTTCTTTATCAAATCCTACTCCGATACCTTTTACAAGGTTTACACCGATCATGTCCCGCATTACTTTCGACGGAGAGGCAATGCCGAAAAGTTTTTTCATGTAGCTTGTCACATCGCCAACCCATCCTTTAATCTTATTCTTAATCCATGAAACACTACCGGAGAGGCCTTTCCATAATCCTTCAACAAGATTTTTTCCTGCGTCCTTCATATCTTCGAATCCGTCCGAGAACCATTTAACCATGTCGACAAGAAACTTTGCAATCTGATTCATTAACCAATCATATGCGTTTTTAATGCCTTGTCCGATCCAATGAATGACATCCGATCCGAAATCGATAATCATGTCAGCTCCTTTTCCGAGCCATAAAGAAAGATCTATGAGAAATTTTGCAACATTGGATGCAAGCCACTCACTTGCAGATTTCATCCCATTCCACAACGCTTCGATAATGTCTTGTCCGCATTTTAAAATCAATGCTCCAAGTTCTGCCGACCATTCGAGAATATGCGCAATAGAAACTGCAAGAAGGTTCATGAATAATTCACCGATATGCACAAGGATTGCAGGCGTGTTTGTGATTATCCCCTTTATAAGAGCTTCAATAATCTGAATTCCGATCTCCACCAGCTTCGGCAGAGCTTCGGCAGCCTTATCTGCAAGCATCGCAATCAGATCGCCTATGCTTTCCGCAAGTCCCTCAACACCTTCTTCAGAATATACTTCTGCAATATGCTGAACCATGTTGGTCAGACCCTGAACAGCTTCAAGAGCTACAGGGAGAAGGTCCGCACCGATTGTTGCACTTAACGATTCAAATTCAAGCGAAAGGATTCTGAGAGAGTTTGCAAGGCTTGTTTCCGCTGTTTTTGCAAAATCCCCCTGCGCATCGGCTGTAACCGACATAAGATAGTTATATCTTAACGTCGCCTGCTCTGCCTGAGTCATTGCATTAAACGATTTTGTAATGCCCTGAGAAAGCGCGTATGCTTCGAGATTCGCAACGGACATATTAATCCCGAGCTGTTTTAAAGGTTCGGTTTCTCCGCTTATACCCGCTCTGATTTTATTAAAAGCATCTTCATGGTTAAGGTTGTAAAACGATGCAAAATCCCCGGCAAGTCCTGTCATGTCTGTTGACATTTCAAGAACAGCATCGTTTGAAAGGCCCATGCTTTTAAGCATAGCTCCCATGGTGCCCGTGTATTTCTTTGCAGAAAGTTCTGAGAGCCCATAAGCTTCTTTTGCTTTCTTTGCAAAGTCTTCAATCTTATTCGCTCCGTCACCGAATGTTGTATCTACGACGTTCTGTACTTCACTCAGATCGCTTGCAGTGTTTACGGAATCTATCCCGAATTTAACAAGCGCGGCGGTTGCTCCGGCAAGAGCTATTTTTAATCCGGATAACGCTTTTTTCTCTAATGTGGAAAGAGAGGATTGCAACTGGCTTGTATCCAGCTCAGTCGATATTTTGACACTGCCGACTTCCTCAACAGCCATTTATTCACCCCCATTCGGCCTCAAACTGTCGCATTTCTTCAAGTTCTTCTCTTGTATATCTGACGGGCAATTGCACTGCGTCTTTTGCTTCCTGAAGCTTCACAAGCTGTTCTCCCTTATAGTCTTTCAAATCCATAAATCTAAGACGTATTTTTTGCCTGAAAGGACATTCATCTGAAAGATTTGATAAAAGGATGATGAATTTGCGCCAATGAAGGAAAGGAATATCGACTAAATCTATGAAGTATTCCTTTAAGAAGCTTGCGTAGATCTCTTTTGCATCAAACTCAAAATCAAATTGCTGTTCGCTTTGAGAATCATTTTCATCAGCAGTTCCCATAAACTGCTTGAAAAGGTCTATTCCTGTTACTTCGTCGATTTCATCGCGGAAAAACCATTTCAAAAGTAAATAGGGCTTTTGAATTTGCAAAATAGAATCATCGTCATACATTCGCATGATTCTGAGAATATTACGAAAATCCGCATTTATAAAAAAAGTGTTCCCGTCGTACTGTATGTAATCGGGGAACACCTTTTCTTTTTGCTTACTTAGTGAGAATGTCGTATTCATCGTTTATCCGTTCATTGTAAGCAATTGCGGTTTCTCTTGCGATGGCCGTCATCACATCAACTGCTTTTATGAGACTCACGGGCTTTCCGCCTGATATTTTTTTTAACGCACCTTCTCCAAGCATAGTATCGATATATTGTTCGCACTTTCTTACAGCTGAAATAATAGCATCTACATCATCTGACTTAATGTTTTTAAATTCAAATGATGCCTTTAATGCCATTTCGACCACATCAATATCGGATACTTTCAATTCAAAAATGTGCCCGTTTACGTCAATCTGAGGCGTATCAAAATTAAAGGTAAGCTTTTTCATGTTCTATATCTCCTTTATATATGTTTTTGTTAAATTAAGCCTGCGCATCTGCAGTAAATGTCGGTTTGCCTTCCGCAACGGTTGCTGTTCCGAGTGTAACATCGCCTCTCTGAGCGATAGTGTATGTGATTGTTCCTGCAACAAAATCATCTGTGTCGATTGTAAGAAGCGCGTTAAACGTTTCTGCAAGGTTTTTGCCTGATGAATCTTTCTGCTGACGAACAATCATTGCTTGCACGACCGCATCAAGGCCTGTTTTCTGCTTTCTCGCCATGTCCGCGATGAAATCATAGATTCCGTCGCCGATAATTGCTTTCTGCGTCTGCGGGATGGACGGGGAGTATCTCTGCAGTTCCGTTGTCGGGTTTTCGTCTGCGATGTAGTCGAATACTTCCGTCTCTCCGTTATATGCTATTGCAAAATCTGTTGATTTTGAAACTCTTACCCATGCGGGAGTTTCTTTTGTGCCTGTATTGAGAAAAAGATAATTCAGATGCTTCTTTCTCATTTCCTGAACTTTATCTGCCATTTATTCCTCCAAATATGTTATTTCGATCCCAAATGAATATTCGGCTTCCGTTCCGTCTTCGCTTATGGATACAAATGTCGGTGTTTCTCTGTTTACTTCGATTTGAAATACTGTGATATTATCCCCGAGCGTGGGATAATTACCCTGATCCTCCTGAGATTCAATCCATGATGCAAATTCATCAAAAATTGCAAGGTTAGACATGTTTTCCCCGTCACGTTCTTCACTATATGGAAGTGACGCTCTCATGGTAAACATCATGCTTTTCCCGCATGAACCGTCTATAAACTCTGACTCTCGATACATACTGTCAGTCATAATGCCCACAGAAGAGGGAAGGGCTGTATTAAAATAGATGTATTGTTCAAATAACTGTGTTACTTTCGGAAGTAAAAATTCCGTTAAGCCTTCGTATATACTCATTCATTTTCCTGCCTTATGATTTTTGCGACTGCGTTAAGGTAATGTTTATTTTTTGCTTTTATCATAGCTTCGGCCCAATGGTCCGTTGCAAGAGGATGGAAGGATTTATTAATTCTCATCCATTTTGCGTGATATAGCTTCTTTGCATACGGCACATTGTAAAGCACATAATCCGTATGAACTTCCGCTTTGTGAACGGCAAGCATACCCGTTCTGAACGGGACATACGGCTCCATATATTTCTTCATTACCGCGTGAATCTTTTTCCTTACTTTCGGATCCTCGATATGCAGTTTTTTAATCGTTTCTTTCGGGGCTTGTTTTCTGACGTATGTTATCTTCATTTTATCCCTCGCATTTTAGATGACGCGGGCTGTACCGTGAGTTGTCCGCAAAATGTCTGACACGGAACGAGCGGTTTTTATATTTTGCAAGAAGTTTTGCAACTGTAAAATCCTTGTCTATTACATCATTTACAGTCCCATGAACTATAATATCCCCTTCGGATACTACCGTAGTAGCAGGAAGCCTTGCAATAAAACTGTTAGCCATTGAAAGAGATGTAGTCTGTGCATTTTTAATCACAACTGACTTAAAAAAAGCATTTTCGACTACGTCTCTTGTCCAGCTTTCCGATGTACCTTTTATGGTTCTGTGATAAACAGTTACTGTGTCCTTCCAAAAGTCCATCACATCCCCCTGTACATTAAACCGCTGTTTGCAAGATGCGAATAAATAATTCCGTACAGCTTTTTATTTTGAGATTCAAACGACATTGATAACGAATCATAAGCGATTGTGACTCCATCATTTGACTGTGAGGCAATCACTCCGCCACCGTTCTCAAATGCCGTATCGTCAAAGATCTTGATAGCTTCTGCGACTTCGCAAATACAGTCTTTTACGATATCCACTTGTTCTTCTTTATTCGCAAGTCTCCCGAATGTGTACATGTCGACAAGGCGACGTGCTTTCCTTTCGTACGCCGCCCATTCGTCATCAGAAGAGATTATTGCACCGCCGTATTCATCGTGATAATAGCTGAATCCTGCGTATTTCATATCTCAAATTAAGTTACGCTGTTGTATGCGCAAAGATACCTTTTGTCTTGTTTTCGTAAACTTCAGCGATACCGACTGTTCTGTATCCGAATTTCCATGCATCTGCATCCTGGTTTGCTTCCGGAGTAATAACCTTCGGAACTGTGTGTTTCTGGAACTGAATTGTTGCAGACGGATGGATGAGAAGGAAGTTGAGAGCTGAACCGCTTGTTGTAAATCCATCTGCACCAAGTGTGACTTTGGAATTGAACCTTGCCTGCGGAACCTTAACGACATTTACGTTTTCAAGAACCTGTTTTGATTTTGTTGTGTCAAGGTCCTGAATCATTCCGTAAAGTGTCGGAGTAATAAAGAGGATTCTGCCTTCTGTCGGTACTTCTTCTTCGTCCATAGCATTATAAGCGTTTCTGAGAGCTGTGACGACGTTTGCTCCGCTTGTGAGCGCGCCTGATGCTGTCTGAATATTTGACGCTGATGCGTAAGATGAAAAACGATACGCATCGAGTTCCGGAACTACTTTTGTTCTGATGAATTCTCCCGCAAGTCTGCCGAACGCAATACCCGCTGTTTCCATGTCGTCGAGAGCGTCAACGACGAACATTCTGCCACGGTCATAACCGCATTTAACTGTTTCGTATGTAAGTTCCACATCGCCCTGAACGTAGCCTGTTGAACGTGAGTAATCCGCAAGACCTGACATTGTCATTTTCGGGATTACGAGTTCATTTGCGTTTCTGCCTGCTGACACGAGGTCAGAGTTTCCGTCAAGGACTGAGGAAAGCGATGCATTTTTGTAAATCTCATCGAGAAGGGGGACATACTGTTTGAAATATTCGATTGTGTTAGCCATTTATTTTTTCCTTTCTTTTTTCTTACTTTTCTGTTATTGGTAAGCCCATAGCTGCGCGAATTTTATCCATACCGCCGATTGTCGGGCTGCCTACTGAGGGTTTAACAAATGTCGGTTTTCCGGGGTCTTCCGTTGTGAACAGATAGTCATTTTCTTTTTTAACAGCCTCGATAGCCAGACTCAAATCGCTGTCGCGGTTTTTGGATGCTTTCAAAGCGTCAATATCAAGAAATGCTTTTACGGCTTTATCGCTTTTTGCACCGCTTTTTTTAATGGCATCTGTAAGAAATGAATCAAATTCCATGTCTGCAAGCTTAGCCTGATACTCGTTATCCTTGTCTGTAAGCTGTTTTGCAAGGTCTTTTATCTTTTCGTTAAGCTCGTTTACATCAATACCTTCAAAGCCTTTTAAAGCTTCCTGTGCTGTTGTGAGCTGGTCTTTATAGTTGTCTCTTTCCGCTTCCATTGCAGAAATTTTATCCTTCTCACGCTGAATGTCTTTGCCGTTTTCGGCCATGACAAACTGAATCTGTTCCTCCGTAAGTCCTTTTGATAATAATTCGTCTTTTTTCATTTGCTTTTTCCTTTCTGAGATGTTTTAGGGCTGTATCTTGCGCCCGAAAGTCGACTGTTTAAGCTCTGATCATCTGAGCAATAAAAAAGCACTATATAGTGCCGTTTAACTGATTTGTTTTTTTAATTTTCTCTCCGCCCATCGTACTTTCATTGATACTGAGCGATTGTATTTCTGCACGCGGATACGTTCTTTCTGTGTTGCAAGTCCCGTCTGCTTGCAGAAGTTTTCATAATCCCGTTCACGCTCTTTCATGCGCTTTGATACTTTTGTGAATCGCGCCTGTGCTGACGGGTTTTCGTCTTTTATTTCGCTGAGTGCCACAAGTTCCCTGCGGTCTTTGCGTATTTCTCGTTCCGCTTTTCGCTGAAGCTGTGTTGCATCATATACCGACATTTCTTCGCCTTCATAAGTCACTTTTTTATCGTTTAAACCGTTTATTTCCGCCTGCGTGTACATTGGCGGACTGTCTGCCGTCGTAAGATTTGCGCTGTGACGACAGTTCCAACCTCCGAGCCCGTCGCCTTCTCCGTAATGTGTAGCCGTCGCAAAATGCGGGAATCGTTTATCTTTTCCTGAGATGCAATATCTTTTCCCCTGCCACTCTGCATGAGAAGGCCTTGCACCTGCATGGGCGGTCACATCAACGTAATCAAGCTCAAGTTCTTCCGCAAGGTTTAGCATAACTCTTGTCCCGGTATTCGATACTCCTGTCATAACTGCACGCCTCACTGCTACATCGACATGATCTTTATGTCCTGAAGGATAAGTTACGTATGGGGCACTTGAATCTATAACCGATTTAACAGCGTTGTAAATTGCTGTATTGTAGTCAAACGCTCCTGAATTAATCTGCAAGTATGCGATGTCAACGGCCGTGAAATAAGCTGTCTGAACGCTTTCAGCGGTGGAGAGCGTGAAATTCAGAAGAGTGTTGTTTGTCTTCTGCCATCCTGCCTTCAAGATGTCCATGGTTCCTTCGGAAGCTTTTAAAAACTCTATAGGATCCTCGATTTCGACGGTATCAACATCGTAAAGGTTTTCTACAGCAGACTCCTCAAACAATGATTTAACTTCTTCGGTGCTTTTGTTTGTAGCTTTTGAAATTTCCTTAAGAATTTCTTTGTACAGCATCCCGCTTTGCTGTAATTTATATGACTGCCATTTCGCAGTTTCTGTAATGGAAAAATCCGCCTTTACAATTCGGCGGATTATGTCTTTTAAAATATCTTCCTGAAGCTGTCTGTATACTCCCGAAATAAGGCTGTCTGAAATGTCCTGCAAGAATTCCGGAGTAAGCATCAGAAGCCCTCAAATAATCCTGCTGTGGAAGTTTGTTCCGGCATCATCTCGCGAGCAATTTCTTCTGTAACTCCGTATCGCTTCATAAGATACTGGACCTTATTCAAGATATTCGCCTGCACTTCCGAAAGCATGATGGTCTGTTCCTGAGAGGCATCAACAATAATCGAATCATCCCATTTAAAGCTCGCTTCATACTCGCCTGCAGGGGCAAGGTCGTACAAATCGCAATAAATGTCGTAAACTTCGATAAGGTCTCTCAATGCCTTTTCAAGAGCTTTCTGAATGTCTGAGACTGTAGCATAAGAACGCTGTTTCTGAATCTTAATTTCAGTCGCAGTTTTAGCTTCTCCCTGAATATCTGAGAACGTACCATGTGAAAGTCCACAAGTATCTTCTATTTTTCTCAAGATCGTATTCAGGCCGTTTACGTATGAATTATCGCGGAGAGCAGGGGAGAATACGTTGTAAAATGTTTCACCACCACCGCCATCATATGCATGTCGTCTGAAAAGTCTTTTTTCGAGTTTCGGAATCTTTGAGGGCTTGCCGTCAAGCGTTCCTGCGAATGCTGTAGTGTCAACATCAACTGCAAGCGCACCGCCTTCAAATTCCCATAAAAGGCGACTGTATTGTTCGTCAGCATCTTTAATGAGGTCTGTCGCTCTTGAATATACGCTTACACCAAGTGGCGAACGTGGGTCAATATTATTTGCAAACGGAATTTTGAAATACGAAAACAGCGGTCTGTTTACGTTCCTAATAAATACTTCACTTTCAAGATCCGCCCATTCAGGAATTGATGAAAGTGAAACGGGATTCATATTGTCCGCGCGATATGCCTCATTTCTGATATGGAGGATATTTCCTTCAGTTCGATGAATTTCAAGTCTGACATATGAGGTGTTGTCTATAACGACAGTTTCGGTAAATACTGCGCTTTTCAACTCATCATCGAGCGGGAAAAAGTTATCGGAGTGCACGTATTCACACTTCAATTCTCCGTCTTTTGTGATATATGGTTTAAAGACAAGCCCCCCGCCTTTGCATCCGTATTCTGTACTGGTCCGAATGCCTGAGAATACCTTATCAAACTGTGCACTGATAAACTCTGCCCTTGCAGATCCTGTTATCTCAAATTCAGATTCGATAGTTACAAGCATTGCAATTTCGCTTGAAATAGTCGAAGCAAGCCCAAGCGATTTAACATCGTCGGTCAGCCACGGGGATTTATTTTCATACATTGCATTCCACAGCTTCACGGCTTCGACCATTGAATCACTCATTGCTACTTTTACTCTTGCAGCATTCTGTATGCTGTTTTTATTGAACATACTCTTTAACCTCGTTTTTATCCAATTTATTAATCTCTCAATCACTGCCCCCTCACTCTCCATACGGGATTCATCGAGTATCTTACGGCATCAATGTGATGATTGTCCTTATCCGGATATCCGCTGATGATTTCTCCCGCTTTTGTCTTTTCATATTCATATCGTATAAACTCCTTTGCCGTATCGGGGCATCTGACAGGGTCAATCACTATTTCCGTACAGCCTTGCAACCATTTCATTGTGTAATTCACACTTCCGGGGAATTTTTCAACACTTCTTATAGCAAAACCATAGCTTTTGTAATCTGCTACGGATTTTTGCTCTGCACTGTCCGCATATATAATGTCATCAGCAGTTACGTTTTTTTTCTTTACCTTTTCTGCCGATGCTTCGTTCCGGTGTTTATACAGTGTCAGCTCGTCGAATATATACAGCGTGCGTGTATTTGCTTTGTATGCGCAATTGTTGTAAGCAAATGGGTCTGGATAATATCCCCAGTCAATACCTTTGTATGTCCTTTCAAATCCTGCAATTTCTTCATCCGTAATTTCTCTGAGTGTGATATTCTCAAATACGGCTCCACCCGTTCCGTTTGCCACACCAAGATATTCGTGTTCGTAGGCTCTCAGGTTCACTTCTTTCAGATATTCCGCATCGTTAATAAACGTTTCACCGAGCCATTCAGGAGGCGCGTCAAGGTATGTTGAGTGATGAATAAGCTGTCCGGGCTTTTCTGTCATACAGTATTTATTTGCCCAATTATTAATTGTCTGAGGCGGGTTAAATGTCTTGAATCTGTATGTTATATCTCCACCACGGAGAACAGACTGTTCAATATTTCGGATCTCTTCTTCGCCTGCAAATTGGTCGAGTTCCTCAAAATGCAGAATCCCAATGTATCCTTTTGCCACCTTCAATGACTTCAATTTCCCCGGATCATCAGCTCCGAAGAACATTATTTTTTGTCCCGTAGGTTTATATATAATCTCCATCGGGGAAACAGTGAACTTAAACTTATCATAAAGCCCAAGCATTGTTATGGCCCATGTATATTGAGCATACACGCTTGTTCTAAGCGTATTTCCAACCTTACGCATTACGACGGCATTCAAATTTGGGTTCTGGACGATAAGGAGCGGAACTTCGCATGAAGCACACGAACTTTTCATACTGCCTCGTCCGCCCTTCAATACAAACTCACTGTAATCGCGGTTTTTGATAGCGCGGTGGACATCGTAAAATGCAGGTGCAATTATGTCACTTAATCGATTAGATGTCGTCAATGATAATCACCTCGCTTCTTGATTCTCCGCCCTCTTTTTCTTTAATTCTCATCTTCTGTTCCTTCTCATCAAGATCAGTTTTATCAGAAAGTCCGAGCGTCGCCCTGATCTCCTTATATGCCTGAACGTTTCCGCCGATAGCTTGCATGACAATGGCGAAATTTACGGTATTTTCCACAGTAGGATCTATCCCCATATGTTCGAGTAATGAAGTAATTTCGCCTGCATCTATATCCATCTGCATAAGCATATTAAGCGTTTTTTTAAAGTTTGCTTTTCTTCGACGGGACTCTCCCGACGCTTTCCCGCCCTTGGCTCCTGCAACTCTTGCTTCTTCACTGCTTCTACCTTTGGGGAAAGGCTTTAAGTTTTGTTCGTTTGCCACATGGCGTCACCTCGCATTTTTTACGTATAATTAAAAGGCCGTCGAGTACATAACGGCCTTCTTAAAAGGAGAATCACATGAAAAGCTTATCTTTTCACGATATCATTTTACCAGAGTAATATGTGCAATGGAGTGCAAATGTTTATTTTTGTTGTGCAAGTTTCAAAAGAATACTTGCATGCCAGTAATTAAACGTTCTGAGGCTGATATACAATCTCTTCGAACACTCTTCGCCACTTAGCCCGTCGAAGTATTTGAGGCGTATCAACCGTTGATCTTCAGCGGAAAGGCGAGATACTTCATCTTCAATCCGTTCTCTGAGAGTTACGATCTCATTTATCTTGTCTTTATATTTCATAATGAGTTTTTCAATCTTCTCAATATAAATTTCCTGAGATGACCCGTTATACGATGACTGTACTCTTACGCCATCGAAGGCAATTCCTGATGCGTTTTCCGCCATTGCTCTTAATTCCGCAATTTCTCTGACAAGATCTTCCTCTTGATCCTGCAGGTCGATATACCGTCTCAACTCTGACTTGGTAATCATGCTATCCCTTCTTCCCGTATTTGGTCTTTAATTCTATGACCCGTTTTTCGTACTCGTCCGGATTCCATCCGCATGTACTGCATTTTCCTTCATTAATGTCTGATTTGTAACATAAGACACCTATTCGGTTATATTTACATACTGTTTGTCTTTTGGTTTTATCGTTGCTCACAATAGTTCCCCTTTCTAAAATGGGACGTCAAGGTCGTCTATTTCTTCAAAGCTGTAAATGGGTTCCGGTTCATATGCCCCGTAGGAGCTGTTATTTGGCTCCTGCGATGATTTTTCTTTGTATGTAAGGAATTCCACCTCATCAGCAAAAACTTCTGTCACATAACGCTTTGAACCGTCATTCGCTTCATATGATCGTGTCTGAATCCTTCCGATGACTGCGACCTTACTGCCTTTATCGAGATATTTACCGACAGTCTCAGCCCTTTTGCCCCATGCGACGATGGGGATAAAGTCTGCAGTCTGTTCGCTGTCTTTCTTGTATGCACGGTCGACCGCTATCGTGAAGTTCGCAACAACGTTTCCGCCTTGTGTCTGTCTGAGTTCCGGCTGTCTGACGAGACGGCCGATAAGGATAACTTTATTCATTTTATTAATCCTCCCTTATTTCGTTAAATTCCATTTTTTCTATTACGACTTTTGCAGGCGGGATATCGTATAATTCACCAAACTGACGCAAACATGTCCCTGTGGCAAGGAATATGTCTGCAAGTTCCGCCATAAATCCTTCCGGTTTATTGTGGTTTGATTCATCGAACCAGAGCGGATTTTTCGCCTCCACAGCTTCCAGGCATTCGTTCACGATATCCCCGACAGCATCGACAAGGCGGTGTTTAAGTTTGCCTCGTCTTTCAGCTGCTTTGTATGCGCGTTCCATGAATAAGTCAAGGGATGAAATAAGCTGTTCATTTTTATTTTCCATATATTTCCTTTCTTTCGTTATAAATTCTGATTGCCCGCGGATCTGTGAAATTTTTAACGCATCCTTCGATAATTCTTCGCACATGTCTCGGAGATAAATAAACTCTTAATCCTATAGATTCCGCGCTCATACATTCAAGGCAGTACATTCTGAGTATGACATGCTCTCTTATTTCAAGTTTCGCCAATTCGTTCTCAAAAGCTTTCAAGATATTTGTATAGCGACGACGGTTCTTTTCGTAGATTGCTAAGAGATGTTCCCTGAGCTCGTCATCTCCGCAGGCTTCTTCAATCTGACGCTTGAGATCTTCGCATTGCTTGATCGCTTTAAAAATGATAGATTGCTCGTTCATTTATTCCTCGCTCTCGTTCGGTTCGATAAATTCCGCATAATATTTTGAAAACATATAACGGAATTTTTCAGGGTCAACGTGTTTACTTTTCATAAACTCCACAAAATCGGCGTATAACCGTTCCGATTCTTCAAGATGCTTTTGCATATCCGCTTCAAACGCTTTGCCGTCAACGTCATATCCGTATTTTGACGATACTTCCCCGACACCTCGTTTTTTAATTGTGCATCTGTTCGCCATTTATTCCTCGCTTTCTTTTCGTTTGAACATTTCAAAAGGTATCTTCGCTGCGTCTATCATGGTTTTATCATATGGCTCCCACGCTTCATATTTAAAAAATTTTAACAGCATACAGGACTTGCATATATATTTTCTTCCTTTTAGTTTTTGATCCCAATACGGCTTATGGTTATATGAAGGTTCGTTGAAGTAGCCATTACAAATAGCGCACTTTATCATTCTTCGCCCTTCGCTTTCGGTTCGCCGTAACTGCAATAATCGTTTTCGCTTACAAAAGTTTCGTGCGTTAAGCAGCTGTAAGAATTTTCAAATACAAGCAGTTTTTCAGCATAGGCACACTCCGAACAGCGAACAACGCTGACAATATTGTCTGTTTTTTCGCCCAAGCTTAACCCAACTCGTTCAAGCTGGTTCAAGGCTGTGTCCCGTTCCCACTTGATTTGCTTGTATAGCTCTTTAGAAACAACCTCATCCGCTATCACAACCCCGTTCTTGATGAGGAAGTCGGCAAGATATTCTGTAAACGAATCTGTTTCCGGGTCTGTACGTTTCGCTTCGATGATTAAATCAATCAGCTTTTCTCTCATTCCTCAACCTCGTATTCTCTGAATGTTGTTATATCTGCCAACACATCAAACATTACTGCGAATCTCTTCATAACATCGTCTCTGTCGCAGTTGTACTTATCAGCAACGGCAACAAGTTTGTCTATTACCTCGCAGGAAATCTCCTGCATATCAGTAAATAAGTCGTTCATTCCTTAACCTCGCTTTCAAGCCATGCCTTTATCCCATCCACACAGGTTGTAAAATTATCACAAAGCTTACCGTAGATATCGTTAGCCAAACACATGAAGCATTCTATTCTCAAATCCTGTAATGTCTCAATAGCCTCCGCCATCTCCTCAACGGTCATTTCCTTTATGCGTTCGTAGTTGGTCATTTCTTCACCTTCTGAAAAACTACTGCGACCCTCACACAATCAACAGTCGTCATTGAAATGCTGATTGGTTCAACATTTCAATTTATGCACTCTTTTTCTATCTCTTCAAGAACATCCTTGAAGAAATCTTTGATGTAAAATTTAACATAGTTCTTCATGCTTCCACCTCCACACAGAACCAATATTTCAGCAAGCGTTCTTCGCCGATTGTGTCGATTGCTTTCTGTGCAGCTTCTTCGGTGGAGAACCAAAATACAGGAAGTGTATCATCTGTTCTCCAATCTTCAATGTGAAGTTCACCATTAAGAAGCTTGAGGCCATAGGCAGTTTCTTTGCCCCGCTTCGTCTTCCACACCCCACCGCATCTTTCCATTTCGCGCTTGACTTTGCGAAACTCTCTTTCAAATTCCGCTTCTTCCTTAGTTCGGAAGGCGTTACCACTTTCAACAATATTTATGTCATAGTCTGTTGTCTCGAATGTTGAGGGTACAATTATGCCATCTGCGACTATATAGTAATAGGTATCCCCATTTTTCGGAAACTCCGCTTCTTCCCGTTCCTCGAAGCTCCTAATCATCGCTCCGAGTTCTGTATATTTTTGTTTGAGTTCTTCAAGTGTTACTGTCATTTTTCGCTCCTTTCGTCTGCTGTAGCAGAACCGATGCTCATTCCAGGAAACATAAGCTGTTTTTCTTCCGGAAGAATAAGCATCTTTTCTTTTGCTTCTTTGTAGAAATTACGGTCAATCTCGAAGCCGTAACTTTTACGCCCCAACTCTGCCGCCGCTCTCAACGTCGTTCCACTTCCTGCGCAAGGATCTATTACAACGTCTCCTTCATCGGTGAATATTTCAATCAGCCTTTTAAGAACGTTTACAGGCTTTTGTGTCGGGTGAATTTTCGGATATTGCTTTGAATTATCCCTTTTCCACTCGAACCAATTAAAAACCATGTGTTTCTGTCCGTCTGCTCCGATGTTGTTAAACTTCGGGAGTTTATCTCTATAAAGCACTAAGGCATATTCCGTAGCTCCGACAATCTTCATATTCGCCTTTAATACCTGTGCGGAATAATTCTTAATGAAAACAAGCGGATATGAATTTTTGAACCCGTGTTTTTCTCCGTACTGTCTGACTGTTTCCAACTGTTCAAAGGCACAAAAGACAATCATTGCCGGGGCTTTTCCTCTTTCTTTCGGCTCTTTAATCAGCAAGCGATTGCAGAAGTGAAAGTATTCCGCAATATTGAAGTTTCCATCGCTGTTAAAGAATGATTTTTTTGCAAGCTTGCTTTCGCCATTCTTATTATCTCCGCCGTTATACCATGAAGGATTTGAAGCGTATGCATCAACGCCGATGTTGTACGGAATATCTGTAATTACCAATTGTGCTTTCGGTATGTTGTATCTCTTGTAATTTTGGAAATTATCATGATACAATTCCATAACTACGTTTTTGTCGCTCATTCTTGCCTCACCCTTATAATCGTATCGATCACCTTTCTTTTTCTCGCTGAACAAGGATCTCCCTCATCCACACACATATTCACCGCTTCACAGTTATATCCTTTAATTCTAAGCTCTGCAATAACAGCATCAATTCCACCGCATTTTGCAATCAGCATCGGCGACATGTAGGCGTTGCCGTATTTGTAAAGAAGGTCGTAAATATATTCGGGAATTTTCATGCTTGTTTCCTCATAATTTCATCAACAAGCTTTGAACACGCCGCCTCGAGTTCATTCCCGATTCCTATCGGATCCTCGAGTTCAAATTTGCCTGCAGTGTAATCATTGCAGTATCCGTTAAATCTTGCGATTGCTCGAGCAAGACGTTTCGGACCAAATCCAAATTCATCCTGGAGCGTTATGAGCCATATGCTATGAGTAAAGAAACATGCATCTGACATCTTGCGTATTGCCGTTTGTTCGATTTGCCTCGTCGCCTGGCGGACTTCGTCGTATGTGTAAGTTTTGTTTTTCAGCACGTTGCGCAGTGTGTTTTTCTTTTTGATCTTCTTGTCCATACTCACACCTCCCTGAAAAGGATATCCGGATATCGGTATTTGAACAGCTTGCGTTTTATGATGTAAGCCTGGGTTTTCATTCCTTTCGCATCTTCGCAGATATATGTTTTCTTTTCTTTGTCGTAGTAATAGAAATCCGCAATGTATTTCACCGCTCTTTCCGATCCGTTTTTCGGGATAAGTTCAAATGTTTTCTGAAGTTCAAGACCTTCAATGATTCCTGCGTTTTCAAGAATGGACAGCTCAGTGAATCTCTGAGCTTCCTTCTTCGAGTCGAATATATGTCCGTCTCTTATGGTGATCTTGTTATGGTATTTGTTGTCCATATCGTTCCTCCTTTAATTCCCGCTTCCTCGCTTCCACCATCGCATACGTTGCATCGTTTTCCGAAAAGCCCTTGTCCTGCATCATAATGATCATCTGTTGAGGAGTCATCGGCGGATTCTTTGCGTGAAAACTTTCTCTGTCTTCTCTGTCCCACTTTCCGAGCATATCCTCCCATCCTTTGATGTTCTTGCCTTTGCAGAAATCGTAGAACCTTTCCGGATCTACATAAATATATCCGGACTTTCTGCACTGCTCCATAACATCTTCCTTCGATGGGGAGAGGGGAGAGGAGCTCTCTTCTCCTCTCTTTTCATTTAATTTAATCTCTTCTCTTTTCTTTTCTTTTTCTCTCTTTTCTTTTATGGTATTTCCCGTCGATTTATCGGTATTTTTCTCCGATTTATCGGTATTTTTCTCCGATTTATTATCATAAGGGCGCACTTTAATAAACTCGTGGGTTTCTTCTTCCTCTAAGAGCCACCAGCTTCGGTTTACATCAACGTCCCGGGCTTTGCCTTTCATGCTTTCCTGGTATTGATGCTGTATGCCGTGCGAAGTGAGAATTTTGACCGTGTTGAATAGGGTGCTATCAAGCAGTGTCTTGTCCAACAGGTATTTCGTCATCAACGCTATTTTCTCTGTGCTGCAGTTTATATCCGTCGCCGCATCCTCTATGAAATCGTCATCATACACGATGTAATAGCTGTTTGAGTAAGCCTTACAGAGAATGTAGATATAATACAGAGCACCGTCTGCGCCAAACTTAGTGATAAGACGTCTTATTCTTTTATCCTTTTCAAAGAAATCGACAACAAGCGGGAAGTATTTTAAATTATCTTCTTGTTTTCTCGCCATAGCACCTTGTCTGGAAGCCGTTGTCCGCCGTCAGGGGGATTACTTTCTCATAGCATTGTCCGCCCTGCGGGGATCAGCTGTTCTTTATTCTTCAATATGTCCATGCAGAAGTACATATTCTGCGTTCTTCGTGTTGTTACGAATCAGAAAATCCATAGCCTGTTCGTAACTGAGATGATTATTCAGAACGTCGCGTTCATAAATAAATCTTCCGTCAACCTTTTTCTCTGAGATCCTGTCCTGAATCTCATCTTCGCCGTAATTGGCTTCGATAAAGTACATGTCGCATCCTTCTGCGGATACGTGGTCCAGATTCCCTGAATCTGTGGCATAGAATATCTTTTTACCTTCGATATTCAGTATGTAACCGCAGTTGGGAACATTATGGGGAACGGGGAAGGGAGTAATATTCCACTCCCCGTAATCATAAAGTAAATCGTATCCGTACACATCTACTCTTTCCGCAGGAATTCCCATTTCCTCCGTCAGAATGTCGTACATATACACCATACAACCGACCCTTAAAGACGGCCGTTCTTTCATAAGCCTTTTCAATGTGGCTTTATTCAGATGATCTGAATGTCTGTGAGTGAGTAAGATTATCTTAATATCTTTTCTTATGTCATTCAACGACGCAAAACTCACTCCGCAGTCTATGAGGATCCCGCACTCCGGAAAGAATACGGCATTTCCCTTAGATCCCGTTGAGATGATCTTATAATTCATCAAAGCTTATTTCTTCCGGTTCCTCAGTTTCGCTCTGAGCTTCGGGGATTTCTTCCTCTTCTTCGACTGTGTAGGAAGGTTCAGTATAAAAATCATCTTCTACGGGATCAGAGCTTTCAAAAGTGAATGTTCCTTCTTTATCCTGGCTTATAGTTGCTCCGTCAGCAAGATAAGCATTTCTCATCTCTATAGACATATCGACCCATTTTGAGCAGAGCTTTCTGAGAATCGTCTTGCAGGCCATTACGTCGAAGTTCTTATACCAGAAGGATGAATACTTCCATAAATCATTCTGCGGGATTTCGCCTTTAAGGAGCTTCTCATAAGCTTTTGCAGAGAATGCAGAAGAATATGTATCCGCGTATATGATCATTTCTTCCTTGCTCATATACATCGTTTTTCGGAATCCGCTGATGTTTTCGTAAATGCCGAAGTATCCGATTGTCTTTGCATTGGCCCTTTTCTTCGGGTCCTTAATCGGCTGAAGCTTTACATCTCCCGTAAACGGGTCATATTCGATGAGTTCGCCTTCCTTTACTTCCTTCGCATCGAGGTTTCTGCATGTTCCGCTTCTGAGTGCGAGCTGAATGTAGCCTTTATACCCGGGAATGAATGTTGCCTTCGTCGTTCCTGATTTCTTGTCTTTGAACGGGACAAGATAATACTGTCCGAGCTGAGGAGACGGGGAAAGATTCAGGCTCTCACCGAGGAGCGCACCTGATAGAACCGATCCGGGCTCACATTCCTGCAGGGCGGGGTTTGTTGAAACGGCAGATGTAATAGCTGCCACAAACTGTCTTGCTCTTTTCGGATCAGAGAGGGTGCCATTGACGAGTTTCTGATAAGTCGGTGTTGTAATAGCCACCGTGAACGGCACTTTATTCTGTCTCTGTCCAATCTGATTATTTGATTGACTCATATGTATATCCTCCTGTTTCTAAATATGTCTTTAATTCCATAAGCTGTGCTTTTGTGGCTGTCACCTTGAATTTCAGAGAGAAAAGCTTTTCCTGAGTCACTTCCGCAGGCGTCTTTACCTCCGGAGCCTTTACGGCAACTCCCGCTGCAGCTCTTGCCTGGGCGATTCTTTCTGCTTCGGCTCTCCTTTGTTCTTCAGCTCTTTTGATATTCTCCGCTTCTTCGCGTTTACGGCGGTTGCGTTCCGTAACGGTAATTGTCGCATTGGCCGCATTAAAGCCGTTGTTTTTGAATTCGACCATGACCGCGCTTCGCATTTCTTCATCAAGCGTTGCTATCATTTTCATGTCTTCCGAAACTTTAGTGAGGAGCTTGTGGACCTTCTCTTTAAGTTTCTTCACACTGTCGGAAAGATTGACTTTCAGATTGATCTGTTCAAAGGTGATAAAGCCGATATTGAGGCTCTGAGCGAGTTCATCGAAGTATTCTCTTACTTCCGCTTCCTTTCTGCCTTTCAGTTCGCTTTCCGTCGCATTGATCTTCTCAGCGAGTTCTTTGTCAGCTTCCTTATATTTCGTCGCAACATGCTGTTTGTAAACGTCCTCAAACGCTTCATACGGCTCCATGATTGCAAGCTTTATAAGTTTGCGCTGTTCTTCAAAACTGTCGAATTCTTTGTTCAGGGAAGCTCTGACATCCTTTACAGCCTTCACCGTTTCTTCGTTGCAGACAAGCGATTTCGCGTGTTGTACCTTTGCTTCGATCTCTGCGCTGAGAGATATCAGTTTTTCCTCAATGATCGGGATCTGAACGAGTGTGATTATCCCCGTATTCATTTCTTCGGCTTCCGGGATATTTTCATCAATTTGTGTCGCATCTCCTGGAGTAAGAACATTCAAATAAGTGGTTGTTTTTGTCTTTTTGCTGACAAAAGCGTGAATTTCCTGTCCTGCCTCAATGAGATTGGCTATGATGACATTTCCGCCGTTTCCTGCGGCAATATATCCCATCATTATCCCGTCGGCTGAAATAACTCTCACAGCGTTTGCATCGTATTCATTATTCGGATCTCGCTGAAGATTTACAGCCTCTCCGACACTCAGCTTTTCAAGCCTTTCCATGGCTCCGTCGTAATAGTAACTTCCGCTGATTCTGACATCTTTAAACATTTTTGCCCTCCTTAACGATGTAGTCGAGAAGGTCTGTCCATCCGTTCGGTGCATCGGGAATTACTACGCATCCGTATTCGTCGAGAATGCGTTTTTCACCATCTTGATCGACAAGTATGTAATGGTGCCCTTTAAAAACGGCATATTCTTTTTGAGCAAGCCTTTTCATTGTGATTCTCCTTGATTTAAAATTCATATTCTGTTACAATGGGAGTGAAATTCATTACTTTCTTCCACGCGCCAATCGGAAGATTTAAATTTCATCCTCCATGTCTCTGTTGACGTGGATAAACTCCAACGCTGTCTCGATTGCTTTGCTAAGAAGCCCGTCGGGGCAGTTTTCTGTTATAAGGGCCATAGCCACCATCGGCAACAGAACTGCCCATCCTATCCAGCTCAAGCTGAAAAATTCTTTTACGATTTCCATTTACTGACACTCCTTTAAACTGTTGAATATTTCTTTATGATTGCTCACAGCATCATTTTCGTTTGTGTAATACTCGCGGTGCACTTCGCTTCTTTTTCCGCGTTTATTGTGCATATATGCGAACACTACTGTCTCGAATACATTCCGGCAGACGTCCCCGGTGCTGATCAGATACAACGTATCTCCTACACGCGCATGACTTCTCAGCTCAGTCATAAAAATACCTCTCTTCTTCCGAAAGAATCTGCGCTTTCGGATTAGTCTTTACCTGTCTTACAAGCTCCCTGAGCTCCGATTTCTGTTCACGTTCGCATGATGCGATGAACATATCAAGCTGTTCTTCGTTCATGTGTGTTATCACCGTGCGCCCTGTAATGGGGCAATCAAGAATCAGTTTTATCGGTTTGTCTTCTGCTTTCTGTTCCTGAATGATTTCTTCGTTTGTCTGCATTTCTTTTCTCCTTAATGGCTTTCAGTCCTTTTACTGCTCCGTAAAGGTCGCCTGCAAGTGCCTGTCCCCTTAATGTCCGGAACTGCTGAGGCGTCAGCTTCGACGCTCTGAGGGCCATAATGAACTGACCTATCTGCATGAGTACAGATCTCCGTCGATGTAAAGGCCCGAATCGAGGTATTCTTTTGCGATGATCCCGAAGGCTCTTACGGCGCTTTCAAATTCTTCCTCATCTTCTGCGATAAACTCGAAATCATCTTCCGTCGCCCGGTCGGGCACAATATAGATCCACTGCATGTACGCATTCAGATTATTGATGCACGTGACGATAGTGTTCATGGCTTTTACGACTTCGATCCGCGCTTTAAGCGTTTCTGATTTTTGCATTTTCTGCTTCTCCCTTTATCTGCTTTCCTGCTTCTTCAGGTACTGATCAATAATCCTTCGACAAAGTTGTGAGACATTAAGATCTTTGCTGTCTGCAATCTCCTTTAACCGTGCCTTCTGCTCACGGTCGATCGGGATCATAAGCCTGTCGTTATGTTTCATGTTCTTCTCCTTTTTTGTTTTTTTTCTCAAGCCCCTTACCGGAACCATGCCAAATGGATAGAATTAACCGAGGGTAATATAGATTTTATGAATGTTCGAAGGAAGTTTTTGGAGGGTACATAAATATGGAGGACACATAAATATGCCGATTTCTCCGCATGGTTCCGATGAGAGGCTTGATTTTTTTTCATCAGCTCGCCTGAATGAGCTGCATAATTTCTGAGTAGGGAAGCTTTGTAAGCTTCTGAATGGCGATGATGCCCTGAGCGCGGATGTTCATGGGTTCGTTAAGTACCGCATACATCCTCGATACGCTCAGTCCCATTTCCGCCGCCAATTCTTTTTGCGGTACCTTATACCGCTTCAGATCTCCGAGTACAATATCCCGGAATTGCGGAGTTTTTGCTTTCATCTTTTAATCCTTTTCATTCTGTACATGGACTCGTTTGTCATATTCTCTTTCTGCATTTCGAAAGCTCGCTGCATGTATTCGGCATCCTTAATCTTTCTGAATTCCGCATACCTTTCGCATGTTGAGTGGCAGTTGATTATCTTTCCGTCATCTTCGATCTTTGAAATCCGGTCTTTGCAGTTCCGGTCGCATGGGTCTGTGTTCATTTTTTTTACTCCTGATTTAAATTGGATGAAAAATCCATTACTTGGCAGTCGAATGTCAGCTTGACTGTAAGCTCTGTTTTTCCCGAAGCAGAGCTTTTTATTTCGTAGTCAGTGATACGGATAATTTCGTTGCCGATTGTCAGGATGCTGACACCATCGATCCTCTGCAGTTGAATACTCGTGTTGTTCATTTTTATGTCTCCTCAAAGCTCAGATGGGTCTAAAGTAATTTTTTCGTTCTTGGTTCTTCCGGATTTGCGCCCCCAGCTTCTGGGGCTTCCGGAATAACCCAAAATAATTTCAAACCTACACTCCGATCCTGAAATGCGAAGATTTAACTCTGTTGCGTTTTCGGGTATCTGTTCTCCGTCTATTTTTATAATGCCTTCATCCCTGTTTATTTCAAGGGTATTAAACGTTTTAGCTCTCATTTTCACACCTCCTGGAAAAGCTCCGTCCAATCGAATCCCAGAACCTCCGCGATCTTCTTGGCGGTGGGGACGGTAGGTTTTGAGTGTCCGTTTTCCCACATGGTTACTGTGGTCCTTTTCACGCCCACTCGTTTGGCGAGCTCCTCCTGTGTCATATACTTTGACAATCTTCTATCTTTAAGCAATGTTTTTACTCCTTAATGTCAAGATTTATGACACTATTATATTTGCAAAACCCGCATTTGTCAATATGTTTGACATATATTTTTAATTTTTTTGCTTGCATTGTCAAACGGATTGACATACAATTTTATACATGAAGAATATTGCAAATTTAAGAAAAAAGAATGGGCTTACACAATTAGCATTAGCCCAAAAACTCAATGTATCAAGAAGTACAGTTGCAATGTGGGAGCTTGGAAAATCGGAACCGAGCAATGACATATTGAAGGAGATGTCTAATATATTTAACGTTTCGATAGATTTTTTACTCGATAAAGAAGTATCTGAAAAAACAACCCCCGAAACTCTTGAGATCGCAAAACGTGTTACAGAACGCAGAACAGAGCTGAATATCACCAGGGAAGAACTCGCGGAGAAAATCGGTGTATCAAAATCCACCATGCAGAGATATGAAAGCGGAGCCGTTCAGCAGATTCCTTTTGATAAGCTTGAAAAGATAGCCGAAGTTCTGAACACTACCGTTGCTACACTCTCCGGATATGAAGAAGAGGAAAAGAAGGCGGAATCTTTTGCAGACGTCTTCACTGTTCTTTTGCGGGATGAAGAATTGCTGAACACAGTACTCTCACTTTTGCGCGTAAAAGAGAATAGCGAAGATTCTTACAGGAACCTTACCGCCCTTATTAAGGGGATGAGCAAATAAAAAACGGCATCACCGGATGCCGTATAAACGGAAGGACGAAAACTCACTGGTCCGAATGCTCGCACAACAGCTTGTAAATAAACATGAGCAATGTCATGTTCTCGCAGTTCTGCAAGAGCTTGCCGATTTCGGCAACGTAATAAGTTTTCATTCCTTTCATAAATGAACCTGAGGTAATACCTGACCTTTCTTTGTTTTTTCGAGCGAATTATAGAATACACTGAATTTTCTGTCAATAAAAATATGCTGAAAATATGAATAAAAGTAATAATCTTGAATGACAGAACATCACATTAAACAAATCTTGATTGCGGACAACCGACATATGAAAGCTCAGTCATACGATGCAACCAAAAATGGGGGTATCATAATAAAAAAATAATAATATTCAAAAAAAGGAGAATTGAAATTACATGAAAGACAAAAAAACACCATCGATCCTCAACATAATACTTGCGGTATTTGCATTCATTTGTGGCCCTATTGGCTGGATAATAGGTGGAATGTATTTCTTTTTCAGTTGGTCGAAGAATAACGCAATAA
>JAFYUH010000163.1 GCA_017549605.1 Bacteroidales bacterium
GGCTCAAGGTAGCAGTTCGTTACTAGGAGCTCCCAATGCGTTAGGGATTGCAGCGGCATCCTTTGCGAGGCTCGGACTTTAGACTTCGGGCTATGGACTTCGGTATTTTTTGAGCGGAGAAAAATTAAGGCGAGCAAAGATATAGCGGAAAGCCCGACGGCGTAGCCGGAACGCCCAAAACTAAGACACCAAGTCACCGAGACGCTAAGACACTGAAGTGTTGAGGATTTGAGAAATTGAAGATTTTGAGTTGAAAATTGAAAGCGAAAAATTGAAAGTTTTTAGTTCAGAGTTCCAAGTTTTTAGTTCAAAAAAAATAATTCCTAATTCCTAACTCCTAATTCCTAATTTTTATATATTTGTGATGTATTATTTAACTAAATTAAATCATTATGAAAAAACTCTACACATTCTTAATGCTGTTCGTCATGGCAGCATCATTAACATTAAATGCTAGCACCGTAAGAGACGGAGAATCAGTTTTAACTGTAAATCCAAATCCTGTTGACTTAGGACTTCGTGCTTCAGGCGCATGGATGGATCCACTAACAATAGAATTCGGAACAACAGGTGAAGAATACACCATCTACTCTATCAAGTCATTAGATCCTTTCTTCATTGTTTATGACATTTATTATCCACCAACCGTAACAGCAGACTATCCTTATCAAACAGATATCTATCACGGTGAATCAGACGTTGAAGGCGAAGTCACAGGCAGAATCGTCGTTGAACACACATTAGGCGTTGACACTATCGCTGTGAAAGCTACAGTATACTTCCCAGAAGAAAAAGACGTTTGGGAAACAGCAGAAACAATCACATTGCCATTCACAGCAACTGCAAGCGTTGAAGGTTTTGAAAACAACTACTCATTGATTGCTGAAGGTGCTGACGTCGTTTATAAAGCTGTCTTTGAAGAAGATGCTATCATCTTTGCAAATATCAAAGGCGAAAACAGCGCACTCGCTATCTACCAAGAAGGTTTCGACGGTTACGGCGGACCACGTGAAAACAACTTCTTCAAACCAGAAATCGCAGCAGATGAAAACGCAGAAATCATCTTCTCATTCGACTTCAACGACGGCAGTCCTACAGGCTGGGGCGTATTCGAAAATGACGGCGACGGCAACCACTGGAATCTCAGCCAAGCAGGCAACTCTTTCACAAGCGGACCTGACGGATCTATCGCAATATATTCTTACACACAATACTACGGCAATTTGACTCCAGACAACTACATCGTGACAGCATCAAAATACCCTATCTCAAAGAAATCAGTATTGTCATGGGATGCTAAATCATCAGACCTCAGCACATACTACAACAAAGAACATTATGCAGTTGTAGTGTCAACAGACAAAAAAACATGGGATATCGTATGGGAAACAACAATCAACTATACAGACTACAAACATGAAATGGTATCTCTTGAAAAATATGAAGGTCAAGAAGTTTATGTAGGATTCCGTCACTACAACTGCAGCGGTGAAGACGCTACAGCACTCGTGATCGACAACATCGTTTTAGCAAACACATCAATCAACGGCGTTGGCATCCAAAACGCTATCCTTCCTGCAGGCACATACTATTTCGTTGTATCAGCAAAAGGTGAATATACAGTTGACATCAGACTCGCTTCAGACGTTGAAGAAGATACAGAAAACGTAAAAGAATTCGCAAACGCATTCAACGTATATCCTAATCCTGCTACATCAGTAGTTTACGTTGAATCAGAACTCAACGCAAAGGCAAGCATCATCGACATGGTTGGACGCAGCGTAAAAGAAGTTGAATTCTCAGGCAACACTGCTATCAACATCGAAGATTTGAACAGCGGAATCTACTTCATCAGCATCCAAGAAGGCAGCAACCGCAGCATCCAAAAATTAGTTGTTAAATAAGAAATAAACAATATAATTCATACAGAGACCGACCTTAAAATCGGTCTCTTTTTTTATTAGGTATTTTTATAAAAACTTAATATTTTATTATATATTTGTAGGCAAATAAATATATAACTACTTTTAATTTTTTATATAAGTTTTACATTTTTCAATTGCATTAAAATTTAAAATCATTTATTATTAACTAATTTATTATCAGTATGAAAAAGTTTTTAGCTAGTTTATTGTTAATGGTATTTTTCTTGCCATTGGCATTGCAAGCAATTGAAGTTGAAGGCGCAGATTCCAAGTTCTTCTACGACTTCAACGACGGTTCTATCGCAGGATGGAAAACCGTAGACGTCGACAACGACGGTTACTGCTGGCTTATTTCAGGCGAAGGTTACATCTACTCACAATCATCAGAGTACCTCAAGCCAAACAATGTTTTCTCAACAACAAAGAAATATGCCATCTATCCAACATCAAAAATCACTTTCGATGCACGTCCTTTAGACTCAGAAAAAGCTGTTGAAAAGTACGGTATCGGTGTAGCTTATTCTTTAGACGGTGTATACTTCACACCAATACAAGATGAGACAGTCTTAGCATCAACAACAGAATGGAACACAATTGAAATTTCATTAGAATATTGTGCAAACCAAGAAGTCTACATCGGTATTCTTCACTACACATTTGACGACCAAGGTACTATTTTGGTTGACAACATCAAATTGAGTGACGGCATGCTCAACAAAGCTAAAGACGTTGTTGCAGCTGAAAACGGAAATAACGTTGACCTCACATGGGCATGGGATGATTTCGATGCAACACAAACTCCATGCGGTTACAGAGTTTATAGAGCAAAAGACGGCGGCAACACAACAGTTATCGCTGACAATGTAACAGAAACAGCATACCAAGACAACAAATGGAGCGAACAAGAATGGGGCATCTACCAATGGGGCGTTGCTGCTTTATACGAACAACAAACTCGTGGCGGCGTTGAAACACTCTTGGAAGAAGGTTTCGAAACTTCAGAATATCCTAACTTACCAGAAGGCTGGACAAAATTATCAATCCCTGCATCTTCAAGCTATTTAGGACCTTGGTCAACAAGCGCAGCTATCACAAACGTAATCAACCCTGACTCAGGCGAAAAATTCGCTTTCTCTTACGGTAGCTCTGACGATGCTGACTTCTATATGGTAACTCCAGCTCTCGACTTGACAAAAGCCGTTTCACCAACACTCAGCTTCAGCTATGCAGCTCCTGGCGTATTTGAAAACCCAGGCAATACATTACGTATAAAATATTCAGAATCATTAGAAGGTCCTTGGTCAGAATTATGGTCTGAACAATCAAACTTCATGTGGAAACAAACATCAGTAAACATCTCAGCATGTTCTGGTAAAACTGTTTACCTCGCTTTCGTTAACGAAGACCACAAAGGCACTGGCAACTTCGGCGTCGCTATCGACAATGTTGAAGTCAAAGCACAAATATCAGAAGGCAATGTTGCTGTAGCATCAAGAATCGCTTGGTCAAATGTCATTGAAAAAGACATGAACACTGTTGTTAACTTCACAGTAGCAGGTGACGACAATGGTTCTACAGAAGGCGCTATCATCACTTTAAGCAACACAAAAGAAACACAATACAAATACGAAGCAACAGCTGATGCAAATGGTCACCACCAATTCACAGTTCGTAGAGGTGATTATAAATACACAGTTTCTTTAGAAGGATACTATCCAACATCAGGAAACATCGCTGTTTATGAAGCAACAACAACAGCTTGCGTATTAGAAAAAATGCCAGAACTCATCGATGGTCTTTACGTTTCTCCAACAGCATGGGCTATGTGGGATTACGCAAATGCTAACACAACATTCGACGTACAACTCAACGGCGAACTCGTTGCAACAAACGTATCTGCAAAATATTTCCAACACGAAACATCATCATTAGTTGAAGGTAGAGAATATACAACAACAATCTTCCCTAAAGACCAAAACGTCATGTTAGAATATACATGGACATACGTTGGTTGCAGAGAATTCGCTAATGCAGTTAACTTCAAAGCAAGCAAAGATGGAAACAACGCAGTTCTCACATGGGATATGCCAACATACGAAGCAGAACCAGAACCTGTTTATGAATTCTCAGTCAACTTCGACAATGGTTCATTAGAAGGCTGGACATCTATCGACGGTGACGGCGACGGTTACATCTGGAGAAACACATCAGAATTCGCTTACGAATACCAAGGTTTCGGTATCAACAACACATACTGTGCTACTTCATTGTCATACGAAACAGAACTTGGCAAGGCTCTCAATCCTAACAACTTCTTGGTTTCTGGCAAATGTAACATCGTTGCTGGTTCAAAACTCACATACAGCGTGGCAGCTCAATCAAAAGATGCACCTAACGAACATTACGGTATCGCTATCTCAACAAAGAGCAACAACAACATCAACGACTTTACTGTCATCTTCGACGAAACATTAGAAGCTGGTGAAGTTGAAGAATTCTCAACACAAGGACAATGGTTCGAAAGAACAGTCGACCTCAGCGCATACGCAGGTCAAGCTGTCTATATCGCATTCCGTCACTATGACTCAAGAGACAACTCATGGATTAAAGTTGACAACATCAGCTTGACAAGTGGCAACACAAGAGGCAACAGAGAAGAAGGCGAATGGTTATACTACGACAATGGCGTATTCGAATCAGCAACAGCTAACTTCGATGCAACAACAATGGCAGCTACACAAATCAACTGGGCTATCATGTTCCCAGCAGAATTGATTGCTGACTATGCAAAAAGACCTATCACAAAAGTTGCTATCTACGACTACTCAGGTCATAGCGGAGCATTCTCTATCCACGAAGGCGGCGACATCGCTCCTGGCAATATGGTTTATGTACAGACATACGAAACAACAGGTAAGAAATCTATCGTTGAAATCGAATTAGACTCTCCTGTCACAATCAGCGGCAAGGAAAACGTTTGGATTCAATTCTCTAACGAATACGGTTCAGGTTCTTATGTAGCTGCTTACTCAGCAGACATGGGCGACCCTAACAGCCGCTGGAGATCAGACGACGGTTCTATGTGGTACGACAACAGCTGGTTCGGAGAAGGCTGGTACGGCACATGGATGATCCGTGCTTTCGTAGGCGAAAAAGATGAAACAATAGAAGACGACCCTGAAGTAACATCAGCAGAACCTATCGGTACTCTCGTCTTCCGTAACGGCGAACTCATTACTCCAGAACCAATAACAGAAACAACTTTCACTGACCCTATCGTAGGTGATGAAGAATCTGTAGATTACACAATCAGAGTTGTTTATGGCGGTGATTCTTACTATGCAATGTCATGTCCTTTAACAAAGACTCTCGTTGTAAAAGAACCATTAATTTGTGTTCAACCTCAAAACCTCTATGGTGAAACAACATTAAAAGAAGACGGCACATTCGGCGCTACATTGGTATGGCCATACGTTAAAGAATGGTTATATTATGATGATGGCACACCTGCTAAGACATTCGGTTATGGCGGTCAAATCCATTGGGGCATCATGTTCCCTGCTAAAGACTTAGCACAATATGCTGGAACAAAACTCACTAAGATAGCTTTATATAACAAGGTTGCTGGTGACGCTTCATTGACAATCTCTTACGGCGGCGACTTCGCTCCTGAAAGAGCAGTTTATTCACAAGACTTCACATTCGCTGGTCCTGAAGAAGAAGGTATCTTCGAAGTGAAATTAAATGAACCAGTAGCTGTATCAGGTGAAGAAAACATCTGGGTTACAATCTACCAAAGCGGAGCTGACTACCCTGCAGTTGCAACAGCAGGAACAGGAAACCCTAACGGAAGATGGATCTCATCAGACGGCAGCGGATGGAGCGACTTATTAGCTTTGAATCCTGAATTCAACTACACATGGTTCTTAAGAGCTTACGTTTCAACAGAAATAACAAGAGACAATGGCGAATTCGACCACTATAACATCTACCGCGGTACAACAGAAGGCAACTATCAATTAATCGGCGAAACAGAAGCTAACAACTACTTCGACGAAGTTGACAGAGGCACTTACTACTATCAAGTTACATCTGTATATTCACGCGGCGATGAAACATGCGAATCAGAACCTGCAACAGCATACGGCGAATTAGGCAAGAACTACGTCGTTGTTGAAGTAACTAAGATCGATGAAAACGGCGTCAAAGGCATGATGGTTTATCCAAACCCTGCTAAAGACATGCTCAACATCACAGCTGAAAACATGAGACGCATCACTATCAGCAATGTATTAGGACAAGTTGTTTATGACAACGAAGTCAGCTCAGACAACGAAATCATCAACATGTCACAATACGAAGCTGGTATCTATATGGTACGCATCGCAACAGAAAACGGCGTTGCTGTAAAACGCATCAGCGTTACTAAATAAAAAACTCAGAACTTAAAAATCTCAAAACTTCAAAAAGTTCTTGAGACCAAAAACAAAGAGATGTCACGTTTGTGACATCTCTTATTTTTTTGAGTTACTGAATTTCTGAATTTCTAAACTTTTGAGTTTTTACAAAAGGTTTCCTTTCACTATCCTATCGATTTCCGTTTTAGGGAGAGCGCCTTGTGTCATCATCGGCTTGCCGTTCATAGGCACGAACAGCATAGTAGGGATAGAACGGATTCCAAATGCTTGTGAGAGTTCTGTCTCGACTTCGGTGTCAACCTTATACACATAAAGTTGTCCGTCATATTCCTCAGCCACTTGATCCAAGATTGGAGCCAACATCTTGCATGGTCCGCACCATGATGCATAGAAATCTATGATAGCAGGTTTGTCACCTTTATATTTCCATTCTGTAGGATTACTTTCATAATCCATCACCTTATTCAGGAATTCTTCCTTTGTTATATTTATCGCTTTCATACTTTTTTAGGATTTGAGGGTATAATGGTATGAGGGTATGAGGGTATGAGGGTTCCTTAATTCCTTAAGTCCTTAATTCCTTAGTTCCTTAATTCCTTAATTCCTCATACCCTTAATTCCATTATTATTTACCAAGTTTACTTTCAACTTCTTCCTTGCTTAATTTCTTGGTGCAGAAGAACCAGTCGTAGCAGTGCATTTCATCTTCTGAGCTTTGCATTCTTTCTTTTGCTACGCCGCATGAGCCTGCTGTTGGAACGATGACTTCATCGCCTGGACGCCAGTCGGCTGGCATCGCTACACCGAAGTTGTCTGCAGTCTGCAAGGCTACCAAGACTCTCATGATTTCGTCGAAATTACGTCCGAGCGCGAGAGGATAGTACATGATAGTGCGGATCTTGTCCTGTGGGTCGATGAAGAAGACAGCGCGAACTGCTGATGTTGAACTTTCACCTGGCTGGATCATGCCGTATTTCTTGGCTACTTCCATTGTGATGTCTTCGATGAGAGGGAATTGGATTTCCATATTCTTCATGCCTTTCCAGTCGATCTTTTCCTTGATGGTGCGCAACCATGCGATGTGGCTGTATAAACCGTCGACTGACAAACCGACCAACTGAGTGTTGAGTCTTTCGAACTCGTCAGCCAATTTGCCGAATGACATGAACTCTGAAGTACATACCGGAGTGAAGTCGGCTGGGTGGCTGAACAAGATCTTCCATCTGCCTTTATAATCTGATGGGAAGTTGATTACACCTTGTGTTGTCTTAGCTGTGAATGAAGGAGCGATATCGCCAATTCTTGGCATTACGTTTACTGTTGTGTTGTTTGTTTCCATTTTATTTCTGTTTTTATTTGTTATTTTTTACTTTTTATTTTTTGTCTTCAGCCTTAACCTCAGGTCATCGGCTGTTGTTCATTTACGATGCAAAAATAATATGCGAAACATGTATTTGTCAAACAGATATTTTCTATCTTTGTATCGATTTTATCTATTATAAAGTCACCTAGACACCAAGTCGCCAAGTCACCAAGGATGAGTCTATATCTCATTATACCATCCAACACCTCGGTGTCCAGGCGTCTAGGAGACTCGGAGACTAAACTTAAAAAACATGACACTACAACAATTAGAATACATCGTCGCGCTTGACAAATACCGTCATTTCGTGAAGGCAGCAGAATCATGCCATGTGACACAGTCCACACTCAGCATGATGGTACAGAAGTTAGAACAAGAATTGGAAATCAACATCTTCGACAGAAAGGCTCAGCCTATCGCTCCTACAGAGATAGGCATGCGTCTCATAGATCAGGCGAAGGTAATTTTGTTTAATGCAAAACAGTTCAAGGAACTTGCTCTCAACGAAAAAGAGCAGGAATCTGGCAAGGTGACATTAGGCATCATCCCTACAGTAGCGCCTTATATCTTGCCTAAGCTGTTCAACATATTACAAGAAAGAAATCCTAACATCAATCTTCACGTCAAGGAAATCACGACAGCAGAGATCATCAACCAGCTAGAGAAAGCCGAGATCGACATGGCCTTGTTGGCGACACCGCTCAACAATCCTAACTTCCTGGAGATTCCAGTCTATTACGAAAGATTCTTCGCTTACGTCTCTCCTACCGAGCCTTTATATAATATAATTAAGGAGTATGAGATGAACCACATCCCGACAGAACATCTCTGGGTCTTGAAAGAAGGACACTGTCTGCGTAACCAGATCTTGCGACTCTGCGAATCCAACTCAGGTTTTTCAACCACATACGAAGCCGGCAGCATCGACACCTTAATAAAGATCGTCGACACCAACGGAGGCTACACCATCATTCCTGAGTTGCAGCTTGATTTATTGACAGAAGAGCAGAAAGCCAACGTACGACCAATCGTCAACCCAGAGCCTAACAGAGAAATCTCTTTGGTTGTGAGAAACGACTACGTCAAGGAAAGACTTCTTAATGTCATCGCGAAGAACATCTCCGACACCATCCCAGAAAACATGCTCGATGAGAGGTTGAAGAAGTTCTCGATAAAATTGTAAGGTCCACGAATTAACACGAAATATTTTTTCTCGCAAAGACGCAAAGAAACACAACGAATTGAAAAGTCACGTAGTGACGACAGTTCCCAGGCAGGTATGGAGCATATAGTGCGGAATGCCTGCCTAGGAACTGTCGTTCCTTCGGAACTTTTTATTTAAACAAAAATAGAGACGTATTATACTTCTACGTAAGACAATTTACAAATGTTATAATACTTGAAAATGACAAATGTATAGAAATCTCAGAAATTCAAATCCTATTCCATGGCAACACTTTACCTTCTGAAGTCGTCATTACGTTATCGCCACCAAATACGACAGTTTTATGCTCGCTATCGGCTTCAGATAATTTTGACCAATAATTAAGCCCTTTAAAATAATTCTTGTTAAATGTAGCTCCTGATTTTATTTCATAAGCAAAAACTTCGTTATCCTTATTTTGCAATAAATCCACCTCATTACCATTGCTGTCGCGCCAGAATGTAAAATCAGGATTCTTACCTCTATTGTATTCTTTTTTTATAAATTCGTTAACGACCATATTTTCAAATAGCTCACCTCTAAGATAATGTGTAGCGATCTGTGATGAGGAACTAATTTCCAATAACGAACACGCTAACCCTGTATCATAAAAATACAACTTCGGTGTTTTGACAAGTCTTTTAGAAAAATTCTTATGGTCTGGTTTTAAAAGATGAATTATATAACATTGTTCAAGTATCGACAACCACGACTGAGCCGTAGGTTCTGAAATGCCACATTCGTTTGCCAATGATGCCTTATTCAAAAGCTGACCTATTCTTCCAGCACATAACTTAATAAATTTGACAAATAAAGACAAATCACCTATTTGCTTTATGTTGCGAATATCCCGTTCAACATAGGTCTTTATGTAATTAGGATAATAATCCGTCGGAGCAATGTCTTTATCATAAATACGAGGATAACTTCCATAAAATATCTGTTCATCAACTGTATTTTTATTAATACTGGCAGACATCATCTCTTCATTGGAAAATGGAAGCAAATTCAATATTCCAACTCTACCAGCAAGACTCTCATCAACTGATGACATTAACAAAATATTCTGAGAACCCGTAAGAATGTACATTCCTTCTTTATTGGCATTATCTGTATGAGTTTGAAGATATGATAATATGGAAGGTTCTTTTTGTACTTCGTCAATAATTACCTTGTCTGGATATGTGGCAATGAAACCACGAGGATCTTCCTTAGCAAAAGTTCGTATATCCAAATCTGAAAATGAAATATAAATATAATCAGGAAATACCATTTTCACTAAAGTTGATTTACCAGATTGTCTCGGTCCAGTTATTAAAACGAATGGAAATTTCTTTGATAATTCCAATACTTTTGCATGCAAATCTCGTTTTACCATATCTTTTATTTTTATGCAAATATAAAGTATAATTTTATAATTACATAAAAAACCAAAGATTTTTTTAACTTTGAATCTATTCACAACAGAAAAGACGCATCAACATTCTTTTATTTTCAAAAGAAAAGACACTAAGACACCAAGTCACAGAGACACCGAGTCACCGAGTCACCAAGTCACCAAGTAATGGTTCAAAGTTCTGTGTTCTTAGTTCTATGTTCAAAAAAAACTCCGCGTAAACACATGAGATACGCGGAGTTTCTTATAAGTTCAATGGCCAATGGCCAAATGCTTAAAGCTCATTGATGACTTTCATCAGTTGTTCTCCCAATCCGATGGTGTAGCCTTGTGATATGAACACTATCTCGTTTTGTGTGTTGGCTACTATAAATATAGGGAGGTTGTCACTTTGGAGTCGCATGTTAGCCACGATTTCCTTCAACATTGTGCCGTCTTCGATACCGAAGGTGTGGTTTTCTGGAAGTCCTTGGAAGTTCTTCTTTTCGAAGTTCCTCTTATGTTCTTCGTTCTGGAACAAGAACACGAAACTTCTTCCCCACTTATCCAACTGATCTTTAACAGCTGCAATATCCAACATATCATGTGTTGTTGGCTCGCTGCCTCCGTCCAAGAGTCCGAGTACATAGAAGCCGCGGCCTGTGGTTGCCAACAAGCTCTTTGCTTCAGTCTCGCCTACTGAAACGTATACGTTTTCTGAGTTGAAGTTACCTATTATTCTCAAGCCTTTCTCTGGCTCTCTCATGATCAAGTCGATATTGGTTGTCTTGTCAGATTCTATATTAAAGAAGGTAGTGCGTGCGAGTACGCTGCCGTCTGAAAGACGTGTTCCTGTTGTCAAGACATAATAACCAGGGTCGAGGGCTAGACCGTTTTCAAATAATGTTGAATATTGTTCACCGAAGTCCATTCCTGGGTCTTTAGCGTCGTAAGCCAACAATTCGAATCTCTTGCCGTTGAACTTCTTGATAGAGAAGTGTGTGTAGTAACGAAGGTCTGTCAATGCTCCTGAAGGAACGTATTTTGCCATCAATGTGCCTTGACGTGTTGGAACAGCTTCGACGACTTCTTCTTCAAAGTTAACGTCGATCCAGTTGTTGTCTTTGATATATTGAACTTTGCCGGTGACAGGGTCGATGCGTGAAGCGATGCCGAGAGAACGTGCCATTGACACGAAGAAGATACCTCTTGAGCGATAGTCGGTCACCATTGATTTTATCACGCTTGTTGGTAACATCATGATACGAATGTTATCGTTTGTGGTGATATTTCCAACGATCCATTCAACGAGTTCCTGTGGGTTATTTCTGAAATTCTCTGCTTGTTCGGCATTGAAATAACTAGAAAGTTCTTTCTTATAAGGTTTGATCATCTCGTTTGAAACGCGTGGATTCAAGATGTATGCGTTGTAGATTGCACCTTCGCCTTCCACTGTATAATCCAAGTTATCAACGAGGACATCCATAGTGACGTCGCGCAAGTCCTTATCGCTTATCTCTTTAAGGAGGTTAAGAGCGATTTGGCGTTTGCCGTTGTTTTCTGCGTAAGCGATGAAGTCGAGGATTGTCTGATAGTTACCCCATGACTTCTCTACCAATGCGAGTACTTCCTTATCTTTGATGTCGCGTGGGAATGTAGCGATGTAAGCGTTTCTGATAGAGTCTTCGTAAGCGAAGCGTCTGTCGTTTTCCGCTCTCATCTCTGCTGTCACCTTAGGCATCTTGGCTTTTTCTGCAGGAGGAGTAATGTTATATTCTATTATCATCTCATCGCCGCTTTCTTTATCGAGGACTATCACGAGTTCTTCTTTCTCGCCGAAAGGCATCTCTTCAAAGCCGAACTTGCCGTCTTTAGAAGCGTAAGCCATCATGTCGCCATTGCCGGCTGTCATCCATGTCTCGCCTTTTTCATCGGTGAACTTGACTGCCACACCGCTGAATTCAGCATAATTATAAATCTTGAATTCCACTCTTGCGTCTGGAACAGCATTACCTTCTTCATCCACGACTTTTATAGTCATCTTTGATGTTATGCCGTAGTTGTCAACGACATTGATTTCTGTGTGGTTTGGTGTCTCATCTATCACTTCTTCTGGACCATAGTAACGGCCAAACACGCGAGTATGAAGGAGGAGACAGCGTGATGCTGGAGCGTTGAACCAACCAAGGTCGAGCACTGGCTCTGGTTCGCAGGCACCGAGGAAATGCCATTCGCCGTCAACGTAAGCCTCAACCCAAGCGTGGTTGTCGTCGCAGTGAGCCCAGCGAGGAGTATAGACCTGACGTGCAGGGATACACATAGCGCGCAATGCTGCTACAAGGAATGTTGACTCTTCACCGCAGCGACCCCATGAGGTCTTCACTGTTGCAAGAGGAGAACTTGTTCTTGAGTCTGAGCCTTTATAGTTGGCTTTCTCATGACACCAGTGGTTTATCTCCAAGACTGCTTCATAGAGTGTCAAATCTTTCACTCTGTCCTTAAGTTCTTCATAAAACACAAAACGTGAGTCATCGAGGTTTTCGTTGTTAACTCTGACAGGCATCACGAAGTGGTTGAATTCTCTCTCAGGGATGTCTTTTCCCCAAGGCATCTCTTCTCTTGCCTTGAAAGCAGCTTTCACGTTTTCGTGATAGAACTCGCCGCTATAGTCGGTGACATCACCGTTGAACATATAAGCATATAAAAACTCCAAAGCCTCTTTTTCATTCTGTGGCATGTCTTCATTCAAGATATTGAAATAATCTCCGTTTGGAAGTTCTGCCATTTTTGCTTCGAGGTCTTTCTTGACATCATTTCTTTGCTTTGCATCTGAAATGAAATGACTTCCTTTGTCAGTGCATGAGAGCATACTAAGGACGAAGAAAGCCAACACTAAACTTTTAATCTTATTCATACTTATTGGATTTATTGTAAAATATTAAGAGACGCATCAATGAGTGTTTATTTTTAAGGTATCATTGATACGTCTCTACGTTATTTTTATTTCAGACTTGTCAATGTGTGTTTATTTTTAAGATAACATTGACGCGTCTCTACATTATTTAGCAGGTCTTTCTATACATTCGCTGCGGTCTGGGCCGTATGATACCAATGTGATAGGCACGCCTACATAATTTTCAATGAATTCGATATAATCGTTCAATTCAACAGGAATATTCTTTTCTATCTTCTGGTTCCAGCCTTTGAAAGATTGCAACACTGGAGTCATTGTCTGTGTGCAAGCGTCGAATGGGAGGAAGTCGATTTCTTCGTTTTTGTAATTGTAAGCTGTAGCTGCTTTGATTTCTTCGAAGTCGTCCATAACGTCAGCCTTCATCATCATGAGGTCTGTCACGCCATTGAGCATTACAGCATATTTAAGAGCTGGGAGGTCGAGCCAGCCTGTACGACGAGCGCGGCCTGTTGTTGAACCGAATTCGTGACCGTTCTTACGTAACTTCTCGCCTACTTCGTCGAACAACTCTGTTGGGAATGGGCCAGTACCTACGCGTGTGCAGTAAGCCTTGAAGATACCGAATACCTTACCGATTTTGCTTGGAGCGACGCCGAGACCTGAACATGCGCCAGCAGCGATAGCTGATGATGATGTAACGAAAGGATAGCTTCCGAAGTCGACGTCGAGGAGAGTACCTTGTGCGCCTTCTGCCAAAACGCGTTTGCCTTCTTCAACAGCTTTATTGATGAAATATTCGCTTTCGATGAATTGGAATTGTTTCAAGAACTCGATAGCCTTGAACCATTCTTCTTCATATTGTTCGAAAGGCATATTGTCGAGTGTAAGGGTGCTCATATCGAAGTCGAGGTTTTTGATTTGAGCGAGGTGAGTGTTTTTAAGTCTCTCATAACGAGCCTTGAAATCCTCAGCAGCGATGTCGCCGATACGTAAGCCGCGACGTGCTGTCTTGTCTGTATAAGTAGGTCCGATACCTTTTAAAGTAGAACCGATTTTATTCTTTTGAAGTGCTTTTTCGTTAGCAGCGTCGAGTGCGCGGTGTGTTGGGATGATGAGGTGAGCCTTGTTTGAGATCAAGAGTCTGTCTTTGATATCAATGCCGCTTACTGCGAGAGTATCAATTTCATCTTTGAAGATCTTAGCATCGATGATGACGCCGTTACCGATTACGTTGACACAGCCTTCGTTGAAGATACCGGAAGGAATTGTGTGCAAGACAAATTTCTTACCGTCAAACTCGATAGTGTGACCTGCATTTGGTCCACCTTGGAAACGAGCTACTATATCATAATGAGGTGTAAGAGCGTCGACGACTTTACCTTTACCTTCGTCGCCCCACTGCAATCCAAGAAGCAAATCTATTTTTGCCATAATACTTTATTGATTTTTAATAATTTTCAAAAACTAAGGCTAAATATCACTCGCGAAATGGAGTGCATACGGAAAGTATATCTATTTAGCGTTCAAAATTAGTAAAAATCTCAGTACGTTACCAAGAAAAAAAACAATTTATTTTTTCAGGAAACTAAGTGGTTAACTTTCAATGTTTCTTTCTATTCTCATCACCTTTTTAACGAGTTCCATTTTTCTCAGACGATCGATAACTGTCTCCAATTGTCGCAGATTATTAACATAAAACGAGACCGTCACATCGACCATTCCGCCTTCGCTTTGCATCTTGATGGAATAGATGTCAAGCTTGAAGTCTTCACTAAGAAGCGTGAACAATTCCGTGCCGAAACCCAACTTATTGACACCAGATATCTTCAACGTAGCCATGAAAGCAATATCTTCAGAGAACTGCCACTTTGCCTTGACGATATTATTGCCGTATTTCGACATCAGTTCTATAGCCTTAGGACAATCAGGGCGGTGTATCTGTACCGGCTGGTTAGGGAATGTGATAGCTACGACATCATCTCCAGGGATTGGGTTACAGCATGTTGAGATTGTGTATCCCGAATTGTCATCTTCATTTTCTGCGACCTCCTCCTTAGGTGCAGCAGATGGCTTCTCTGTCTTATTATTAGATCCGACCAGACCGAATGTCAATATTTTTAATAATGTATTTGGATTACTATGCGGATTCTTTAAAACCGGCTCAACATCCTGGAATGTGACTTTTCCGATTGACACATTGTAATATAAGTCGATGCGGCCTGCCAAACCGAGTTTTTCCGCAACCATATTTATATTCTGCTTTGTAAACTCCACATTCAACTTATCAAAACACTCTTTCAATTTAGATTTTCCATCCTCCTTGAACGATCTCTTGTAATCTTTTATTCCAACCTTCAATCGCGTCTTAGCCAAAGAAGTGACCAAGAACTCAAAACTCTTCTCTTGCGGATGCTGATATTCAGAGGTGATGACTTCCACCTGATCGCCCATGTTAAGGACATAATCGATGGTAGTCAATTTCTTATTTACATTTGCGCCGATACAATGATTGCCGATTTCGCTGTGGATCATATATGCGAAGTCGAGGACAGTAGCGCCTTTCGGCATGCTCTTCATCTCGCCCTTTGGAGTGAAGACGAAGATCTCGTCGCTGAACAAGTCGAGCTTAAAGCTATTGATGAATTCCACTGCCGACGAATCGCTGGAGTTTGTCAGGCTGATAACATTATCGAGCCACGACTTAAGGCTATTTTCCGCAGCGTTGACATCGTTCTTATATTTAAGGTATGCCATAACGCCACGCTCTGCGATGATATTCATCCTTTGGGTTCTTATCTGCGTCTCGATCCAGTTGCCATGCTTGCTCATGAAGACAGCGTGAATCGACTCGTAACCGTTTGTCTTAGGGAACGAGAGCCAGTCTCTCAACCTTGAGTTATTCGGACGATAGAACATTGTCATAACGCCGAATGTCTGCCAGCACTGAATCTTCTCCATATCGAGAGGACAGTCGATAATGATTCTCAACACATAAGCATCATATATCTCATCCAAGGAAAGTCCGAACTTACGCATTCTCTCCCAAAGACTGCTTTGGCGTCTTTCTATGATTTTCAGTTCTGCCTTTATCCCTACCCTTTCTAATTCTTCTTTGATAGGAACGATAAACTCCTCAAGCTCTTTTATCTTCTCATCTCTAATCTCGTTGATCTGTAAAGATATCGATTCATAAACCTGAGGATTTATATATTTAAGACATAAGTTTTCAAGTTCTGATTTTATTGCGAATAATCCAAGACGGAACGCAAGAGGCGCGTAGAAAGATACTGTTTCAGAGGCAATCTTAAGCTGCTTATGATGAGCCATCGACTCCAATGTTCTCATGTTATGCAGTCTGTCCGCGAGTTTAACCAATATGACGCGGATATCTTCCGACATGGTGTTCACTATCTTACGATAGTTTTCAGCCTGAATACTTTCTATGCTATTCTGGAAATCGATACTGCTGAGTTTGGTGAGGCCCTTTACGACGCGAGCCACTTTAGGGCCATACTCTTGAGAGATATACTCAACGGTATATTCTGTATCCTCGACGACATCATGCAGGAGAGCGCTTGTTATGGAAGTAGCGCCCATTCCGATTTCTTCAGCCACTATTATAGCAACCGCTATCGGGTGGAAGATATAAGGTTCGCCTGATTTGCGTCGAGCGTCTTTATGAGCCCATGCTGCAAATTCGTATGCTTTTTTAACAAGCTCAACATCAGCTTCTTTTTTATCACCTTTCCATGCATCAAGCAGTACGTCGTACAGCCTGTCCATTTCAAGTTGCTCTTCCCTAGAATAAGTGTCTGGATAATTCATATTTTCAGCATTTGAACTTGCAAAGTTAATATGCTTTTTTTCGAAAATCAATAGGGAAAGTTAAAAAAAATTAAGAATAGTTTAAGGTTCAAAGTTTAGAGTTTAGAGTTCAGAGTTCAGAGTTATAAAAAAAACTCAGAACCACATTTCTGAGATTCTGAGTTTTTTGGATTTCTAAAATCCTTTTGCCATTTGTCATTAGCCATTAACTGTTGCCATATGTGCGATAAGGTCTAACACCTTATTTGAATAACCGATTTCATTGTCGTACCATGAAACGACTTTTACGAATGTATCTGTGAGATATACGCCTGCGTTAGCATCGAAGATAGATGTCAATGTGCAGCCTAAGAAGTCTGAAGAAACGACAGCGTCTTCTGTGTAGCCGAGAACACCTTTAAGTTCACCTTCTGAAGCTTCTTTCATAGCTTTGCAGATAGCTTCTTTTGAAGCAGGTTTTTGGAGGTTGACTGTGAGGTCAACAACAGAAACGTCTAATGTAGGAACGCGCATTGAGATACCTGTGAGCTTGCCGTTCAATTCAGGGATGACTTTGCCAACAGCTTTAGCAGCACCTGTTGATGAAGGGATGATGTTGCCAGAAGCAGCACGACCGCCACGCCAGTCTTTCAATGATGGACCGTCAACTGTCTTTTGTGTTGCTGTTGTTGAGTGAACTGTTGTCATCAAACCGTTTTCAATACCGAAGTTATCGTGTAAAACCTTAGCGATTGGAGCCAAGCAGTTTGTTGTACATGAAGCGTTAGAAACGAATTGAGTTCCTTTAACGTATGTTTTTTCATTAACGCCACAAACGAACATTGGAGTGTCGTCTTTTGAAGGAGCAGACATAACAACGTATTTAGCACCAGCTTCGATGTGAGCTTGAGCTTTGTCTTTTGAAAGGAACAAACCTGTTGATTCAACAACGTATTCTGCTTCTACTTCATTCCATTTCAAGTTTGCTGGATCTTTTTCAGCTGTGATGCGGATTGGGTTACCGTTAACGATGAGAAGGTTTTTCTCTACGTCGAAATCTATTGTGCCGTTGAATTGACCGTGCATTGTGTCATATTTCAACATATAAGCTAAATAGTCAACTGGACAGAGGTCGTTAATACCTACTATTTCAATGTCATTACGAGTTTGAGCAGCTCTGAAAACGAAACGGCCGATACGACCGAAACCGTTAATACCAACTTTAATTTTTGCCATACTTTTATGTTTTTATAGTTTTAAAAATAGTTCAACAAATTTGAAATATATTTTCTTTTTCAAACTTGCAAAATTACATTTATTTTTTGGAAATATTTTAAAATAACGTGAGATTTTTTTGAAAATTCTATTATTTTTTTCAGACGTGCCATAACTCCTAACATCATTAGACGTGTCAACGTGTGTTAATTTTTAAGGTCACGTCGACGCGTCTCTACATTAACTCCAAACTTTTAAAAAAAATCTGTTGTCTGTTGTCCGTTGTCTGTCGACTTTTTATTATCTTTGCGCCAATATGGATAAGATTAGAAACTTTTGTATTATAGCTCATATCGACCACGGTAAGAGCACTTTAGCAGATAGACTTTTAGAGAACACTAAAACTTTATCACAGAAAGAATTAGTAAACCAGGTTCTCGATGATATGGATTTGGAAAGAGAGCGCGGCATCACCATCAAGAGCCACGCCATCCAGATGAATTATGTGAAAGACGGTGTCAACTACACCTTAAACCTCATCGACACTCCCGGTCACGTCGACTTCTCTTACGAAGTGTCTCGTTCTATCGCAGCTTGCGAAGGCGCGTTGTTAGTCGTCGACGCCACACAGGGCATCCAGGCTCAGACCATCTCCAACCTTTATATGGCGATGGAACACGACCTAGAAATCATCCCTGTCATCAACAAAATAGACATGGACAGCGCTAACCCAGAAATGGTGGAAGATCAAATCGTTGACCTCATCGGTTGCGAACGTTCCGAAATCTTACGCTGCAGCGCTCGTAACAACATAGGTATCGAAGAAATCCTCGAAGCTATCGTAAACAGAATCCCTGCTCCAAAGGGCGACCCTAACGCTCCATTGCAGGCTCTCATCTTTGACTCTGTCTTCAACTCATACCGCGGCATCATCGCTTACTTCCGTATCTTCAACGGAACAATTCATAAAGATGACCTCGTAAAATTCTTCGCAACGAAGATGGAATACCAAGCCGACGAAATCGGCGTGCTTCAGTTGAAACAGGTTCCAAAAGACGAGCTCTCTGCAGGTAACGTAGGTTATATCATCTCTGGCATCAAGACTTCTTCTGAAGTAAAGGTCGGTGATACCATCACACATGTAGAGGCACCTTGCGAAAAACCTATCGAAGGTTTCGAACACGTCAAGCCAATGGTTTTCGCCGGTGTGTATCCTGTAAGCGCTGACGACTACGAAGAACTCCGTGCTTCATTGGAAAAGCTCCAGCTCAACGACGCTTCATTGGTATGGGAACCTGAATCATCTATAGCTCTTGGCTTCGGTTTCCGTTGCGGTTTCTTGGGTCTCCTCCACATGGAAATCGTACAAGAACGCCTCGACCGCGAGTTCAACATGGACGTAATCACCACTGTGCCTAACGTTTCATTCAAGGCTTATCTCACCGACGGTGAAGTTGTCGACGTTCATAACCCTAGCGGTTTGCCAGAGGTAACGAAACTAGATCATATCGACGAGCCTTTTATCATTGCAGAAATCATCACCAAGAACGAATACGTCGGTTCTATCATGAAACTCTGTATCGACAAACGTGGTGTCTTGATGAATCAGACATACCTCACAACAGACCGTGTCGAGCTTAAGTTCCAGATGCCATTGAGCGAAATCGTATTCGACTTCTACGATAAATTAAAATCTATATCAAAAGGTTACGCTTCTTTCGACTACCACATCGCTGGTTACCAACAAGCAAGTCTCGTCAAGTTAGACATCATGTTGAACGGAGAAGTTGTTGACGCCTTGTCAACCTTGATCCACCGCGACAACGCTTATGCTTTCGGTCGCAAGATGTGCGAAAAGTTGAAAGAGCTTATCCCACGCCATCAGTTCGACGTTGCTATCCAGGCTTCTATCGGTGCTAAGATCATCGCGAGAGAGACAGTACGTCAGGTTCGTAAGGACGTTACTGCAAAATGTTATGGTGGTGACGTCAGCCGTAAACGCAAGCTCCTCGAAAAGCAGAAAGCCGGTAAGAAGAGAATGCGTCAGATCGGTAGCGTAGAAGTTCCACAATCAGCGTTCTTGGCTGTTTTGAAATTAGATTAATTAAGTCAACAGACAACGGACAACAGACTTTGGGTATGCTTTTTTAAGTCACCGAGACACCGAGACGCCAAGACACCGAGTTGCTGAGTTGCTGAGTTGCTGAGTTGCTGAGTCTATAAGTCAGAGTTCAGAGTTCAGGGTTCATGGTTCAGAATTCAGAGTATAAAAAAAGAGCTGCCTTTTTACAGCAGCTCTCAAACCTTTAGCCCTTTGACCTAAAAGTTCATCACATAGATTTCTTTCTTTTCTCTATTGAGCGCAAGAACTTCTTATGCATAAGAACCTTATTGTAATCTTCTTTTGCATGATCAGCCAATGACGCAACAAAATCACAGAAAAGGAAATCTTCTTTATATGGTGACAATTGAACCTTTTCCTTTAAGAATTCATACAAGTCTTTATATGATATACGAATCCAAGGTTCTTTCACGTCAATATCATTGTGATTTGGAGTCAACAAGACAAAAACATATTGTTTGCCATAGAATGGATTTTTCTCTTTCGCATCCCCCTTGCCAACATATTCTAAAGAAATTGTCTCTTCATATACATCAAGTTGCGTCTTATCTTCTTTTACGCCATTAAGTCCTGACAAGACCTTATTTTCAACAACTATCACAGTTTCTCCGCAATCAATGAGAATATCAATGTTATACCATTCACGACGAACTATAGGAGCAAACTTTTCAGGGAATGATATTTTACATCCTTTAGATTTACAAAATTCCTTTAACAACTCTGGATATTCATCAATATAATATTTGATTGCATTGGAATAAGACAACTCACGAGTTTGAATACCATAGATATCAACAGCAGTAACAACATTGGCATTGCTTGTAACCTTATTGTTATTTGGGTCTCTTAATATCCATTGGGCATCTTGGCTATTAGTACATAATTGAGGAATTATTTTCAAAAAAGCTTGATAATCTTCGCTACCTTCAAGGATATATTCACGTAACTGTTGAGATGGTTTCTTTTTTATTGTCACATCTGGATTTACAATATTGCACTTTTCTCCATGCTTGATATAAACAGGAGCTTTAGGTATAAATATTTTTTCAGCTTTGAATGTAACGCAATTATCCTGTTGCATTTTATTACCAGAGAAAATATCATAAACAGATAAGCCGCCATACATAGGACATGCCGACGAATTCTTAAAGACGTCATCTTCATTTATCTTCTCAAGACCAGTTGCTATGCTGATTATCTCCAAAGTGTCTTTTTGATTTGCAGGACGACGCACCTGTATTACGTATGAGTTTGCTATATCAATATAAACATTATCATATTTGCCACTGAACTTTCCATCTCTGCAAAGATAGATGTAATTATCACCATTATCATCGGCAAACAAGTTGATTATCTCATGACCGATATTATCGTTAAGATAATCTCCAGTAAACATATGGTTTAATATTATAGCTTTTTTCATTGGCATATTTTTCATAATAAATATTTTAAATTATAATTTATTATAATTGTCTTAATCTATAACTGGACGAATGGATTGACCAATATAACGGCGGTCGGAACCTAAACCTTTTTTGCTACTAGAAAACCAGATACGACACGCAAAATAGTCGTCAGCTTTAGGCGAATCACACCAATAGTAACCAGTACTATCCTTATAATAGTTTGATGAATTTTGCATCATACCCGCTGCAGGAAGGAATATACTATTACCATTCGGTCCTATAACCTTATTACCATAAATACCATTTTGTGTTGTCCACTCCCAAGTACATCTGTTTATCAATTCTTCTAGTTCTCCGTATTTAGGCATTCTCCAGCCACCTTTCCAGTTAACTGTAGCTGCATCATACTCAGTACCTCCAATCAAGCCCATTTCTTTATCATATGTTTGGCAATTTGCATCAATGTATTCATCATTTGTTTCAACTTCTCCCCATGCAAAATAATCTCCGTATTCTTCTGGAGAATTGGCTCCAACGTTGCAGGTAGCCCATTTAACACTTAAACCAAGGTCAACGTATTCGTGGCCGTTAATTGTATTGGTTTGTGCCAATGTTGTGAAGCTTATAGTTTCTCCATAACTTGTACCAGCAGCATTGGTAGCATATGCTCTTACGTAATATATTGTATTTGGTTCTAAATTGCTGAGATTTGAAGTAAAATTACCAACACTAGAACCGTCTGTTGTTTTATTGTCTTCCACTGTTGGATTTTGGTTTGTACTCCAACAAACGCCTTTCGCTGTTACTGTAGAACCATTGTCTGTTGTAACATTACCACCACATACTGCACTGCTTGATGTTATTTCTTTAACTTCAGATGTCTCTACAAACGCATATTGCGCAGATAGTCCTGTAAAGTTGCCACCTGATACCGGGCGAATTGTAAGACCATAACAACGTCCATAACGGGCAAAGCTAAATTCTCCTATATCATTTATATCCAACTGTCTTGCCAATTCAGAATTAGTAGGAGTAGAGCTCCAAAAGTGTCCCATCCAACCTTCTCTAGTCAACAACTCTTCACTAATAAAACCTGTAAGTGGAAGAAAAATATAGTTGCCATTTTTGTTGCTTGTCAATTTCCATCCATCTACACCATTTATAGATGTCAATTCTACATCGCAATAACACATCAATTCAAATTGCTCATCAGTAGTCGGCATTCTCCAGCCATCTCCCCAATTGGCAGTAGCTGCATCAAATTGAGCGTTGCCTGAGATGTCGTTCATCTGTCTACCGTATGTCACGCTGTTTTCTTCTGTATATTCAGATTTTGTCTCGGTCTCTCCCCAAGCATAATAATTTCCGTATGCTTCCGGTGCGTTTGCTCCTACATTGCATGTTGCCCACAACAAGCCGCTTGGCAATCCTAAGTCAACGTATTCATGGCCATTAATTGTATTGGTTTCTTCTTCATAGTCTTCCCATGCAAGTGGATAATATTCCATGTCAGATACATGTTTGTAATAAATCTTATTAGCTTCCACTCCGCCTTCAAAAGTAACCATCTTGCTTGTGTTGCTCTTTAAGTCAACATTAGCTGTAGAATTTGGGAATAATACAACGTATGAGGCTGTTGTGCCTTCTGTAACATTTATATTTGCAGAAGCATCTTCTGTAACTGCAAATTCAAATGCTCCATTGTTGTATTGAAGTGCGTATTCTGTTCCAACAATAGCATTGCCTTTCAAATTTGTTATGCCTTCTAAATCTAAGTGTGCAATGGCAATCTTGTTTTTCAATGTGCCGTTCAACGACAAGACAACTTCTTCGCCTTCTGTCTCTGCTGTCACTGTTGTCATTGCAATATGGTGGTAGCCTAAATCATCCAAATCTCCGCTTTGGTTTGCAATGCTGCCGCTGATGCTTTTTATTACTTCATCCTCTATTTCTTCTGTAATGTATGAATTACCAGATTCTTTTGAGTTACCTAAATACCATACTTCGTATTCGCCTGCTGTAAGAAGTCCTGCTTCTACTTCGCCTTCGAAAAGCAAGATATTGGATTCAACAGTTGTGAAAGCTGTCAGCTCTACAATCTGAGGATTTGTCTCGTTTGGTATTGCGAGATAGATTCTCTCTGTGCCTGCGCTCCATTTTATTGAGCCGTCGGTCATAAGGTTGTCAAATTCTGACCTTGTGTTTTTATTCATTGGTATCACACAGCTGACTTTTACCTTTGAGCCGTTTGGTGTGTCGCCTTCATTGCCTTTGTCTGGCTTGCATTGAGTTAATGTCAACACCATCATCAATGCCATCATTATTGCTGTAAACTTTTTCATCATTCGTTTTCCTTTCTTCTTTTATTCATTAAATAAATTAAACCTGTGGCTGTCATGAGTAACAAGCCGTTTCCTACTGGAGCGTCACCTCCTGTGAAGTCTTCAAAGCCGAAGCCGCCTTGTTGGGTGTCGAAGCTTCCGAAGTTGAAGCCTTGCCCGAACTGTCCCGAGAATCCTTCGATGCCCATGCCTGCGCCTACGGACTCAGACGAACGAAGCTCTTTCGTGTTTGAAAAGTAAGCATCGGTCTGCGCCTGCAAGCTGCCTGTCACGAACGCCAGAAAGCCCAGCATAAAGCTCAATACAAAAAATTTTCTTTTCATTTTTAATTAAATATTATTTGAATTTAGGTTATGACAATATGATATCGCAAAGCATGAAACCACACTTTGTGAAAATTCGTTAAATAAGATTCTTGTAAATTATATTCAGGGATTATCTCAAATCGCCAACGGGGGGGTAATTGCAATGTATGTCAAAGACTTAGCTTTTAAAGCCATCTTAAAAGTCTTTTCTTCTATTTGTAAATTATACTTTGACATCAATGCTTGGTTTTGTGGCGCGAAGATAATACTTTTTAATGCATAATTCACAATGCATAATGCATAATTATTTTTTAAAAGTTGCTAAGTCTATAAGTCAGAGTTCAGGGTCAGAGTTCAGAGTTCCTAAAAGAAAAGACGCATCAACGATGAAGTGACCCCAAAAGTTTTTTGTCCAAACTTTTGGGGTCACTTCAATTCTACGAATTATGACACGTCTCTACATTATTCAATTCCTAACTCCTAATTGGAAAAATCTATTCCATGACTGGGCGTATACTTTTACCGCTATTACGGCCATCGCTACACATATTGCGAGCACCACTAGTAAAGCGAATGCTGTATGAGTTGTCATAGGAGAAGTCTGGTGTAGAACTCCAATAGTGACCGAGTTTTCCATCGTTACTGAGTGACGACATGCCACGGTTGCCTGCTGCTGGAAGGAAGATAGTGCCGCCATTAGGACCTACAATAGTATATCCATTAACGCCACTACTTGTAGTCCAGATCCAAGTACATTCTTTTCTTAATTCATTCAACTCATCATATGTAGGCATTCTCCAGTCTCCGCCCCAGTTGGATGTAGCTGCATCGTATTCCTCAGTAAGATTGCCTTTATCATCAATATATCCTTGTGATTGTAACTGTGAATAACTAAGTTCGAAAGTTGGACAGTTTTCTTCACTGTATGATTCTTTTGTTGTTGTCTCGCCCCATGCGAAATAATGTCCGTAATCGTCTGAAGAACTTGCTCCTAAATTACAGGTAGCCCATTTTACACTTAATCCCAAGTCAACATATTCGTGACCATGATGTTTTCCGTCAACACCTTCTGGCTTACATGACACCATCAGCATACCGCATACGAGTGTCATTATCAAGTAAATTTTCTTCATAATTGCAAATATTTATTTAATGTTAAATTAATGACGTTTCAAATATGATATCCCTACTTGCATTTATTTTACTACCGGTCTTACCGACTGACCATTGTCGCGAAGGTTATAGCTCTTGTAGTGAACGCCACTAACGAAGTAGAGGTAACATGCGTCGTAGTCGTCATACTCGCCATGCGTAGAACTCCAATAGTTACCGCCGAATCCTGCGTTACTGAGCGATACACCGTTACGGTTGCCAGCAGCTGGAAGGAAAATGCTGTTGCCATTAGGACCTGTGACTTTATAACCTTTAACACCTTCTTTTAGTTCCCATGTCCACACACATTCATTTAGCAATTCACCCATCTCTTCTTCAGTTGGCATTCTCCAGTCTCCGCCCCACTTGGCTTTAGCCACGTCGTATTGTGCGTTGCCAGATATATTGCTGATTGGTTTGCAGTAGGTTTTACAGTTACATTCTTCATATCTCGTTTTAGTGCTTGTCTCTCCCCATGCGAAATAGTCTCCGTATTCTTCTGGAGAGTTTGCTCCTACATTACATGTAGCCCACTTAACACTTAATCCCAAATCAACATATTCATGTCCTTGGTGTTCTCCAACACCACCATCTGGCTTAAATGACATCATCATCATACAGACAAATGCCATAATCAGATAAATTTTCTTCATAATTACAGATTTTAACTTATTAATCTTAAATCAAATATTTTTACAAATATGAGAAATTTATCAATATAAAATCAGATATATCATTTTTTTTGCTCATATTTTGATATTTTGTTCTAAAATTATTATTGCAAAACTATGAATGAATGAATAAATAACGACAAAAGGCTAATGGTTAATTTTTTTCCATTAGCCTTTTGCCCTTAGACCTTAGTCTTATCTATTATAAATATGTACATCAAATTCTAAATCTCTCTTCTTCTTATCTTCCTCTTCAGGTTCAAAGATTATGGTCTTTGTCACGTTTGGCAGGACATCAAAGAAGTTTGCAGAGAACTCGCCTTTTTCCGTTGTTGAAACGAAGACGTCTTTAACAAACACCTTGGAGTTGAATTCGAGGATATATTTTCCATCAGCGTAAGTAACCTTAGGCTTGAGTTCTGTCTCGATGAGTTTCAAGTCTTTTGGATATGCGAAGAAATGCAAGCGTTCGCTCAAGACTGTATCTCCTTCCATAAGGATTATACGAGCATAGCACTCATTCTTTCTTTTCTTAGACACTCTGATATTGATATCATGTGGATATCTATAACAGCTGTTAGCCTTAAGATCTATAGCCTCTGAGAAAGCATACATCTGATTTCCTTCCATATCTTCAACCAAGATTCGGATTCTTCCATTTATGTCGCGTTGCTGGTCGTTGCATACCCACAGTTTATGCATGCCATTACCGGCGTCATCCATACCTAATAATATAGGAGCATACATCTCACTGAGTTTATAATGGAATGCTTTTTTATTTCCGTAATAATCCACAGAAGCCCATGATATTGAAGGCCAGGCATCATTGAGCTGCCAATAGAGAGAACCCATGCTGCGAGGACGTGAGCTGCGTTGTGCTGTGATCGCCACATCCATTCCGTAAGCTTGTGAAAGCTGACTTAAATAAACATAATCTTCAAAGTCTTTTGGTTCTCCGAAATATTTAACAACGTGTTCTTTAATGAGTTTCTCGCCTCTTGGATGTTTCTGGTGTGCCTGGATAATAGGATTATCGAAGTCGAGGTTTTCATCAATCATAGCAAGTGTTGACATTGATGGATATGACTGATAACCGAATTCGCTGTTGAAACGACCTACCTTTTCGCGATACATTTCGTAAGGAAGCTCGCCCCACCATACGCCCCAATAGTGGACGTCGCCTTCAACCAAACTCACGGCTCTGCCCCATCCGTTCTTAGGAGAACTTGGCCAATAAGGTCTTGACTTGTCATTAGTCTTGACGACATCATCCAAAAGAACTTCAAAGAGTTTGTCGTAACCATCTTTCATTTCCTTATATTCTTCATCAGACCAGCCCATTGAGTTTTGCCAGCCCCAATTGTAATAACCTTCGCTGATCTCATTATTACCGCACCACAATGCAAGCGATGGATGATTCTTCAATCTTATAACCTGTTCTGTTGCTTCTTCTCTTACATCATCTAGATAAGCGTCAGTATAAGGATAAGTCGAGCCGATGAACATGAAGTCTTGCCATACTAGTATACCGAGACTATCGCAGATATCGAAGAAGTAATGAGGAGGATAGATACCGCCACCCCATACACGCAACATATTCATGTGAGCATCGCCAACACATTGTTCAAGAAGCTTTTGTGTTCTTTCCTTAGACATCCATGATGTTATCATGTCTTCAGGGATATAGTTGGCGCCTTTCATATATAAAGGTGTACCATTGACCTTGAAATAAAACGCTGTTCCGATGCTGTCTGGTTCTTCAACCATCTCGATTGTGCGAATACCCATCTTGATGTCTCTTTCTTCGATTATATTTGCAGCGTCAAGCATCTTAACATTGAAGGTGTACATATTTTGTTCACCTAACTCATTAGGATACCACAACTTAGGATTTGCTACTTCAAATGGGAAAGAGAAATAATTATTACCTTTCTCAAGCTGTACATTATTTTCAAAAACCTTAACGCCGTCTTGGAAAAGTTGCAATTTAACATCATGACTCTTATCAGCTTCGATATAAGCTTCGAAGCATAAATCAGCCTTATCTTCCTGAATTGCAGTTGTTATTATAGAAGCTGAGTTTATTGTAGAACGAGTCCAGGCTTTAAGATATACAGGCCGCCAGATACCCATGTTCATATAACGAGGAGCCCAGTCCCAGCCATTTTGGTAAGCAGACTTACGCATAACAGCATATTTCTCAGGGAAACGGAGAGGATATGTCTCAATAAGGCTATCTCTCACTTTGTCAAAAGGATAAAACTTAACCTTGATTGTATTGTTCTTTTCCTTCAAAACATCTTCAACGTCGCAAGTCCATTCTTTGAACATATTGTCAGCATAGAACAAATGCTCGCCATTGAGCCAAACATCAGCGTATGTATCAAGACCTTCGAACACAAGTTCAATTACGTCTTCACCCATAATATCCTCGTTTGCATCAAATGTCAAGGTGTAGTCCCACTCACGTTGTGGAATCCACTGCAAAGATGGTTCAACGTCACTGTAATAAGGATGAGGAATCAAACCATTCTCATACATATCTGCAATTATCACAGATGGAACATCAACCTGCATATTAATATCTAAGGTGTCAGTAGTGACATTCCAAGAGTCGTTAAGATTTTGAATCAAAGGATTGATGTGTCTTTCAGCACATGAAAACATCATCAGCAAAGCCGCGACCACAAACAGATTACGAATTTTCATAATACTCCTTTTTATTTAAAAATCAGTTAGTTATTTTTTGGTTTATTGTCAATTTTTCAATTTGTAAAATTATAGTAAAATAATGCGATGACAAAGCATCAGCCTTATTTTAACCATTATTTAACAATCCTTAACAATATTTAACATTTCCTTGATAAGTGAAGGAGACGACACTTTCCAGCACATCGCTGCGCCTGTATTATCAACTTTATCAGGATAAAGGTTTTGGCAATAATTTTCAACGTCAACAGTCAAAGAAGCATGGCAGTTTGAGATGCCAGTTTCGTTAATAATTTTTGAGACATTATTAACATTTACGCCGCCGCCAGCCATGATCTTAATCTTATCGCCATATTGCTGCTGCATCTTTGCGATCATTTCGATTCCATCTACAGCCTTAGGTTTGCAACCAGAAGTGAGCACTTTGTCAAAACCTAAGTCAACCAAGATTTTCAATGCTTCGAGAGGATTGTTACAAGCATCGATAGCACGATGGAAAGTAAATTTCATTCCTTCGCCAGCTTTCATCATCGCCTTGATTTTATCGACATCAAGATCGCCGTTTTCTGTCAAAGCGCCGATAACAACGCCTTCGTAACCAAGTTCTTTAATCAATGCTATGTCGAGGCACATCATTTCGAGTTCTGCGTCATTGTAGATGTAATTTCCAGAGCGAGGACGAATGAGGACTCTTACAGGAATCTTCATGTCGGCAGCGACTTTCTTCAATGTTCCGTAAGAAGGTGTTACGCCACCCACTTCCAAAGATTCGCATAACTCTGTGCAATGAGCTCCATTTTCTTGAGCGTTAATCACTGATTGATAACCATTTGTACAAATTTCTATTCTTACCATATATATACAATTTTACTAATTTCTAGATATTGCAAAAATAACACTATTTATTAAAATATAATAGAAAATTCTCAAGTTATCGGCAATATTTTCAAAGACAACGGAACTTCACAAATAGTCATCGGTCAAAAGACCAAAGACAACGTTTTTATTCTAAATTTCATGATATCTTGAATTTAAGATTTCAAGTTTTTTTTTGATTATTATAAGTTAAAAAACTGTTGTCCGTTGTCTGTTGTCTGTTGTCTTTTCATATCTTTGCAGAAAATAAAATAAAGACGTGATTTATCCTAAAGATTTTGAGAATAAGATTGGTTTTAAGTCGGTTAAGAACAGACTTACAGAGTTGTGCATCAGTGATATGGGGAAAGAGTTTGTCGAGAAGATGCGTTTTTGTCCCGACATTGAAAAAATAAAGACACGCCTATCACAGATAGATGACTTTCTTTCATTATTACAGAATGGCGTTCCATTCCCAGTGAGAGACTACAACGACTTGCGCAGCGATTTCAAACGACTCAGCATCGAAGGAACCGTCATCAGCGTAGAAAGCCTTTTCGCTTTAAAGCCAACGCTTACATCATTATCATACGTCTTTAATTTCTTCAAGTCAGAATCTGCTGACAAAGTCAAATCACTCAAGGCTTTAGCAGCTGGCATCGAAATAGACAGACATCTTTTCACCGAGATCGTGCGCCTCATCGACGACAAAGGCGAGATTCCAGACAGCGCATCTCCAGAACTTGCAGAGATACGCCGCGAGATAAGGAAAAAGCAGACTTCCATCGACAGACGCATGCGCAAGATCCTCACCGATGCTAAAGCAGCAGGCTGGACCGACAGCAGCGCAGAGCTCACAATTCGTGACGGACGCCCTGTTATTCCAGTGAAAGCCGCCGACAAAAGAGCATTGCGCGGTTTCATCCACGACGAGTCTGCTACAGGTCAGACAGTCTATATCGAACCTGCCGAAATCTTCGACACCAACAACGAAATCAGAGAGTTGGAATACGCAGAGAGAAGAGAGATAAACAAGATTCTGCTCGCTTTCACACAACTCCTACGTCCTGAGATTCCTGAACTTCTCAAAGCATGGAACCTACTCGGACTCATCGACTTCATCAGAGCCAAGGCATTGTTAAGCAATGAATACAAATGCGTCATCCCTGAGATACAAGACGAACCTTTGTTCCTATGGCGTCAGGCTAGACACCCTCTCTTGGAGCAGAAACTGAAGTCACAAAACAAACAGATAACACCTTTAGACCTAAGTCTCGACAAAGACAACAGAATACTCGTCATTTCCGGCCCTAACGCCGGTGGCAAGTCCGTATGTCTCAAGACCATCGGTCTTGTTCAATATATGCTTCAATGCGGTCTCGCCGTACCGATGGAAGTCGATTCTAAATGCGGCATCTTCCATGATATGTTCATCGACATCGGCGACTCCCAATCTCTTGAGAACGATTTGAGTACTTACAGTTCTCACCTTCTCAACATGAAGGAGCTGCTAAGTCATGCCAACAAACGCACCTTATTTTTAATAGACGAATTCGGAACGGGAACGGAGCCTCAACTCGGCGGCGCCATAGCTGAAGCTATATTATTGAAACTTAACGAGAAGAAATCGTTTGGCGTAGTTACAACACACTATGCGAATTTGAAATTATTGGCCGACAATCATCAAGGCATCGTCAACGGTGCGATGTTATTCGACACTAGATTTTTGCAGCCTCTTTATGTGATGATGACTGGCAAACCAGGCAGTTCATTCGCATTTGAAATTGCGAAGAAAATCGGTTTCCCTCAAGAGATACTCAACGATGCTGCAGAGATCGGCGGCAAAGAACATCTCAATTTCGACCAACAACTTCAACAGCTTGAAATCGAGAAGAAAGAAATTCGCAAAAAAGAATTCGAGTTAAAAGTAGCTGACAATCTTCTTAATGAAGTGGTCACAAAATACAAGAACTTACTCAGTGATTTAGAAAAGAGAAAAAACACTCTTTTAAAAGAAGCGAACAAGGAAGCGCAGTCGCTCATCGACAAGGCTAATGCTAAGATAGAGCGTACAATTCGCGAGATAAAAGAGGCTCAGGCTGAAAAAGAACGCACCAAAGAACTGCGTCAAGACCTCAAAGGCATGAAACAGCAACTTGAAGAAGACGCTAAAGTCATTTCCAAAAATCTTAAGATTGAAGAAAAAGAAAAGAAAGACGAACAAGATCTTCAAGTCGGCAACATGGTTCGCATCAACGAGATGGAAGTAGTCGGCGAAATCATCGCCATCAGCGACACCGACATCACCATTGAGTTCGGCAGCGTGAAACTAAAGACTACTGCTGACAAAGTCGTGAAGATAAGCAAGAAAGAAGCAAAGAAATCTGCCAACAACCCGACATATCTCCGCAAGGCGATTATGGAAGACATCAACGAAAAAGCAGCTAATTTCAACCTTACTTTAGACGTAAGAGGCATGCGTGGCGAGGAAGCCTTGGATGCTGTGGCAAAATACATCGATGACGCTTCTTTGTTATGCATCAAGAATATCAGCATCTTGCACGGAAAAGGCAACGGCATCCTACGTCAGTTGATACGCCAACAACTCAGCAAAATGTCTTGCGTACAACAGATGCAAGACGCGAGCTTAGAGACTGGTGGTCATGGAATTACGAGAGTGACATTAAGATAGTCACCGAGACGCCAAGTCACCTAGACACCAAGTTTGTTAGATTTACATTATATGGCAGAGATATCCGACTTTGTAGACATTAAACAAAAACAAAGACGGATTCTTGCTTAATAGGTTTGCTTCTAATGGCTTGCGTAATATTCTAAAAGCTAAGGAAACCAAAGCATCTAGATGATACTTATGTAATTTATCGCAAAGACGTAACACTCTGACGTGCGATAATAATATTTCTTTATGTTTTTTAAGATTCTCTATACCGCGACGTGTCTTTGAAAGAAACGCCTCATTTGTATCAGGAACGTCGTGATATATAGGATTGTCAATATGAATCAGACTATAACCTTTCTCATACAATTCCTTTCCGAAGAAAGTATCCTCATGACCATATTGAGTAAATGCCTCATTAAATCTGACGTTCATAAAGACATCACGTGATATGAGGAAACTGAGAGTACGGAACTCAGCATAAGGATCTTTCATACGATGCTCTACGGTCGAAGCCTCTACCTGGCTGCCATATTTGTATCTTAATGTACAATCCGGTGACGGTGGTTCTGCACGAAACATCAAACCGCCACACACGACATCGCTGTTCAAGGAAGCATCAAGATATGTCTTTATAAAATCATCGTGGACTGGATATACGTCAGAGTCAAGGAATAACAGTTTTTCGTATTGAGACTCATCGGCGAGTATGTTGCGGATACGCGCAATGCCTACATTCTTTTCAAGTTGCACCAAACGACAATTTGGCAAGTCATTGACAGCCTTGTTCGCCTCTCGCATCTCCAGATTTGGAGAAGCATCGTCCATGACAATCACCTCAGCTTCGATTCCGCATGCTGATATCTGACGTTGCAGTTCTGTTGCCAAACGCGAACAATCGTAATTATATGTAGGAATCAATATCGAAAGCATATTTGAAATATTATTTTGCGTTTTACAAAGATATAAAAAAGGCTAAAGACGAAAGGCCAAAGACGAAAGTATTTTTAAAATTATAACAAAAAAGAACCCCGGAAAATTTCCGAGGTTCCATATTTTGAGCTTTTGAGATTCTAAAATTTTGAATTTCTATTAAAAGCCTAAAGCTTTCTTAACGTCTTCCACTGCGTCAAGTTTTTCCCAAGCGTAGAATTCTACATTCTTGTAAATCTTGCCGTCTTCTTTGAATGTGTCTTTATCTTCGTAGAAAACTTCAACTTTACCCATTCTGCAGTCGCGGCCGAAGTGACCATAAGATGCTGTTGGTTCGAAGATAGGGTTCTTCAAACCGAATCTCTTGACGATAGAATAAGGACGAAGATCAAAGATGCCTTTCAAGCGTTCTGCTATTTCAGCGTCGTTCATTTTCTTGCCGTTAGCATCTTTAACATGAGATGTTCCGTTTGTATTTACATAGAAACCGACAGGCTGTGCAACGCCGATAGCGTAAGCGATTTGAACAAGAGCTTCATCGCAAGCGCCAGAAGCCACGAGGTTCTTGGCGATATGACGTGCTGCGTAAGCTGCTGAACGGTCGACCTTTGAAGAGTCTTTACCTGAGAAAGCGCCTCCACCGTGAGCACCGCGACCACCGTAAGTGTCAACGATGATTTTTCTACCTGTGAGGCCTGTGTCGCCGTGAGGACCGCCGATGACGAATTTGCCAGTTGGGTTTACGAACAACTTCATGTCAGATTTGAAAAGAAGTTTCACGCGTTGTGGCAAAAGTTTCTTCACTCTTGGAAGAAGAATTGTTCTTACGTCGTGTTCTATTGTGCGGATCATAGCTTCGTCATCATCGAGGAACTCGTCATGTTGAGTTGAGATAACGATTGTGTCTATGCGAAGAGGTTTCCAATTTGGACCATACTCTACTGTCACTTGTGACTTAGCATCTGGACGAAGATATTTCATCTTCTTGCCTTCGCGACGAATCTGTGAAAGTTCGTGTAACAAGATGTGTGACAATTCTATTGTGAGAGGCATATATGAGTCTGTCTCTTTGCAAGCAAAGCCGAACATCATACCTTGGTCGCCAGCGCCTTGTTCTTCTTCTACATTACGTTCAACGCCACGGTTGATATCTTGTGATTGTTCGTGAATTGCAGAGATGACGCCGCAAGATTTGCCGTCAAATTGATATTCTGCCTTATTATAACCAATACGTTCGATAACGCGACGTGCTGTCTTTTGAACATCTACATAACCTGTAGATTTGACTTCACCTGCGATAACAGCTAGACCTGTTGTCACCAATGTTTCGCAAGCAACTTTTGATTCAGGGTCCTGACGAAGCATTTCGTCCAAGACAGCGTCTGAAATTTGATCGGCCACTTTATCTGGATGGCCTTCTGAAACTGATTCTGATGTGAAATAATAGCCCATAACAAATTAAATTTTTTGTGTTAAAATAATTAATTTGCGGTAAGTTTGAGATTGAAATAGTGAGGAAAAAAACATTGTTTTAGCATTTTTTTCTCGTGGTTGCAATCAATCAAATCTTTCCACGTTTTGAGAGTGCAAAGATACAACAGTTTTTTCAAACGTGTATGCTTTTTTAGTAGAAAAATATTATTTTTGCAAAAAATAGAAACAGGCATGTCGATAATAGTTCAAAACGTCACTAAACAATACGATAATCAATTAGCGCTCAACGATGTATCATTAACAATTGGCAAAGGAGAAATCGTCGGATTACTAGGCCCTAACGGCGCAGGAAAATCCACATTGATGAAGATCATAACATGCTTCATCCCTCCTACCAAAGGAACTGTCAGCGTTGAAGGTTTTGACATCTGGGAACAATCAATGGAAGTGCGCAAACGCGTAGGTTATTTACCTGAACACAACCCATTGTATTTGGACATGTATGTTAAAGAATATTTAGAATTTGTCGCTGGCATACATCACATCACAGGACAAGAAGCCAGCAGGCGCATCAACGAGATGATCGAGATGACAGGTCTTGGCGTCGAGATGCACAAGAAAATCGGAGCATTATCGAAGGGTTACAGACAACGTGTAGGTCTTGCTCAAGCCATGATTCACAACCCATCAGTCTTGATTCTCGACGAACCTACTTCAGGTCTTGACCCAAATCAATTGATCGACATCAGACGTCTGATCAAAGACCTTGGCGAAGAGAAGACCGTTTTATTATCGACACACATCATGCAGGAAGTAGAAGCGCTTTGCGACAAAGTCATTATTATTAATAAAGGTATAGTCGTTGCCAACGACAACATCGAGAACCTGACCAAGGAATCCGACAATGTCTTGGTCGTGGAATTCGACGGCAAAGTGACAGCAGAAATGCTCAACGACATCGTTGGTCTGAAGCAAGCCAAAGCCATCCAGGACAGCCATTGGATTTTAGAGCCAAAGGCAGATTTAGACATCCGACAAGACCTCATGCGCTGGGCTATTAATAATAATGTGATAATAAAGAGCATGCAGAGAGAAGAAACAAGCATTGAAGAGTGTTTCCAAAGACTCACGAAATAAAGTTAAAAGTGTAAAGTTAATAGTTTATAGCAGTTAGAAAGTTTAAAGTTTTTGGGTTTAGGTTGTATACAAAAAATGACATATAATTTTTCAAAAAAAATACTTATTTTAACAGTATTTGACCACTTCAAACCATCAACTCAAAACTACTATAAACTATTAACTATGAACTATAAACTTTTTTTTCGCAAGGTATTGTTTTATAAGAAAAAAAGTTTTAATTTTGCACCCTGTTTTACAGAATAGAAAACAAATGTTGAACAAACAGCATAAATTATTATTAATCAAATGGATACATTAAGTTACAAAACAATTAGCGTCAACAAAGAAAACGCCAACAAGAAATGGTACATCGTTGATGCTGAGGGCCAAGTACTTGGTAGATTAGCTTCAGAAGTAGCAC